>JAGVUR010000038.1 GCA_019136135.1 Verrucomicrobiota bacterium
CGACTTGTCCGACTTGTCCGACTTGTCCGACTTGTCCGACTTGTCCGACTTGTCCGACTTGTCCGACTTGTCCGACTTGTCCGACTTGTCCGACTTGTCCGACTTGTCCGACCCCGTCCGACCCCGTCCGACCCCGTCCGACCCCGTCCGACCCCGTCCGACCCAGTCCCAAAACCTCCAAATCCGAATCCAGAATGCATGTCACATGCCATTTGAGTACGAAACTGATGATTTTTTGAGCAAAACAAAAGCCCATTCGCCCCCTCATTCGACGTGACGACAAAGCATCCCCATTTTAGTATTTAGCCACGCAAATCACTTGACTTTTCGTGATTGCATACCATTTTGTTAATTTGTGCATTCTTCCCATGTTCCTGTGTTTTTCTCCCGATTCCTAGATACTCAAAGTTAATGAAAGATCGATATTTGCGCATCATGCTCTGGATCGGCCAGCGTTGGCAGCGACACTCCGACTCCAGATTGTTCTTCCTGGTCATCGCCATCCTCATCGGCTTCGTGTCCGGGCTTGCCGCCATGCTCCTCCACAAGCTCGTCGATTTCCTAGGACACGTATCCCAATGGAGCTGCGACCGTCTTGGCGATATCGCCGGCAACTTCGCCTGGTTTGCCTTTCCCTTTGCGGGTATTGCCATCTCGTTTTTGATCCAGAAAAAGCTCGGAGGGCCTCGTTATGCCAAGAGTCTTGCCCCCTTGATTCTTGCCCTGAGGAAGAAGCAGAGCAGGATTCCCGCCATCGAGACATTCAACCACATCTTGTCCAGCGCCTTCTCTGTTGGCCTCGGCGGCTCGGCTGGCTTGGAAGCTCCCAGCGTCTTGACGGGAGCGGCAATCGGCTCCAACATAGCCAGGTTTTTCAGGGTGAATCGGCGACGGAGCCTTCTTATAGGATGCGGTGCGGCGGCAGGCATCTCCGCCATCTTCAACAGCCCCATTGGAGGAGTCTTGTTTGTTGTCGAAGTTCTCCTACCTGAATTTTCGGTTTCAGCCCTGGTTCCAATTCTTCTGTCCAGTGCCGTTGCCTCGGTCACCTCCAGGATCGTCATCGGCAACCATCAGTTCTTCAGCAACCTAAGCACCCACTGGCTTCCGCAGGAAATCCCCAGTATCGTCCTGTGCGCCATCGTATGCGCACTCGTGGGGGTTTTCGTCATCAAATCGACTTACGCCATCGACTACCAGCTTGACAGTCGATTCCCCAAGCCAGTCCACCGTCTTTTTGTTGGCGGCTCCATCCTCTGCATATTGCTGGCGCTCTTCCCTGCGCTCAGGGGGTCGGGCTATAAAGTGATCGAACTGCTGATTGCCGATGATGCCCAGGGACTTCTGAAAGCCAACTCGCGATGGGCTTGGCTCCCGCTGGGCGCCCTCCTCCCAATGGCCATCGCCGCCATCAGCATCTTCACCAAGTCATTCGCCTCAACGCTGACGATCGAATCAGGAGGCGACGGTGGCATGTTCGCACCATCGATGTTCATAGGAGCCTGCACAGGATATGCCTTCGCCAATGCCGCCAACATGACGGGACTTGTGCAGCTCCCCGTCGCAAATCTCGTCATAATCGGAATGTGCGGAGTCTTCACTGCCGTCATGCGGGCACCGTTGACAGGCGTGATCCTAATCGCGGAAGTCACGGGAGGATACGTCATTCTAGTCCCGCTGATGATCGTCTCGACTATAGCCTGGTCTTGCGCAAATTTCCTTGAACCGTACTCGATTTACACAAAAGCACTCGCAGAACACCAAAACCTCGACGACGACAACGTCAGAATTCAATAGGCACCACGATGTTCTCTCCAGGCACCGGAGAAATTCCCTCGGCATAGCGCCAAGTCGGCACGGACGTAATGACTCCGGTTGCGATCTTGGAGCTGACCTTTCGTCCATCGGCCAATTCCAGCAGGATCCTAAACCGCTGGACCTTGAAGCAATCGTTCATCGGATTGAGCCATTCGAAGCGGTTAACCATGTCAAGCTTGTCCAAGGCCTTTCGGTTCAGTTCAATCCGTTGCTCAGGAGACCATATGCGTTCAGGCTCGTTGCCGCCAGCAGGCTTCAAAAGGCCGAAATCAACTTGGTTCAGCCTGCCGTAACTGGGCATCGAAGGACTGCAGTTCACACCAATTCCCTGGTAGCATAGCCAACCACGAACCGCACCACGCAACTGATCGCGACTCAAACCAGCAACATGGTCATCAGGTGTCTCAACATCAAAGGCCGCCGACAACCTGCTGATCCTACGAGTCAATTCCTCATCCCTGCCTTCGACAAACATTTCAGCCCAAACAGACCAATCCGCCTCCGAATTGTCGTCGGGGCCAACATCGCTGACCAGCTTCAGCACGATGTCCTTCCCAGCCCATGGACTCAGGTCGCCAACCAAAGGCTTCCACTCGAACTCCTTGACCAAAACCGAACCGATTTCAGTGGCCTTGCCAGCGTCAATCACATTGGCCTTGAACAGGACGCCATCTCCCTTGATGCGACAATTCGCCTTGCCGACCATCGCCCTGAACTCGGTCGCCGGCCGCTTGGGCACCGCCACGGGGAACGTCATGAAAGCATACCCAACCCCGCCAATGTACGGAGGATGCACGAATATCGCCTGCTTGGCAACGGTTCCGCATACCTGCTTCTCCATAGGACGAACGCTTGCACCAGTGCCGGCCATCGATTGACGCTCGTCTTGATTCCGATAGCACATGCCCGTACCGGAAGGCTGGGTCAAAGGCCCCAAATAAACCCGCTTCAAAAAATGCTCATCAAGCACAAACCAATCGCGATGAAGCATGTTGATCGCAGGACATTCCAAGACCAAGTCCAATCGACGGATCGCAACATCGCCTTTCAACTCGACATTGAACGACACGCTTCCACGACGGTCGCCATCAAGCTTCACAACCTTTTCCATCCCATTGAAACTCGCCTTCAAATCACCAGGCAAATCGCTCTTCCCCTGAAGAACAAATGTCACGCTTTCGTTGTCGCAACTGAAATCAACTACGGAGACAAGATTGACCACCGTGAAATCGATCCATTGCCCTTCGAAACTTTTCCAGATCCTATCACCAGGCTTGGCATCCTGTGGGATCGCAACCTCATAGGCTTTTCCATCGGCATCCGTAACAACCACCTTTTCGCCTGGGAACACGCAATCCCTGGGACTGCTCAGGTCTTCTTTTGGCGGCGTTTTGGCAGGTTCAAGCACGTAGCTGAAGGCATCCTTCACCGGCATGACGTAGGTCAATCCGCGGGCACGACGGATCTCGGTGGGCCCAAGGTCCTTCAAATCGAAATCCAAGGCTCGCGCCGATGAAGCCAGCACGGCAAATCCGCTTTCCACCTTGTCCACTGGAATCAGCTCGTGCTTCCCGTCTTCGGTCTTCCTGAGGATTGCGCAACCGCTGGAAGCCGCCTTTTCCATCCTCTGGAACGCCTGCCCGCGACCATCGATGTAGATGTACGCCGGCGAGGCGCAGTAGTCAACCTTGGTCCCATTGCGGTCCCCCATGAAGACCTCGATGGCTCCATCCTCGGTCCACGCTTGAATTCCGTTGACGGGCAAGTCGACCTTGCGCCCGCCAACAGTCGTCCTCATTCGCTTGCCCACATTGCCATTGGTCGCCACATAAGTTCCGTTCTTGTACCGGATCACGGGCTGGGACATCTGCAATGCGCCATTCATAAGTGCCTGATCCGTACTCCACAACCTTCCGTCCTCGCCGGCATAGTGGATCATATCGACGCTGGAACGAAGGTAACGCCCCTGAATCTGCTGGAACAGGTAGTAGCTACGCAAGGCACGCTGGAATTTGCCGCCGCGTCCCGCAAAATACCCTTGGTGCCCCATCGCCATCGAGACCGAGAGGAAGCGGTCCACCGCGTCGTCATCGTCCTCCGGACAACCGTAGTCACGCTCCGAAGTACCGTAGATCATCCGGTACTTGCCGACTCCGAACCCGCATTCCAAATCGTGGATTTTCCGCAATTCAAAGTCCACCAGCCAGGGATTGATCGCCAGACGATACCCCAGGTCTTGCGCGTAGTTTCCATCGGTCAAGCCAGCATAGAGGTAATGGAATGCGCCTTCCGAATAGACGGGACCGTCCACGGAGGATTTTTGCTTCAGGAGGAGTTCGCCGAAGGCGTAGAACGTCGCCGCGAAGGTTCCCGCCCCAGGCACTCGTTCATCGTAGTCGGTTCTCCACCAAGGAGCGACGCAGGTATGGACATCGCAGTAGATTGCATTGAAGTTGAATTTCTTCTGGATGATTGGCGTCAATTCATCGCAGTACTCGACGGCATACTGTGGTTTTGGCGCATAGCATCTGTACCATGCCCGTTGGAAATCCTTGTTTGTCGAACGCGCCACGATATCCTTTCGCCAGAATCCATTGACGGTTGCGAAGTCCGTGAAGTTATTATAGGGTCCGTACATATATCCCAGTTCGTCAATCATGTACCTCGCATAGTCCCGGAAGCCTTCGTCACCGCCCTTTTTCGGGGCACCTTGCGTGCGGAACGTAAAGCTTTCGCCCCCGTCACGCCATCCGACCTCATGATCCATCACCATCATCGAACGCAAGCCGTACCGCCACATCCTGCGCCAATACGCCTTGTCGCGATTCCTGTCCTGATTTGCGCCGTGTTCCTTCCAGATCCTGTCCGCAATCTTCTCGCGATAGGGAGTCGGAGGATTCGGTATATTCGGCAAATGCTCCGCAAAGGACGGTCCAATCGTCACGAAAAAGCGTTCGTAGCAATCGTTTCGCAATCCGTTCGTCTTGGGATTGTACGTCGTCCCTCCATTGGCATAGCCGATTCCATCCAACACTTCGCAACGGCCAAAAAGCCCGCTGGCGTTGGACAAGTACCAACACGTATGACCTGAATACATTACGGGAGATTCAACGGTACCTGACAAGATCACGCCGGGACGCCCCGGATGCAACGTGTAGTACGGAACCAATTGAGGACGGGGATTCGACAAGCCCCGGATACCGCCATACACGACCTTGCCAATTTTCCCTCCAAGGGACTTCGTGTCCAGAACCAAGGTCTTGCCCCTGATCGACATCGTGTATTCGACCTCGGCGGACTCGCCATCCCAGCCCAGCTTCCAGCGTGTCACCACCTTGTCGCCAACCAACGTCGTGCCAAGATGCTCTGCGGTCTCCTGCTCTTCGTCTGGCTGACCCGCCAGCCTGGCCCCACCATCCACCAACGGTTCAAGTTCCTTTCCATCCTTCCAGACCGCCTTGATGTCACTCCATCGTCCCGACTTCGGCTCGTAGCGATACACCTGCCGCCCGTCCTTGCCTTCATAAATCAACTCGAACGCCTTTCCGCTAGCCTTGACGGAGTTGACCGACCCTGCCACCGCACTGTCCGGCAGGATCGTTTCAGGGCGCGTCGGGAACGGGAGTCTTCCCGGTCCACGGTTTGCTCCGCAGTCCTGCCCCGGGAACATGTCGATTCCTCGCAATGGACGCGGCTTAAACGTCAGCGGTCCCCATGTTTCCTTGGATAGCGACAAGCTGTCGAAATACAGGTGACGATCGTATTGATCACGCCCGTTGGTCACCTTGAATCCCGTGAACCATACTTTTTTGCCTGCCATCATCCTCTGCTGCTCAGGACTAGGCTTCACCAGCACATGAAACCACTCCGGCCAATTTCCGTTCGACAGGCTCAGCGAAAACTCCTCATCGCCTGCCTGGAACAATGCCGTTATATTGGCATGGAAGACCTTGTCCCTGACTCCCCAACCAGGGAAATTGCCGTAGATCCAGCACCCAAGCAAGTCGAAATCGTTCATGACCTCAATCGGTTTCGGAGGACGAATGATGATCTCGGGCCACCCGCCCGTGCCGCGATAGGTCAACTTCCCGACATACTTTCCATACAGCTGCTGTTCGCGGCTCCGCGTGAACGTGGCAACGCTGTCCTTGACTTCAACCGTCCACTCTTCATCAGCCTCGAAATCGACGACTACCGGAAACTCGTCATCAACCCGCCCAGCCCAATCCATCTCGTACGGACGAACACCAACCTTCTCGCCAAACAGCAAAAAACCGGCAAATATCAAAACAAGAAGCTTACGCATGGTTATCCCCTTAGGAGTCGTTAAAAGCATGGTTTCAACAATAATTCGAAATTTTGGATGTATTTTACAGTCCTTTCAGGATTTTTTCCAATAATCCAACTAGGAATGCTTTGGTTTTGTGTTATTTTTATTGGCAAAAAGATATCCCTGCTAATCAGGGAAAATTTGCATAATAATTATAAAGGATTATTCTAATGTTTTCCATGTTGAGTTTATATGTCTCCGTTCGGCAGTATCCGATCGGTGTCAAGACCCACAAAAAAGTTACGGAGAAAGAGAATCATGGCGAAAAAACAAGTGGCAAATGAAGAAGTCGTGCGCATTGGTCTTCTTGGCGCTGGGAGCATTGCATTGTTCCGTCACGGCCTGGAATTGTCCCAGAACCCATATGCGGAACTTGCCGCAGTATACGACCCGATCACGGAGCGTGCCGAATACCTCTCGAGCCTCTACAACGTCCCAGTCGTAAAGAGCGAAAAAGCCCTCATCGACGACAAGTCCATTGACGCCGTCATCGTCTGCACGCCTAACAGCGAACACGCAAGGCTCACCATCGCCGCGCTCAAGGCAGGAAAGCACGTCCTCTGCGAAAAGCCGATGGCAACAAGCCTCAAGGACGCAACGGAAATGATCACAACCGCGGAAAAGTGCGGCAAGAAACTGATGATCGGACACAACCAGTGCCTGATGTCACCCCACCTCAAGGCAAAGCAACTCCTCTCGGAAGGAGTGATCGGCGACGTCTTGACCTTCAGAACAGCATTCGGCCACGGCGGACCGGAAACATGGTCGCAGGATAATGGACCCCACACCTGGTTCTTCAAGAAGGAAAAGGCATACGTCGGATGCATGGGCGACTTGGGCGTGCACAAGTGCTACCTGATCCCATGGCTCCTCGGAACCGATATCGAGGAAGTCTCGGCGTACATCGCGACGATGGACAAGAAAAACGAAAAGGGCGAACTGATCACGGTCGATGACAACGCGGTCGTCATCCTGAAGATGGCAAACGGAGTCCTCGGACAACTCACCGCCTCATGGACCTACTACGGACCGGAAGACAATATCACCACCTTCTACGGCACCAAGGGACGCATGATCCTCGGCGCAGACCCCGACTACCCAGTCGAAGTCTACCTTGCAAACGGCGAAGCCGCCAAATACAAGGTCGGCGCCGTCGCGACCAATACCGTCCAGGTCAAGTCCGGCATTCCGGACCTCTTCGTCGATTGCCTCCTGGATGGCATCGACGTTCCCTTTGACGGACTCAAGGGCTACAAGGCCCTCGCCGCAGTCGTCGCCTGCATGGATTCCAACGATGCCGGCAAGGCGATCAAAGTCAAGAATACCCTCCTCTGCGACTGCGAAACCAAGAAGGCTCCCGCAAGGAAAGCCGCGCCAGCAAGGAAAGCCGCGCCAGCAAAGAAGATGAAGAAGTAATCTTGGTTGATTACAGCTAGACTTCCAGGACCGTTGACGAACTCTTTCGCCAACGGTCCTTTTTTTGTGTTCTGTATTTTTTGTTGATGTGCCTTTTCTTTGATGTTCAAGCTAATTTGTGTATAGTATGACTTTCATCCTTCGAAACGTTTACCTTATTTCATGCGCATCTCAAACCTTAGGAACACACCAGCCATGGCATCGAAAGCAACAAACACTTCGCAATTCCTGGACGAAAACTACCTCCTCCCACGTCAAATCGGAAGGGATATCTACGCAGAAATCAAAGACCTCCCTATCATTGACGCACATAACCACTGCGATGTCAAGGCGCTCGCCGAAGACAGAAACTTCACGGATATCTGGGACGCGGAAGCCGCTACAGACCACTATGTCTGGGAAGTCCTCAGGAAACTCGGTGTCAAAGAGGAATTCATTACAGGAAAAAATACAACAAACCAGCAGAAATGGAACGAATTCTGCCGGGTCTTCGAGGACGTATCAGGAAACCCAACCTACGAATGGATACACCTCGACCTCAAGAGAATGCTGGGCATCCAAGAGAATATCTGCCCGGAAAATGCAGAAACACTCTGGAAACAAACAAAGGAAATCCTGCAAAAGCCGGAAATGTCCCAGCAAAACCTCATCCTGAAGATGAACGTCGAGACAATGTGCTCGACGGACGATCCAGTCGATACGCTCGAATACCACAAAAAACTACAAAGCTCAAAGCTCAAGGGCATCGTCAGACCGACGTTCCGACCAGACAAGGCGATGAATATCTTCAAGCCGGACTTCCCGGACTATGTCGAAGCGCTGGCAAAACGCTGGAATACTTCGATCGACTCATTGGACAAGCTGATCGCCGTCCTCGAGAAGGCACATGACTTCTTCGCCGAAAACGGCTGCATCGCCTCCGACCATGGAGTCAACGTGCCATACGGATATCAAGTCAACAAGACCGACGCCGAAGCCGTCTTCAAAAAGGCGCTCGCCAGAAAGCCCCTTGCACAGCCGGAAATCGTCACCTACATGTCCTACGTCTTTAACGAAGTCGCCGAAATGGACGCGAAGAAAAACTGGGTCTTCCAAATCCACATCGGAGCCGTCAGAGACGTTCGGGACAGCCTCTACAAAGCGCTGGGACCAGACGTCGGCGGGGACATCTCAGACCATCTGACCGACTACGTCACCCCACTCTTGCCCCTGCTCAACAGGTTTGACGGCAGGCTCAAGATCGTCCTCTACAACATGAACCCGATCCACAACGCCACCTTGGCGCAACTGACACGCGCCTTCGGCGCCAACGTCTCCCTCGGACTCGCATGGTGGCTCAACGACTCGTTCTATGGAATGAAGACGCAATTGGAATACGCCTCATCGGTCGATCTCATCGCGGCAATGGCAGGAATGGTATCCGACTCCAGGAAGATCCTCTCCTACGCCTCCAGGCACGAAATGTTCAGGCGCACCCTGGCGCATGTCCTCGGCAACCAGGTCGAACTCGGACAAATCCATATCCAGGCCGCAAGACGCTTGGCGAAAAAACTCTCCTACGACAGACCAAAGGCACTGTTCGGAGTCTAGCCACGACACCCCGTGAAAATGAATCTGATCCGAAATATCAAGAAGCTGGGGGTGAAACGATTTATCTTCCTCTTCGTCATCCCCCTTTTTTTCCTGTGCGTGATCTACGTCACCAAAGTCGAACCCAACGCAGTCAGATTGCAAAAACAGGTACTCTACAGTGACGCCTTGGCAAAGCCTTGCCCAAAGCCGATCAATATCTTGCATATCACGGATCTGCATCTCAACAGCGACACCGCCGTCAGGCGACTGCAGAAAACGCTGGAAATCACACTGCCGCAATCACCCGACATCGCCTTAATCACCGGCGACTTCGGACTCGCACCAAAAGAAGACACGCGCCTCGCAGCCTTGGCATACCTACAAGTCCTCGTCGAAGCAATGCCTACCTACGCCGTCCTGGGAAACCATGACTACTTCAAAAAGCTACAACCGGAAGACGACATCGTCAACCTGATCAAAGACGCAGGAATCAAATTGCTCATCAACGAATCGACCAACGTGATCGTCAACGGAATGAACATCAACATCGTCGGACTCGCAGACCTCTGGCATGCGGCCTACAAACCCGAATCATGCCTGACGCGCAAAGGTTCGGCCGAATCAAACGGACAACTTACACTGCTCCTGGCACATAACCCGGACGCCATGGACAAACTGACCAAATACGATTGGGACATCGCATTCTCAGGACACGCCCATGGAGGACAAGTCAAACTACCATTCATCGACTGGTACCCGTTCGGACCACTGAGGAGAAACAAGCAATTCGCCAAACCAGTCCTCCACGACCTGGGCGACCATCAATTCCTATCAGTCTCGGCAGGCATTGGAAACCACCACGAAATCCGGCTCTTCTCCCCACCGGATTGTACGATCCTGTCCATCATCCCACAAGAAGATAACTAAGAAGTCGTTCAAAAAGCTTTCGAATAGAAGACAATCTTCGCCGACCTCGGTTCTGGCAACTCAATGCTCAACCTTGCCAATTCTTCCCCCGAAACCGTCGCCAAGCGCGGAGCTTTCAGCCCCTCCTCGAAGATTTCCAGGTTGTAGGCACAGTTACGATCGATGCCTTTCGGGCTGACCTGCACTACCTGATCGCCGCCTCTTGGTCGCCTATATGCCAAAATGACGCCGCTATCGACTTTTGAAAACTGGACTGCAAACGGATTGGTTAGGTTCTGAGGTTGCGCCGTCAGCATGGCAAAGTCCCCCAAGCAGTACTCCCGTACTCGCTTGGCGATGCCGGTCCTGACATGGAGATTCCCCAGGATTCGTTTGGTATCGGGATTTTCGGGTTCCGGCATAAACCAGCATCGGTCGCAATTGTTGAAAATACTGGTTGTCACCGTAGCGCTCGCAAAATCGTAGAAAAGCCCAGGCGTCAGCATGTGCCCACTGCAATGGAAGGGCAGCCAGGGCGAGAGGAAAGCGATAGCCATCTGATTCGCCTCGCAATTGTGGGGGCTGACAACGCACGAAAAGTCAGAACGCCACATGGGAATCGAGAGCGAAATCGTTGTCCAGTCGATTCGCCGACCACCTGACGAGCAATTGTCAATCAGAAGACTTGGGAATTTTGTCCTCAAGGTTCTCCAGAATCTGAGGAAGCCATTGACGAACTTGATTTCCGCCTTCCCGATTTGTCCCGATTCATTGTCCGCCTGATCCCAGAATGGGATCGTATTGAAGTTGAAGTCTTCGCGATAGCAATCGATTCCTTGGTTCTCGATAAGGTCGGAAATCGTTTCGATCGCATAGTCGCAGGCTTCCGGATTGCCCAGGTCCAGCATTCTGTTCATGTGATCGGCCGCAACGAACCACTCGGGGTGCTTCTTGACGGCAGGCGCGTCCGCCACGGCCCGTTCAGTTTCCACCCAGAGATGGACTTTCATCCCCACCTTATGTGCCGCATCGGTCACTGGCTTGAGTCCTCCCGGATGGTTGACCTGGTTAATGCGCCAATCGCCAACCGTCCTGTACCAATCGCTTTGATGCAATTCCCATGCGACCTCGCGATCCGGACCATACCAACCGGCGTCAATCCAGATCGAATCAAGACCGGAGTTGGCTTTGTCCAGCAGGTCGATGTACTTGAGCAACGCGTCATTGGTGATGGTTCCGGAAAACATCATCGTCCGCGGCGGCAGGATGATCCTGCCTTGTTCATCGCGAGGAAGCTTGTACTTGACCACATATTGCCTAAAGACATTCTGCATGTCCTCCAGCTGCCCATCAAAGGTTTGAAGCGCCACGGTTGGCAGCTCGACTTCTTCGCCTGGCTCCAGTTGGAAGTCGGTTTTCAGCAATCCGACTTGTGCTTGGAGACAGCTATTCCAGGTTTTAATCGTCGCCTTCCATGCGCCCGGCCATCCAATTGCCAGGTTGAAATGCGTCGTATCATCAATATCGATCCCAAAAAAAGGGAGCCAATCATTGGAACTGCTTCCACGTGTAGATTCCATCACGCATGTGTCGAACCCTGGCGCAGGCATAAGCGTCTGCGGCTGCGGCAGAAAATCCTGCAACGTGCATTGAGAACCGAATTGACGACGAACCACAACCGAAGACAGCCTGCCAGCCAGCGTCAAGGGACTCTTGCCCTCAGGACGTTTCTTCCCATTCCAAAGCATGGAAAACGATTGGAAATTGCTGATCTTCCCGGTCGATTCAGCACCAATTCCCCTCAAGGCAGGAATGTATTCGACAAAACCCATTCCAGGCGTGACGACAACCTGCAGATTGAGCGCCAATTTCCCATCAGGCGATATGAATTCCACGATCGTTTTCTCTTGTCCTGCCTTCGCCTGCTGGTTTTCCTTCACGGATTTTGTCCATTTTTCAGGCGAAAACTGAAGTCCGTCATAGAGAAAATCAGGCGAGATTCGTTCTGCCAGCGTTTCCTGATTAAAATCTACAAGCAAGCCAAGCACATCAAATGGATTCATTTCTGCACCTTGTGTTGTGTTTTGCCGATGAACAAACTATTTACTCAACCGTTCGAGGATTTCATCAAGCCACTCGGGTTTTCCCGAATGGCATGCAAATGCGAAGTGTCCCGGCTCGGTGGTGGAAATCTGGTGGCAATCCGAACCTCCGGTGGAAAGCAATCGATGCTTCACGCAGTATTCCCTGTAGAAATCCGCCGCTTCCCGGGGCACGTCGGGATGACCGCATTCGATCCCGTCAAAGCCAAGCAACTCCCTGAGTTCATCGATTCGAGCGGTGTCGAATCGCCGGAAATACCCGTAGGGATGGGCGATGAAAATCAAACCGCCTGCCCGGCGAACACGTGGCAGCACATAGTCGTATTCGGGATAATGGGGGGTATCGACGAACTTGGCCCTCAGCTGTTTCCATCCTTCGGCATCCTTGACAAACCCGCGATCGATGACCGCCTGGAGCAACGTTCCTGCCCGAACGTGTGTATTTCCCTGTTTTTCGATAATATGCTTCGGCCTATAGCTTTTGAGCACGTCGAGCCGCTCTTGGTGATCGAAATCGAATCCCAATCGAACCAGGTTATTTGAGATCGAGGCTCCGTAGTCGCGTTGCCACTGCCTATAGGTTTCGAAGACTTCCGCCAATTCCGGTGTTTCTTCCATGGGCATTCCGAGGCAGACCATATCGAATGTTCCTGCCGGTGAATGGACTGTAAGTTCCGCTCCGGGGATGAATGGCACATCAGGATACTTGCGGATGCATTCCGCCACGTCTCCGTAAGCGTCCATGGTATGGTGGTCAGTGATGGAGAATGCCCGCAGTTTTTTTTCGCGTGCGAGCTTGAAATAATCCTCCACCAGCGCCATGGCATCATAGCTCCAGTGAGTATGGAGATGAAGGTCATACTGTGCGATGTTTTCAGCCATTGTCGTTTCCGTGTTGTTTTTTGAGTTGAAATAGGACCATCAATGCCCTTTAGCAGGCGTCAAAGCAGAAAATGTACCCCCTCGCAATCTACTTGCAAGCCCAAAAACATAAAACCCATAGGTCCGACCCGTCTGACCCCGTCCGACCCCGTCCGACCCCGTCCGACCCCGTCCGACCCGTCCGACCCGTCCGACCTGTCTGACCCTGTCCCAGTCCCATTTTTCACCATTTCGTACTTAAAGGCATGTGACATGCCCTTTCATAGCCAGACTTGAGAAAATTGGAAAACTTCTTCGATTTCAAGTCAAGAAATGGCAACAGCAACCGATGGTAGAACTTGATTTTGGGTGTTCCGTTGTGGAAAACAGGCAAGGAACTATAACCCAAGCTCGACCTTCAAGCTCAGTTCTTCGCCAGGCTTCAGCTTTATCACCGGAGTCTTGAAGGTCAATTCCAGGATTCGCCCCGTCCCCTCGGGCAGGAAGTTGTACCTGTCGTACATATAGGACAATCCAACCGATGGCTGAACCTTGAACGAGATCGATTTCTTCCCGTCCTGGGAGACAAGCCGATACATCCCATTGGCGTTGGTCCCGTCCATTCCTGCGGCCTGATACCACATGGCGCCAAGCTTGCCGAAGACAAACTCCCGGATCGCCCCATCGACAAGACCAGTCTCCATTCGGGGATAAAGCCCAAGGCAGTCCTCGTTCATATCGAACAACGGAAGCGTCTTAAGGGACGCATCGACCGACTTGGACGCAACAAGGCTCAACTCAAGCTCCAGACGACCATCGCGAACATGCAAGACCTTACGTACATTGCCAACAGGCAACACGCCCGACAACTCGACAAAATCGTCGCCGCGACGAGAGACTGCATAGCGCGGCAACTCCAAGTCGCAGACATACTCGCGCCAATAGCCGAACTTGGGATACTCGCAGCTGGCGTACCCCCACATCGGCTTCAGGGGATCAAATCCGTCTCCCTTACGCTCAAGCTTCACAATCTTGCCGAAAAATCCAGGCAGCACGACCACGCTCAGCTTGCCGTCCGTCAGCGTAACCGCCTCGAAGTCGTCCATCATCTCCGCCAAACGCAACTGATGCGGATTCATGGCATGTCCCAAGCGCAATGTGCCAGCCTTGTTCTCGATCATCAATGCCCGAATCCGAGCCCCAAGCTCCTTCTGCCTCGCACGATCGGACACGCGTATACCCCAACGACCACTCGACCCGTCCAATTCGCCAACCGAACCTATCCTCGACCAAAATTCAGCCCATTGCCAAGGCAAGATCGCATACCCGAATCGACGACGGAGGACAGGATCCTTCATACCCAAATACACCGACTCAAGACGACGGGACAGCTCAACGGCCTGCGGAACATCAACATACCCAGGAACCAACCATGTCGAATTCCCGCTTGGCGGCAGCTTGCCCGCCTCCACATCCCTGTGCGTTTCCGCCAAAGCCTCCAGCAACGCCTTGCCGCCTTCAGGCCCATAGTACTTCAGGCAAAAATCCTCCACCAATCCCTGTATGTCCGCCTCCGGCCGCCAGGCGAGTCGGGTATAAAGCCATGCGCGCAAGTCCACCAAGTCGCCACCATTCCCGGTACCGACGCCGAAAATTTCCTGGTGGACGCAACGAATGCCGACGCGTTGCGCCCATTTAAAATTCCTCGCTTGAGAATAGAGGCATGGCGCCGGGAACCAGGAGTTGTCCGTAGGATAGCTGTACAGGTACACCTCGTACTCGCCGCCCAAAGCCTTCCAGCCCTGATAATCCTGATTGACGCGAACACAGGATTCTTCGTCGCTGTCCAAGCTCGCAAAGTAGCTCCCATGGGCGCAAAACATCACCGTCACATTAGGCTCCAGCTTCATGTTCGATGGTGCCTTTCGGCTCCAGCTGTACGCCAAAGTCTTCACGCGCATGCCGGGAAACTCCTCGCTTACCTTGACCGCCAATTCGTTCAGAAGCTGCACGATCAAGCTCGAAGGCTCGCCACCATGGGCATCGTAAAACGCCTGGCATTTCGCACATGTGCAGTACGGGCTTCCATCGTTTTGGCCAATCCACACATCCGTCAGGCCAGGCTTGCTCCGAGCATATGCCAATGTACGTTCAATCAAATACTTGCGCAAATCCGGCGATGACAGGCACAAGCCCCAGGCAGTATTGGCGACCTTCGTCTCGCGCTTCCCGTCAACCATCGCAGCCCACTCGGGATGCTCGCCGAATAAGGCAGGATTGAATATCCGCCAAAACGTATGCATGTCAGGTCCCTGACTCACTCCACCGCCGTACGCTTCGCCGGGATTGCCCCACTCGTTCAGGGAATTCAAACGATTCCGAGCGCACCATTCCGCAGTAACACCATTGCCAGTCACGTTCGTACGGCTGCGAAAGGGACTCGTGTAGCGACGCATAAACGAGGCTGGCATAGAAAAAGGCCTCGGAGCAGGAAAAAACGTCTCCGTTGGAGTAAACCAACGAACCCCAAGCTCCTCCAAGTATTCGTACACAGCATACAAGGCACCACGGGGACGACCGCCAGACAATAGCAAATGACGACCATCGCTCGCCAACAAAGTCTCCTCAGGACCATAGACGCCCTTGGCATACGCCGACAAGCCTGCAGGCAAACGCCCGTTGAAACCAACAGCCAACATCGGAGCCTTCCCATCCCACGCAGCCTCGCGGATAATCGGGAAACGCTCGCCACCAGTCAATTTCTCCAAGTGCTCGGACAATTCACGGGCCCCTGTCTCCTCGGCGGCAATCGCGTCCGATGGCAACACGATTACTGCGCCACCAGCAGCCATTCCAGACAACAATAGCCCCATGCACGCAAGCGAAACAATGAACTTGCTCCCCATTTCCGAATACGCTCCGTCAGATAAACGACTAATTGTCAAGGCTCTTGAAATAATTGTTGACCAAAGGCTTGTACTCGTCAGCGATCTTGTCGAAATCCGTATCCGCCGCAGCCTGGCCGCCTTGCTTTGTACCCGACAATACCGGCAACGGGATCACAGCACCCGATTCGCTGCTCGCCTGTGTATCGGACAAGTGACGCAGCACACGCTTCCTGACACCGCCCAAATCACGCAATTCCGGCGGCTTGTTCTCGATTCCTCGCAATTCGCGCACTGCCTCGCCCAGGTTGCCGGTGTTCACGTACAGCATCCTTGCCGAAGCGTAAATCGCTTCCGTTTCCTTTCGCAATTGCTTGGGATTCTTGCCATGGGAACCAATATGCAGGTCACGACGCGGCGCATTTCCATGCAAGCCAATCGTTTCCGATTCGCCGCCCAGCTTTCCGCCACCTGTCGCCCTTGCGTCCATCGTCGAATTCTCGTCTTCTGTGACCATGCCTTTCTGGAGTTGGTCTGCCGTCCTTCGGGCGTGCGTTTTCCGCCCTTCATATCCCTTGACATGGTTTTCGACCAATTCGCCTGTCGCCTGCCCTTCTCGTCCCGAGCCTGACCGTCCTGTCATCTCGTTGTCATTGGGTCGCGTATTTCCGGTCTTGCCTTTTGCGGAGAAGCTAGGCATGGGACCATCCATCACCATCCACCCCATTTCGGCGTCTGCGATGATGTTGTTGCCGGTCGTATCCTGCGACTGCATGTCAATTTGCGTATCTTGTTCCAGGAGTTCCCCCACGATATCCTCCAGTTCTTCAGGCAGTTCAACCAGGGGGATTTCCGGCATTTCGTCCGTATCGAAGGATTCCATGTTCCAGATAAAGTGGTCTGGATAGTCAGGCAGCCACATTTCAACGTCCTCGATTCGTTCCTTCGTATTGCGGATTGCATCCAGCAGGTTGTCTTCCTTCTGAACCGCAATCTCCACTGCCTCTGACTTCTCGGAATCAAGCGCCTGCATCACGTCCTCGAACACTTCGCGCATCTTGCTGTTCAACTCGTGGCACAAGGGCAACTCCGGGAATTGATACAAGTCGTTGGCGATCTTCTCGATCATATCCGCCATTTCCTCGTGCTGTTTTATGATATCCTCGAGTTTTTTCTTATCCTCGTCATCCAGGTTTTTATTCGCCTTCATTTCCCTGACCGTTGCCGCGATCAGCGCCTGTTTCGTTTCCATGTCGCCCAACTTGGCCCCGGCATCAGCCAGGACTTCCTTCACGTCCTCAATCGTCTTCTTGAAATTGGACAATCTCCACTGGTTCAGGATTTCCAACGCCTTGCCCAACGCCTTAAGCGTTTCCTTTTGCGCCTCGATCGCCGCGTCCAGATTGTCCTCCTCAAGCTCCTCGGCCGCCGCCAATGCCTTGTCAAACGCCTTCTCCTCCTCAATCGTATCGTGCGCCTTGCGCAACTGGACCGAGAAGTCGTCGCCAGCACGCAATTGAGCCTGCTGCAAGCACTTGTCCTGGAAGCCCAAGATCAACTGCGCAATCTGATCCTGGTTACGAGCCAATGCCTTGCGCTCAATATCCTGGCCTGCCTTCGCATCCATCGCATCCTTCAAGGCGGCGCGCTGACGCTTGATCAAATTCTGCAACGACGCAAAGATGTCGGCCTTGGCCTGGTGATCCTGCTCGCGGGTCAAGCTGTCCAAATTCAAATTGCTCAACGCAGCAACGATCTTCGTCTGGATCGTGACCACGGACTGCAATGCCGACGCCACCTCGTGACGGGTCGCCTTTCGTACCGCATCAAAGCCTTCGATCGCCTGCAGCATCTCCTGATTCACCAAACCGGCTACAACATCGCCAAAACCGCCTAGCGCATCGCGAATCTTAAGCAACTCAATGGAAGACTCGCGAATCTTGCGCTGACGATCATGTATGTTCGACAAGCGATCCTCTGGAGGCTGCTTGCCTAAAACAGCCTGGTCAGACAACAATATCGTGTCCCTCAACGCATCCTTCTGCATCCGCAAAATCGATGAAATCGACGTTGCGGCAGCCTCCGTCCGCGCCGCCTTCGCAATCGCCTCGCCTTCACCACTCTCCCGTATGTGAACGTGGATCACGGGCGTCATCCCACGGCGACGGGTCGCCGTACGGGTTTCGTCCTCAACCCAAAGCCGGAAACGCAAGGGTTCGTTCTTGTTGAACGTGGCGGTCTCAACCGCAAACCGTCCCTGGAACTGCCGATCCCGAACCTCGGGTTCGGCAATCCGTACTTCTTCCGGACTCGCGTTTTCGGGCAGGCGCTGCAAGCCAACCCGAGCCACCCCGTAGTCGTCGGTCGCCTGAAAGGCAATGGCAAAGGTCTCTTCGGGCGAGACGGTGATCTTCGTCGGCGTGTCCAGCAGGATGATGGAAGGCGACTTGTCTGGAATCACCGTCAAGGGAAGCGGATTGTCCCCAGCCGTCCCCTCCTTGGTAAGCAGTCGAATCGAGAGTGCTCCTTCGTAGCCGATATCCGCGTCAAACTTGAAGTTTTCGCCTGGATTGTCATGCTGGTCGAACGTGGCGATCACCTGATCCTGCTGGACCAGTTCCGCCTTGGTCACTGGGCGAGTCGCCATTCCGGCCAATCGGATTCTTGCCCCTCCAAGGATTTCCGGTTTGTCGTCATTGTCCTTGAGCCTGTAGTTTGGCGCTCCCGTATAGGCTGGCGGCGCCACAGCCGCTTCCCAGGTCACCAATCCCGGCGGATTGTCCACCGAAATGTCATGCCAGTTGGAGGTATTGTCACCGGCGTCAACCCTGAACCGGGCATTGTCGAACACAGGAGGGGAAACGACGGCAAACACGGCATCACCGCCATCCTGCTTGTCGCCCAACGCCATCTTGATGCTCTCCGCCTTCGCACCTGGCGCGGGAACCCATTCCAAGAATGCATTTTTGGGTATGTCGCCACGCAACGTCACCTTGATCTCGACCTCTTCCCCACGCGGAACCAAAGCCGTCTTCGGCTCCAGCGAGACGATCAAGGTGTTCGCATACGGCAACAGTTCGCTCCAAGGCTGCAGGATTCGGCTCAGCGAAACCCTGACACGCTGGGGAGACAACGACAAGGGCAACAGGACAAGCAACGCAACCACGGGCAAAAACAGGCATAGGCGCTTCAAGGATCCCTTCGAATACAAGTCCGAAGCCTTGACCTTGTCCAGGCTCAACTGGTTCTCGGATAGAACCGCCTCGACAAACGATGCGTTCGCATTGGGATCGGACGCCAGCTGAACCGCATTGATCAACGTATTGTCAGCCTCGGGATGCGCCGACTCAAGCATCGCGGCCATCGATTCGTCAGAATGACGCTGACGTACCGTCCGAACGATGTTTCCCAACATCGCCAACGCAGACAAGACAGTCAATCCGAAAAAGCCAAAGCGCCAAAACGAACCGAACTTGCACACGACGTCAAGCAACGTCCCGACAAACAATACCGTTATCGGAGGCAAGGACGCCCACAAGATGGCAATCAGCGTCAAGTGAAGCTTGCGCCAAGTACGCAACGAATCCAAGCGAGACAGCAATGCCTGCAAACGAGGACCCGATAACTTCTGTTGGGTAGAAACTGATGTTGTCATCTTTTCCTCTGCCTGGTTGAATAGTTATATCCAATCCGAAAATGAAAACTCAAGAAAACTTTACGACCTGACCAGTCGAAATCGACTCGTGAATCGCGTCAATGACCTCCATCAACCGCAGCTCGCTGTCCAAATCGACCGCAGGAACAGCCTCCCCGCGAAGGCTGTCGCGGAAATTCTCGTAGAACTTCCGCCAGTTGCCGGGCAACGTCGGAATTCGTTCCATCCGATTCCGTCCCTTCAACGTGCCATACTTGCTGGGAGACTCCATCGCGGCATCGATGTTCCCGTTGATCATCGCGGCTTCCTGGGGATCCAAACCGTACTTGATGTACGTGCCGGCATCACCCTTGACCAAATAACGAGGCTTCTCGCAAAACGACATCGACGACAAGTCCGTGACAGCCGTCTTCCCACCCTGGAAAGCAATCACAATCAAAGCCTCCGACTCAATGTCAGCATCCTCCCAGTCATGATGGATTCGACAATACACGCTCTCGACAGGTTCCGGGAACAACTGCAAGGCCTGATCAAGCAAATGAGCGCCCAAATCGTAGATCCGACCACCGCCCAACGCCTTGTGACCACGCCAGTTGCCCCACTTCCCAAAACCAATCCAGGACTGCTCAAGCCACTTGACTTGACCTAGCGACCCGTTCGACATCAGCCACTTCACAGTCTGAAAATCACCGTCGAATCGACGGTTCTGGAATACGGTCAACAACTTCTTGTTCGCCTTGGCGGCGGCAATCATTCGACGGCACTCCGCCGCATTCAAGCACATCACCTTGTCCGTCAGCACATGCTTACCACTCTCCAAAGCCTTTACCGTCAAGTCAACGTGGGTCACAGATGGAGTCGCCAAAACAACGGCGTCAACCAACGGATCCGACAACGCCTCCTCAAAACTCGAATACGCCAAGCAATTGCGATCCCTAGATGCCTGCTGACGCTTCTCGGCATCCGAGGACACGACGCAACGCAACTCCAACCCCTCAGTCAAGTTGATCAAGTACGTGTGGCACTGACGCCCCCAGCGACCGTACCCTACAACGGCAATCCGAGGATCGTGGTCAAGTGTCGTATAGCTATACATCAATTTTCACCTTGCCTTTTCTCTAAATTATTTAATGTATATAGACTTGGAATTCTATAACATAATCCATGCCCACAAAAGTTCCAACGCATTTTTCCGCCATTCCGCCATTCCGCATTTATAATTCATAATTCAAAATTCATCGGTTTCGTACTCAAATGCCATGTGACATGCATTTTCATGGCTGTTGTTGAAATTAGCCCCAACGGGGCGAGACATACCAAGCCCAGGGCAAGCGATCCGCAGGATCGCGAC
>JAGVUR010000178.1 GCA_019136135.1 Verrucomicrobiota bacterium
CGAAACCTGGGGCAAGGCATCCCCCCGAAATCAAAGCCTTGGAAAGGCGACACATGAACCGGCGTCGACATTGCGGATCAAAAGAAAATCAAAGGCGTTGGCTCAAGTGCCTTCTTCATTTGCCGCGGCGCATATCGACGCCATGACAGTGCCGCCCTCCGGGGCTCCGGTTCCGTGGGGGCGGCGGCGCCCCAGGTTCCGCTGTGCTCCGCACAGCTTCACCTGGGGTTAAGCATGATATCGCCTCTCCGAGGCTATTCACGCACTAAAAGCGTGACGTGCTGCGAGTACCTGCACTATGATAATCTCCTTCGGATATGCTGCAAGCACCCCGGATGCCCATGCCTTGTTTAGCCAATTGACGGGCGTCACGATATCAACTGTTTTTTAAGTTTAACAACACGAAAGTGATAAACGAGAGGAAATACTCCATGGCAAAAACGAAAAATCGCATATCTGGAATTCGGGTGCGCGGATTTAAATCGATTGGATCGGAACAATCTATCGCCATCCGACCGTTGACTATCTTAGCGGGTGCAAACAGTTCAGGCAAGTCGAGCGTGATGCAGCCACTCCTTCTGCTGAAACAGACATTGGATGCAGCAGGTGACCCCGGTGCGCTATTGCTCAATGGCGAGAATGTTAAGTTCACGCGTGCGGATCAATTCCTCTCTAAGAATAACAACAATGAGTTCGGAGTGAAAATTGAATTGCTGAACGGGCAATCCTTGGAACTGACCTTCGGAATGACTAAAAGTGGGTTCGATCTGAAAAAGATGATGTACGGTTCCAAAGAAGATAAGCCTTATACCATTCTACCCACGATGTCGCATGAAGATATCATGGCCGTCTTGCCGAAACCATTGAAGGATATAGACAGTTACATTGAGGATAAAAAGTCAGTGCCAGTTTGGAAGGTGATCCGAGATCGTTGTTTCTTCGTGTTTCAGTTAGCCTTTCAAGACGACACATCCCGGCACATCCTGTTCTTCCCTTCCGTCATATCGCCAAGTCAGCAGTTCGTGTCTCACATAAAGGGAATTATTCATTTGCCTGGACTGCGGGGCAATCCGCGACGGGACTATCCAAAGATGGCTGTTGGACCATCGTATCAAGGTACTTTTGAATCTTACGTTGCAAGTGTGATCGCAGAGTGGCAGAGTTCCGCAAGGAAAGATAAGCTGGACAAACTTGCCCAAAACCTCGAAAGCATGGCACTCACTTGGAAAGTGAAAGCTGAACCCTTGGATGACACCCGGATGGAGTTGAAGGTCGGTCGACTTACGCACGCGAGGCAGGGTGGCTCACATGACCTGGTTAGTATTGCTGATGTTGGCATTGGAATATCACAGTCTTTGCCAGTTTTAGTAGCTTTACTGGCTGCCCAACCTGGGCAGTTGGTCTTTCTTGAACAGCCGGAGATACATCTCCATCCACGCGCGCAGCGTCGGCTTGCAGGAGTGTTGCGTGATGCTGTGGAACGGGGAGTCATCACAGTGGTTGAAACGCACAGCGCAATCCTATTGCGTGAGTTGCAAACGCAAATAGCAAGCGGGAATCTGCGCAAAGAGGATGTTGCAATGCACTGGCTCACCAGAAATGAGCAGGGCGAAACGACCGTTACAATGGCGGAATTGGACGACGATGGTGCGTACGGAGATTGGCCTGAAGATTTTGATGATACCGAATTGGAGGCTGAACAGGCATACCTTGATGCCGTAGAGAAAAGGGAGGCGTACCGGTGAGACGAGTCGTCATCGTAGATACTTCGGTTGTGAAGGCCGCGGGAGAAACCAATCATCCTACATCATCAGCATGCCGTGAGTGCTTGAAAGCCATATTAACTATCTGCCACCGCGTAGCAAAAACTGATTTTATTAATGAGGAATGGAAACGACACTTGAGCAGATACTCACGAAAATGGATGCGTTCGATGGTTGCCAGACGTAAACTGCCTACCGTCACTCCCAATCCACTCTCATTGCGATGGAACGCCTATTCTGACGCTGCAAGAGAAGCTATCGAAAAAGACCGAGGACTGATTGAGGCCGCACTTGTGGCCGATTGCATTATCATTACCCTCGATGATCGCCTCCAAGATGCATTGAAGGAACGTCCAGATGGCCAAGATCTCTTGCGTAAAATACAGTGGATTAATCCTCGAACTAATGGCGTTGCTGCTATCGAGATGTTGTGAGAATAACCTTGGTATTTGTGCATTGGGAACAGAGATTTCATAGTGTGAAAACTTTTGTGCCCAGGAAGGTTATCTGATCCCCATCAGGCGCAGTACTTTTTCGATATAAAGCAAATCAAAAGATGTTGCCGCATGCGCTTCATAGATATCCTTTTCTTCAAAACGCATAATCTTTCTCATGGATAATATCTGCCGCCACATCCTCTGGTATGTACAGATTCCAGCGGTGGTTTAGCTTTCCTATCCGCCGGGTTCGGAAAAAATGTTCAGGCATACGCGGTTTCATTTTTTCCAACTGAAGCAACACATCTTCTGGCACTTCCATCGTATCCCTGCATTGTTCAAGAAAATAGCCCACACGTGCCGATGTCGCAGGATTGGCAAGAATGCGCAAATATGCCAGCAATTCCTCCCAGTTCAAAACGTTTTCATATCGAAAGGCATTGAGAACTTCCTCCCAGCCGCCAGAGAGTTCCAGACGGTCAAGGGAATCAGCCAGCAGGCGTTCTTTGCTGACTACACGCACAGGTGTACCCCAGACGATATGCTCAACAGTGCCGACATTATCATCAACCTTGGTCACTTGTCTTGGCGGTAGACAAGGCTTGAATAGCAGCCCATGGATATGGTATGGCTTGATGCGATGCTTGGATATGAAGGTATAGCTGGATGATTCGACGTTTCGACTTAGCCCGTAGAATGCCAGCGCAGAGCGATAGCCAAGAACTGCATCTTTGGTCATCTTTGCTGCTATTAACAATGCTGGTGGCATAAAATCGTCAGATGCGTTTTCTGGAAGCACTGTGTAGATGCTGTTGCGAATCTTCTTTATCTTATTTATGCGTTGTAGCTTGGACAGTAAATTGCGAGTGTGATAACCACTTACACCACAGGAGTTTTCCAATTCGAAGGTGTTGAAAACCCGATGCGTGCTCAGAAAGGTATTTATTTTTTTGTCGATGGTTTGCATGGTATTTCGCTCCTCCATCTATTTTATCGTAAAATCGCATTATGTCAAGTTCAATTGGCAAGAAAATAATGCAAATGTCTCATGACAATAATCTGATTTTTCAGTCTAGTCTGGAAGACTTTCCTGCATATGCCCATCCGCGATGAAGCGGCGTCTATTTCTTCATCGCGCTTCGCCGGTTCCGCAAATCGGTTGCCATCTACATGTTGCCAAGCTCGAGCAGGTCTCCCACAACCATCATTTCCCGCCATTACGATTGTTTCTTTCGCATCCAATTGGCTGCATCGAGCAGATCCTTGGCAACGTAATCGGCGTTCGGAAGGGGTTCGTTTGTACCGTTTGCGACTTGGATTGCCGTGATTCCGAAGTTCTTCGCCAAGTTGACATCCACCTTGGAATCCCCAATCATTGCGGCTGATTCAAGGTCCACATTGTATTTTTGGCAAGCGGAAACCAGCATTCCGGTTTTTGGTTTTCGGCATGTGCAATTTTCCTCTGGTGCGTGCGGGCAGTAGAAGATGTCAAGCAGCTGGATTCCATTGTCTTGGAGCAATTCCTTGAGCCTGTCATGGACGAGCTTGAGGTCGTTTTCGGTAAAGTATCCCCTTCCGATGCCTGATTGGTTGGTAATCATCACCAATTGGTATCCAAAAGCCTGGAATGCCTTGAGTCCTTCCAGAGCATTGGGGAAGAATTCAATGCCTTCAGGATCGCTAAGGTAGTTCTTGTCAATGATTATGGTTCCGTCTCTATCGAGGAAAACGACTTTGGCTTTCATGGTTCATCTAGGATTTCGTCATAGTGGTCAAGATGCTTTTTGATATTGTCCTGCAATAGGAATTGCCTTTTCGGAATGTGTTCGAATTGGTCGTTGACCGCCTTGATCATTGCCAGTGCCAGGCTCTTGTGGTTGCTGGGCTTGGCAAAGAGAACCTTGCCGGAAACGACTTCAGGAAGGGAAGCGTTGTCTGTGACGATAACGGGGCGATTGAGCGCACACGCCTCGGCGGCGGCAAAACCGAAACCTTCGGAAAGAGACGGAACAACGACGGTATCCGCAGCCGCAATGTAGCTAGGAAGCTGCTTCCGAGGCACGGGTTCGAGTAGGATGACGTAATCGTCAAGATTGAGTTTCTGGATAAGCTTAATGACTTTCTGATATCCTTTTTGCACGGCTTTCGCGTTGCTGACAATGGCAAGAAGCCTGACGTTGGGCTGCGTTTCACGAACAAAGCTAAGTGCCTTGATCAAGTCCGGAAGACCCTTCGAAAAACCTGGTCGCCCTGAAAAGACGAATAGGAACTCGTTGTCCCCAATGCCTAATTCGTTTCTCTTTTCCTGGTGGTTGACCTTGTTTGGATCCCAGAATTGATAGTCGACTCCATTGTGGATGACAGTGATTTTGTCTATTGGGATGTTGATTCTCGCAAGTGCTTTTGCTGTTGCGTTTGACACAGCGACATAGTTTTGGTAGTTGAAACGATAGATGAACCGCTCGATTTTGTCGTTGATGAAGTTTGCGATTGGGCTTGCGTCGCTGACTTGATCCCAGATGCCGACCCAGACTTCGTGGACTGTAAGGACGAGTTTTCGGCGTCTTAGTTTTGCAACCAGCCAAGCCGGCAGCGTCGAGGCAAAAGTCGTTGCGTGAATAAGGTCGGCTTTTCCCGCCAATTTCCAAAGGATAGGCAGGCATAAGATAGCGAAAATGTACCTGCTTCCGAATGACTTGACGCGATGGATCTCGACTCCGTTGTGGATTTCGCGTGAAGGTGTATTCTTGAATTTCTGAGTTACGACGGTGACTTTGCAGCCATGTTTCGCCAAGCCTTCAGCGAGGTTGGTAAAGAGAACCTCGCCGCCGCCAATATGAGGGTAGTAGAAATCCAGGCAAAAAAGAATATTTCGCATTAGTTGATATCCAGCAACACGGAAAAAAAGGAATATAAAAGATAATGCATCAATCGCCTTTTGGCTAATTGGAAGAAGAACATTTGAAAGGTCACTTGTTGGCGTGAATGATTGCAAAAACAGATTCCGTGCTTATTTTTACAGGAATATGAACCGCAATGATGCCCGCCTTCTATCAAACAAATTATTGGAGGTTTTTCATGGATTATCGCAATACGTCAGCAAGCCAATGGTACGAGTCAATGGCCTCTGACATGAGTGGCTTTCCCTTTTCGTTCAGATATGCCGGAATTGAGTATTCCGGCTTTGGCTACTTGGAGGCATTGGGTTCTGAACGTCGCGAGACCGGGAATCGGATCGAGAACGAGTTTACGTATGGCTTGAATGATTTGCGGGTCAACGTCTTGTTCAGCCACTATCCAAATTTCGGTGTTTCCGAGTGGACTGTCCGGTTTACGAATGTGAGTGCTGGCGACAGTGGACTTCTAGAGGATGCCTGGACTACATTGGAACTTGAAGGGGATTCTCCCGTGTTGCGCGGAATCCTGGGCGACCACGTGAACCAGTACCGCCCCTACGTAAAGGACCTGCAGGAGAAACCCGTTTCCTTCATTTCGGATAGCGGTCGCCCAACCCATGTGAACTTTCCGTATTTTGACGTATCACACGGTTCGGGCGGTACGATGCTGGCGATCGGCTGGTCAGGCACGTGGACGGCTGAGTTTTCATATTCGAACGGCAAAACCAAGTGCAGCGCCCGTTCGGTCAACGGGATGCGAACCGTGCTGCGTGCCGGCGAATCGATCAGAACTGCCCTATTCGTCTATGCACCGTACCAAGTGCGCGATGAATGGTATGCAACCAACTTCTGGCGAGCATGGTTCGTGGAATGCAACCTGCCACGAAACGACGCCAGTGGCGAGAAAGTCCAACCCTTCTCAGCTTGCTGTATCGCAAACGATACTGGACTGCCCAATTCAGACGGCAGCATTTCCGAACGACATACGACATGGAGACCGAGCCTGGAAAAGATGATCGAGGTCGGCGCCAAGGTTGATGTACGTTGGTTCGATGCAGGTTGGTACGTGGCGCCAGATGGCAGTTCCCCTGAAAGCGATTGGTGGGGAACCGTGGGAACCTGGGTGCTCGATCCCGTAAAATGGCCCGGAAAGACATTCCTTGAGTCAACGGAATTCGCCCGCGAAAACGGAATGAGAACCCTGATGTGGTTCGAACCGGAACGAGTGACTGACGTGGAAAACCTGGTCGCCAATTTCGATTACAAACCAGAATGGGCGATCCATCGCCCGGGCGTTCATTCGATTTCCAACAACATCGGAATCCCCGAATGTTACGAATGGACCGTGTCCAGGATTTGCAAGTTGCTGAAAGAGAACAAGGTAGAGATTTATCGCGAAGACAACAACAGCGACCCTGGAAGCTTGTGGCGGTACTTGGATTCGCAGGAATCGGGCATTCGTACTGGCATCACGGAGTGCAAGTTCGTCGAGGCGCATTACAGGATGTGGGATGAGATCATCGATTGTACCCTGTCTTTTGGTGGCACTGGATTCGTGGATTCCTGTGCATCGGGTGGTGGTCGAAACGATCTGGAGTCGCTACGCCGAGGCATCCCCTTGCTGCGTAGTGATTCCGACCGCAGCTCCACATCCCTGAGGCTGTCGATGACCACCAGCTTCAATCGATGGATTCCATTCTGCGGAGCCAATACAAAGGAAAAAGCCTATGAACTCGATCCGACCGGACGTACAGACGTTTATACCTGGAGAGCATCATACCTCCCAGCACTGAACGTAGATTCGCAATTTACCCAGGATCCCGACCAGGACTTCGATATGCTTAGGTTCGGCCTCAACGAATGGAAGCAAGTCAGGCCATTCCTGCTCAAGGATTTCCATGTGCTCACCGATTGGCATGACAAAAACAACAAGACCGGGTTCACTGCCTATTGCTTCTCCGATCCCGTACAGCGCCGCGGCGTCCTGTTCCTGTTTAGGATGGAAGATTGCGAGCAGAATGAAATCCAACTCAAACTCCCCTTCGACGCAGACAAAATCACCCTCAAAGACCAGGATTCAGGGCATGTCACCGAAGTGGCAGGAAAGGAAACCACCAGCTTTATCCTGGACGAAAAACGCCAGGCAAAACTCCTCTGGATCAACTGGTAAACAGCATTGATAATCCTAAAAAAACAGTTGATGCCTTTTGATTGTAGTGCCTTTACAAGGCACGGTCTCCGGGTGGTTTTCCCTCCTCAGGCTAAAGCCTGGGGTTAAGCATCGTTATGCGCTTGCGGCGCAATGCGTTATGAAAGCACGGACGACTCGTCCGAGCTATCGCACATGCCTGGCTCGTATCCCATCTGCGTGGATTGTGGACAGCAAGTCCGAGCCAATGATCTTCATGGCGTTTTTTTAGGGGAAAGGTCATTGCAGTTGGCTTTTTGTAGGGCTTTTTTGCCCGAAGCCACCCACGAAACTAATTCAGCATTCAGCATTCATAATTCAGCATTATTTAGCTGGTTTTTGCGGTGCTGTTGAGAGGGTTGGCTTGAGCCATGCGGAACTCATGTGTAGCCATGCCGGACCACCTGCGGGCTGGGTTTCCAGCTTGAGGACCTTGACGCCGGAAAGGTTGGCGTTGATGGTCGCGGTAGGCTTCTTCCAGTCAACCTTCGCCTCGGCGAGCTTCTTGCCGTCTCCCCAAATGATGAAATTGACTGCTTCGCCTTTTTCCCTCATGTGGCAAATGTGGCTTTCATTCGGATTTTGAAGTTCGACATCGCTGGTGAAAGAATTGTATTTCTTATCGATGTTGTATTCGATCACCGCTGGCGCCCTGAGTCCGATACCACCTTGCATAGGTTCGCCAAAGAATGTCCGTCCGAGTCCGATCGCGCCCCTCATCTGGTCGATTTTAGTCGGCTTGAGGTTAACGAGCAGGAGTTCATCCTGGTTCGCTGGCGGTTCGTCGTATTCGGGGTAGCCTTGTGCTCCTGCGGCTTCTCGAAGCGTTGGATTACCGAAGAAATACTTGCCGGTGGGAACTTCCCAATCATGCCCGAACCATCCGATCAAGAGCATCGTTTCCGGGGTTGCCGAGTATTGGTCATAGACGGCGTAGTCGAAATACTTCTTGGAATCGAAGACGCCCCAATTGAACCAATTTCCGAATCGCCCCCAGGCTTGGTATGCCGCCGCAGGGCTGTTGGCTGTCCAAATGACGGACATCTTGTCGGGATTGGCCACATTTGGGTAGGCGACCATTGTTCCGACATCGGGTTTGTTCATCAGGTCGTTTTGCTGTTGATTGAGTTCGAAGTTAGCGCTTTCGAGCAGAGCCCTGATATGCGACCATGGTATGACTTCGCTTTGTCGTTCGCTGACCAAGTTGTCTTGTGCGCCACCGAGGAGCAGGAGATTGAGGGTACGTTCATGCTCTTCATTGACTTGTGAATCGAGCAGGATTCTTGGGAAGCCGTGATATCTTCGTTTCCAATCATTGGCGATTCGTTCGGCTTCCTCCATCCAAATTTGTTCCATTGACGGATTTTGCGTACCGATGACAATGGCGAAGGGCTGTAAGAAAACCTCGTGGATCGGACCTTCGCATCCGACTTTCTTGAACCTTGTTTCCAGCGGCACATCGCTCGCCCGCCTCCAACCGTGGTTTGGATCCCGCTTCATTTGGATCCATTGGTCATTATTGTTGGAGATTGGGATATTGATCCCCTGTCCATCGACGAAGAGCAGGAGCGGTTGGTCTTGCTCGAAGAGCTGGCTTGGCTTTTGGAATGAGAATGCATTGACATTGGCGGTTGCGACTACAAGCTGGGTTCCATTTTGCGCTCGTGCCCTGATTTCTCCGAATTCAAGCGGCATTTGGAGTTGGTCGATGCGAACCCAATATGCCTTTCCATGCTTGATCTGTGAGGTTTTCCAATGGATTGAGCGCGGATATGGATTTCGTTTCCAGCCGCAAGCCCAGGCGAGTCCCTCTTGCTGGATGTCCCATGGGAAACCGCCGTGCCCAACGCCTGGGTACTCGCGGTATTCAACCTTGAAGCCTTCCTTGCGCATAGCCTCGACCATGTTCCTGGAATGGGCGGGCGGCACGACCACGTCGCCTGCACCGCAAAGGATGAAGCTGGGCAAATTGAAGAGGTTATCGACGAATGCCCTGGCGGTGTGGCTTTCCTGAATGGCGGTTCGCATGTTGTCAAAACGCCCGGGGAAGAGTCGATTCCATCCCCAACGTTCGGTCCAGGCGAGGTTGTCGGCATTTCCGACGATTGGGAAGATTGCTGCGAATTGGTCTGCGTAGTGGACACCCAGATGGAAAGAGCCTGTTCCGCCCATTGAGGAACCAGTCAGAACGACCCTGTCTTCGTCAATATTGAATTCCTCCTTGACGAGTCTTATGGCCTCGAGTACATCATCTTCCCCGAGATCCTTGTAGTCATTTGATCCTCGCCCCTGTGGCGAAAGGCATATGGCGCCCGAGTATGTTGGTGCCGGGTGCCCCTGATATTGCGCGTACCATCCGTGCCCGTGCATATTGACGATCAGCGGCCACTTGATGTTTAGGTCGTAGGCTTGCGGAACGCTGACGGAATAGGTTTGGGTTGTATTGTCGATCGGCGAGACATAAGTCCTGAGCCTGCCGCCCCATTCCTCGTGGAGTTTTTCAGCTCCCTGGTCTGCCTGGAGCTTGGCCCTGAGAACAATCAAGTAGGTATCTTCGAGCAGGTTTCTGATATTGGGGTCGTTGAGCGCCTTGTCATCTTTGGCTCTCATCATCGTGTAACCGATTTTTGCCTCGATCCAGCTGGCGTGCTTCGCCTTGTCGCCAGTAAGTTTTTGCGCCTTCCATTGTTGGATGGTTCTCAATTGCGCAAGTTGTGTCCTATATTCTTTGGCTGCCTTGACGGAGCATGATTTTCGTGGTGGCGGGCTTTTGGGAGCAGGGTTGGGCGGCATCCTGAAAAACACCCATACAGCGTACACGACGAGCAAGGCGAGAATGGAAGTCGTGAAGATTGTCATAAATCTAGAGTTGAGCATAACCGTCGAAGTGTGCTTGGACGAGCTGGTCGTCTAAATTATGCCGCCGCCCCTTGAAGTGGGACGGCGGCTGTGGAAACTGGCTATTTGTGCTTATTGAACCATTGCGACGAATCTGCGGAGATTTTCGTGTCCTAATGCGATGCCGGTGAGGACATCTTCCATTCCTTCAAATTCGATTGAGAGGACGCCCTTGTAGCCGCCTTGGGCAAGGTTTCTGACACATTGTGCGACAGGGGCATTGCCGTGTCCGATGATCGCGCCGCGGAGCCAGTTGCCTGCGCGGGACTGGAACCAACCCTTGCCTGGGCAGGGTTCCATGCCGGATTTGCGGTGGAAGTCCTTGGCGTGGCAATGGAAGGCGAACGGGAGGAGGCGGCCAACAGCCAGCTCGGGTTCATCGTCAGCGCACATGAAGTTGCCAATGTCAATGAGAAGTCCGAAGTTGGGATGGTTGACTGCGGTGACGAGTTTTTCGATTCTGAGGCTTTCCTGGCAGAACCTGCCGTGGTTTTCGATCATGGTCTTGATGCCCTTGCCAGCAGCATACTCAGCGATCGCACGGCATCCGGCGGCCATTTTCGGGAGTGCTGCATCAAATGTGCGAGCACCTTGCCAGTTTGCCGGGAACGTACCGCCCGAGCAGTCGTGCCTCATTCCGGGGGCACCGAGGATTTCCGCGACGTCAACTTCGCGCTTGACCCGTTCGACTTCGGCGTCGAGGTCACCGCCCGACCCCGCGAGGAAGTCGGCTCCGATGGTGTAGTTCATGATTGGGATTCCGACCCTATCGGCTTCCGCCTTCAATTCCGCCGCGAATTCCGGAAGTGTTTTTCCTTCGGGAACCTTGATGGTTGAGAATTCGATGCAATCGAAGCCCATTTCCTTTGCCTTGGCAATGACTTCGATTTGCTTCATCGTGCCATTGTTGACCAATCTGCTGTAGCTGTAGGAACTAACGCCGATCATCATAGTGGTGTTCTCCTTTTGATTGTCCTTTTTTCGTTTATGGGAATGCCTTCAAGAGGCCTGACAACGTTGTATCGCCTTGCTGATTCAGTTGATATTTGATGCAGTCGTACTCAATCAAATCTGTTTCGTCCAGTTGATGGATGATAGTCTTGCCTGTTTCGTCACGAGCTGACGCCGATTGGATTTTCGATCCGTATGCATTGATCAGCAGTGTCGCGTCCGAGTAGTCGTCTTGTATTGTAAAATCAGCGGAACGGTCGAACGTCCAGGTGCGTTCGCTGAATTTTTTCTTGTATTTTGCTGTCTTTCCGTGATTGATTCGTTTCTTAGTTGCCTTTCCGAAAACGGATTCCATTTGTTTTACGATATTGTCTTCGATTTGTTTTCTTCCGATAGTTGGATCGAGGTTTTTTATTGAGGTTACCGGGACTCTATTCGATGCGACGAAGAAGCCCTGGACTTGTCGTTTGTGATCCAGTTTCAGGGCATCGCGAAGATGATCCAGGTTAGTATGGACGAGGATGCATCCATGAACCATGGCTACTTTTGGGTTGAGGGCGAATGCCGTGCCCGAAAGCTTATGGCTTCCACTGAAAATACTGGAGTTGTCTTTGATGTCAAGGTTCGGGAGGCCAGTCTTTCGAAGGGCTTCCAGCACCAACTCGATGCATTGTAGCGGGGAGTAGGCGCTTCTGGGAACAAAAAGGCTGTAGTTGAGGTTGCCAAGATCGTGGTAGACCGTGCCACCCCCGCTGAGACGCCTGATTACCTTCAAGCCCATCAGAAGAGCTTTTCCGACGGGCAGCTCGGCCCACGGATTCTGGTTGCGTCCAAAGAGAATCGATGGTCCGTTGCGGTACAGGAACAAGACCGGCTCCGAAAAATCATCGCGCCTGAAAAGGCATTCCTCCCAAGCAGCATTGAAACAGGCGTCTGTCTGAGTTGACCTGTATAACAACATATGCAAAAACGATTGGCAAAACAAAATTATCCAGTAAAAACATTAAATTTATATAATATCCCTCGGTAACGCAGGTTTACAAATGAATTTCAATCGCTGTTATGAATCAAAAACTGAAAATCTATGCTTGAGATAAAGATTTCCCAACAATTATTATGATATGATTAATTGATATCCATCAGAAATTGGTTACATTTTACCATTCAAAATGGGGGATTGAGCTTTTACGCCTTGGGTAGATGCTATGTCGACATTTCGTGATATAATCGAGAAAACTGAACAATATGCTGTTGACATCATCAACGGTCGCCAGGAAACTGTCTGGGATCGATTGTTCAGGGTATTTTTGTTTTTGCTGTCCAGATTGTACCGGAATGCGACTCAGTTGCGCTTGACGCTGTACAACAAGTCAATCTTGAAACAGCATGAATTGGGTTGCACGGTCATCAGCGTCGGGAATTTGACGACTGGCGGCACCGGAAAGACGCCCGTGGTTGAATTGTTGGCTGGGATATTGGCTTCGAAAGGTCGAAATGTAGCGATATTGTCCCGTGGCTATCGCAGCAAGCCGAGACCCTTCTTGCAGCGTTTGCGTGCGTCATTGTCGAAGAAAAAACATGCGTTCCCGCCGAAAATCGTGTCTGATGGACGGCAGGTTCTTTTGGATTCGGAATATGCCGGCGATGAGCCCTTCATGCTTGCCAAGAATTTGCTTGAGAAGCCTGGTCGCAAGGGGACATCAGTAGTTGTGGACAAGGATCGTGTCAAGGGCGGCAACTACGCAATTGCGCATCTCCAAGCAGATACATTGATTCTGGACGATGGCTTTCAGCACCTGCGATTGCGACCGATGCACAATATCCTGCTGGTGGATTCCACGAATCCGTTCCACAACCACGAAATGCTTCCATGCGGACTCCTCAGGGAACCGATCAAGAACCTGCGCCGTGCCCACGTGATCTTCTTGACGAAGTCCAACGGCGGTGCCCATTTGCGTCATTTGCGGGAATTCTTGCGCCGACACAACCCTTCTGCCGCAATCATCGAATGCAATCACGTGCCGAAGCATTTGCAGCATGTCGAGACTGGCGAGATCTTGCCATTGGAGCATCTTCGCGGTAAGCGTGTTGCGGCGTTGAGCGCAATTGCCGTACCTAAAAGTTTCCTGGGATATTTGGAGAATTTGGGTGCCAAGATCGTGTATTCGCGTCATTTTGTTGACCATCATCGATACAAGGAACATGAAATGACGGCGTTTTACGAGAAGGCAAGGGAGGCGAATGCCGAACTGCTCCTGACAACCGAGAAGGACGCCGTGAGATTGCCGCCGCTCCCCAATCAAAATCTCCCTTTCTACTATCTCAGAATTGAAATTAAAATCCTAGTGGGCCATGATGTTTTTGACAAATGTATCACACAAATTTGCCTTGAATGAAAATATGTGGTAAAATATGCATGTTGGAGGATTATTGCGTGAAGTAACGTGCCTCGTCTCATTAATAACAGGATAGTGAAAATGATCAAGCGTTGGACATTGTTTGGGATATGTTTTTTTGTTTGTTCGCTATTGTGTTCTCAGACGATCATCGAGGCACCGCAATCGGTTGATCGCCTAAAGGTATTGCGTCGAGTATCGGCGAAGTACATACGTTCGCAATCCAAGTCCTTGGCGACAAAAAGTGAAGCCGCAATACTTGAGGAATTGCGTGAATTGTACTTGAAGGAAGTCAAGGATATTGTCTTGGTTCCGAAGGCAAAGGCGATTGACCTGAACGAGACCTTGAAGGGCAGCGAAGCAGCGTTGAATGCCCAGATGGACAAGGATTTGCCAATACCAAGCGAGGCGGAACTGGAGGCTTTGGCGGAAAAGACGTACCCACTTTACAAAAAAGGCGAAAAGGTCCAAGTCGCCTATGCCAGTGGAAATCCTGAAATTCCCAATATGATCGAGGGATATTTCCGTGGCAAGGTCGGTCCTTACATCAGGGTCGGAAACAACGCGATTCGCCTCCAGGACATCAAGGTGGTCGATGGCAACGAGCTGGAATTGTTGAAGTTTGACAAGGATGCAACTGAAATCAAGCGGAAGGAATTCATTGCGGCGACCGTTGAGGAATTGAACCAGAAGCGCTCTGAGTATTTGCGTGGCAAGCGTGCCGAGGTTACATCCCGCTTGGTGGCCGATGCTGTTCAGAAGAATGAGAATGCCGGATATACCTACTTGGCGGGCGAGTGGTTGTCAACAGATGCGTTGCTGAAGTTGGCGATTGCACAAATCAAGGAGCGACTTGATGACAAGGTCCGCCGCGAGGCCGAAAGCGCCAAGGCAGCTGAGCGGAACGCAATTGACCGCCAGGTCGAATCCTTGCTGGCTGCCCAGAAGGTGATGCCCCCTGGCGAACGCTTGAATCCAGAGGCAATTATGGCCAAGCAGGCCGCCGATGAAGCAGCCAGAATCGCAGCGGCCGCAAAGGAAAAGGCTGACAAGGAAGCAGCCGCAGCAGCCGCAGCTGAACAAAAGGCCGCCGAGGAAGCCCGTGCGGAAAGAGCGGCGGCGGAAGCTGCCGCAAAGGCCAAGGCCGAAGAAGAAGCAAGGCTGGCCAAGCAAGCCCAGGAAGCTAAAGCCCGGGAAGATGAGCTCGCCAACGAAGCAAAGAAACAGGCGGATATCAAAGCGGAAAAGCTGAAGAAGACAGTGATCATCACGGTCGTCGCAGCGGCCGCAGGACTGATCATCATCCTCCCGATCGTCTCAACCATTATCAGCAGGAAAAATAGAAAGGATCCATTTGCGAAGTTTTTCGAAGGCAAAGGCAAGCTACAAAAGGATTTCTGGGATGCCGCCAATTCAAACCCAGAGCATTTCAAGTACGTCGCATACATGTTCCCAACTGTTCAGGAAGCGACGACGGCGCTGTCAAAGCTTTCCTACATCACGATTGACGGGCACGGGGACCTGCATTGCACCCGCGATATTCAGTACGGTGTATATCCTCACTTGGATGGCGCCGTGTGCTTTATCGGCGGCACGAATTTCCATTATGCGTTGTGGCGAGAGGCATCCGCAGTCTTGCCTGAGCTTGAAAATGCAACGTATTTCAAGGTATCGACCGAGCCCGAGGTCAAGCTCGAGTTGCCTGACTTGGCAAAACTGTCCGCAGACAAGCAAGTCAAGATCGAGGACTTGGGTACCGAAGATATTGAAAGCGAGACTGGTGAATTCAACCGTCTATTCAAGTACAAGACTGAAAGCATGGAAACAGCGCTTGATTTCCTGGATACGCTTGATATCAACGAAGCAGGAATCATCATTCAAGTCCAGACTCCGGAAGGAATCGTCGGCAAGGATGAAAATGGCGTGTTCTCATTGGAGGCATAATTGACGATGAAGAGCTATCGCAAAGAATTGTGGTTCAATGTCCCCGCACGTCGCAGGATTGTGCATATCCAACCGCAGGTTGAGGCCTGCCTGGCCGAATCCGGCATCAAGGAAGGCTTGCTTCTGTGCAATGCGATGCATATCACGGCATCGGTTTTCATCAATGACAACGAAGGCGGCTTGCATCAGGATTTCGAACGCTGGCTGGAAAAGCTGGCGCCCGAAAAGCCATACTCGCAATATGAGCACAATGGCTTCGAGGACAATGGAGACGCACACTTGAAACGGACGATTATGGGACGCGAAGTCGTCGTCGCAGTAACCAATGGAAAACTCGACCTGGGTCCCTGGGAACAAATCTTCTACTACGAACTAGATGGCAAACGCAACAAGCGAGTGCTCGTCAAGATTATTGGGGAATAAACGCCCTTGGACGAGTCCTTAGTTCGCCGTGTAAGGTCGTATTCGGTACGAGAAGCTGTAGAGTCCTGGTTGCAGCCTGTATTTAGGCAGCGTGTCAGGACCGCAGGAAGCCCCTCCGAGTCCTCGTTGCGCATAATCCAGATAGACGAAGACCTCGCTTCTTGGGTCAAGTTCGTTGATGTGCATTGCCTTGAAGAGGTCATCCGGCGTAAAATGGCTTGCCGAACACTCCAGAAGCCGGTTTTCGGCTTGGAATAGGAGACCAGCGTCATCGGGTCCCGCCTCCAATGCCATCCAGCGGACATCGGTCTTGTTGCCGTGCTCCTGAGGCATCACGTACGGGACATATTGATCCGAAACGGTTCCCTGGAAGACACCAAGCCTGGCACCAGCCTTGCGGTCGACATAGCTTTCGTGCGGTCCCCTGCCAAACCAAGTCAGGTTCTCCAAGGCAGGAGCAAGAGTCATGGTGACGCCAACCCTAGGCAAATCAGGCAATTTGCCGTCAATGGTAACAAGATTTTCGACGAGGATTTCGCCGTCTGGCAGAATCAGGTACCTATGCTGATGGCAGATCGGCGCATCTTCGTCAGTTCCAGTCCAGATGTTGCAGAAGTCTGCAACGACTGCTCCGCCATCAATCGTTTCTACATCGCACGTGACGGTTTTCAGCTTCAGCTTGTCAATTCCCGCATTGAGCCACTTTCCGAGGGGCTTCCAGTGTTGCCCTGACCAGGCCTTGACGCCGTCGTTGTCAGTCACCCCTCTCCAGAGATTAAGTTTTGGTCCATCAAGGATTAGTGCCTTGTCCCTCCAGGCGAAGGATTTTATGCGCCCCAGCGTTCTGTCGATCTGGAGCTTGAAATGCCTTCCGACGACTTCCATTGTCGGTGTTGACTTTTTGAGCTGGAGTCTTCCTTCCGGCGAAGCCGGTCTATCTGGTGGTGCCGAGAACGGCATCATCACTTGTTCCCATGCGACTTCGTGCCCTTCCTTCGCCCAATCTGCATCGTGCTTGAGTTTGAACGAGAAGGTGATGAATGTTTCTTCTCCCGGGAGGAGTTCAGGCATCTGCAGGTCATCGATGGTGAAGGTGATCTCGCCTTGCGGCTGAACGTTATCGAGGTTGATTGCGCCTTCTTGAATCGTTCGTTGCCCTGTTGAAAGCGTCCAAGAGGCGTCGAGGTCGTCGAGCGTTGTGAACCATCGTTTGTTCTTGATTGCGAATGCTGGTTGATTGAGGCTGATCGGGGTGACTTTTACCGGTTGTACCAGCTTTTTGAATTCGTACATGGAGGGGTGCGGAGTCCTGTCTGGCCAAATCATGCCGTTGATGCAGAAGTTCTTGTCATTTGGGGTATCTCCATAGTCACCGCCGTAGGACCAATACTCCCGGTTCTGGTCATCGAGGTTGAGGAGTCCCTGATCGACCCAGTCCCAAATGTAGCCGCCCTGCAACCCAGGAAGGTTTTCGAATGCATCCCAGTATTCCTTGAGATTGCCGTTGCTGTTGCCCATTGCATGGGAGTATTCGCATGGGATAAGCGGACGGTGATCCTTTGAGTTTTTGGACCAATCCTCCAGATTCTTGATATCCGGGTACATGGGAGCGATGATATCGGTGGCCTCGATTCCGACATTGTCCGGCCAGCCGCAGAATCCCTGCCTAAATGGCGTCAGCACGCCTTCGAAATGGATCAGTCTCGATGGATCTTTTTTGCGGATCCATCCTGCCAAGGCAGTATGGTTGGTGCCGAAGCCCGTTTCATTTCCCAATGACCACTGGATGACCGAAGGGTGGTTCTTGTCCCTTTGAACCATGTTGATCCCACGATAGAGGAAAGCATTTGTCCAGCGCGGATCGTCGCAGAGGTTGCCGTAGTAGTGATGGGCTTCGATATTGGCTTCGTCAATCAGCAGGATGCCGAATTCATCGCACAAGTCATACCAATACGGATCGTTGGGGTAATGTGCCGTTCTGACGGCGTTGAAATTGAACTGCTTCAGCAGGTGGATGTCCTGGAGCATCGTTTCACGGGGAACGGTTTTTCCAAAGCGTTCGTGGAAGTCATGTCGATTGACTCCTTTGAAGAGGACTGGTTTTCCGTTGATAAGGAGCTGCCTGTCCTTGATGGCGATCGTTCTGAATCCGATTCGTGTTGAGGTCCATTCGACGATATTGCCCTCTGGATTCTTGAGTCCAACGAGTAGCGTGTACAGGTTTGGGGTTTCATCCGACCATGGTTTTGGATTTTGGATCTTGAGTTTGAGTTCGCATCGGTTCCCCCGATTCCCCGCGCCAGCTCCGAGGGATGGGGGAATTTGAGTTTCGGAGGCGCCCTCTTCGATTTCCTCCTGGTTTTGGTCGAAGAGTTTTGTGACGAATGCCCAGTTTTGCTGCGGTTGCTTGCCGTTGAAGGAGGCTTTGAGTTCGAGGGTAAGGTCGCCCTCTTGAGTGCCATGGGCAAAGACGTCCGCAATATGGACATCTTCTGTCGAGGTCAGATAGACTTCCCGATGGATTCCAGCCATCCACCAATGATCCTGATCCTCGAGAAAACTCCCGTCGCTCCAACGAATGACCTTGACTGCCAAGGTGTTGCCAGTCGCTTGCAAGTAGGGAGTCAAATCAAACTCCGAAGGCGTGCGGGAATCTTTGGCAAAGCCAACGAAGTGACCGTTCAAAAAGACGTAAAATGCAGATTCGACACCGCCGAAGTGGATGACGACGCGCCTGCCGCGCCAATCCTTGGGAAGCTTGAAATCCAATCTGTACAAGCCCGTCGGGTTGTCTTCGGGTACATTGGGCGGGTAGTTGTCAAAAGGCATGAGCACATTGGTGTACCAGGGCTTGTCAAAGCGCTGGGTCGTCCAATTGCCCGGAACATAGATGTCTTCCCATCCCGAAACGTCAAATTTTGGCGAGATGAAATCCTCTGCGGTTTTGTGGCATGGGTTATCGACCAATTGGAATTTCCAATCCCCATCGAGCGAAATATACCAAGGAGATTCCTGCGGGGATCTATTGAGCGCGAGTTGTTGTGTCGGGTATGGGTGTAGTGTTGCTCTTGCTGGGATTCTATTGAGGGAGCAAATTTCCGGCGTCGTCCAGAGATTGTCGGGATATTTTTGCATGATATGTTCCGATTTTGTGGTTGTGATGTACCTGACATGCTTGACTTGGGTCAAAATATAGTCTTAAAACTTGCTAAAGTGAGATAATGCATTAAATTATTTGACTTTTTTCTTCGCGGTTAGTCGCCTCCAGTGGCTAAATAGCCATATGGAAAATGTGGTAGTTAGGTAAGATCACATGTTAAGTTGACAGGCGGCGCCAGTTGACATCGCGGTAGTGGAAAGCAAGACAAGAGGATAAGACAATGGCAGATGCAGCCAAGAAACCAAGTGTCAAGGGTGCGAAGCACACGTTGTGCCGTCGCGTAGGTCAGTGCCTTTGGGGAATGCCGAATTGCCCAACGAATACGAAAGTTCGCAAATCCGCCGATGGTACCGAGACAAGTTCCAGCCCAAGAGCCTATCCAGCCGGTCAGCATGGTCCAACCAGGCGTCGCGGCAAGCTTTCCACCTACGGCGAATTGCTTCTCGAAAAGCAGAAGTTGCGTAAGTTCTATGATTTGACCGAGCATCAGCTCCGCTTCATCTATGAAAGCTCCAAGCGTGGCGAAGGAATCACTGGTGACAAGTTGCTCCGCAATTTGGAAATGCGCCTGATGACCGTCGTCTATCGCTCCGGTTTGGCATCGACCATCTTCGCGGCACGCCAGGTTGTTTCACACCGCCACGTGCTGGTTGACGGAAAGATCGTCGATCGCGCCAGCTATCGCCTGAAGCCCGGCCAAGTGGTCACCATCAACGCAGAACGCTCACCCAAAATCGCCGAAATCGCGAAGCTGAGCGACGCTGTCATCCCGCCCTATCTGGAAAAGGACAAAGATGCGTGCAAGGTCACCATCGTGCACGAGCCACTTCCAGAGGAAATCCCATTGAACGTCGAAATCACCAAGGTTATCGAGTACTACGCCCGATAAGCTGACGGTCCTAAAGACCCGCCTTCTCAAAACCCCGTTCTTCCAAACAAGGAAGGATGGGGTTTTCTTTTTCGACTTGGTCAAGTACGGGCACCCGGGGTGCTCGTACTCAGGCGATATCACTGGTCAGGCAGCTGAAAATGGAACGTTCCTAGTCAGACAGGTCATTCATAATTCAGCATTCATAATTCATGTGACTGGCACCCGGGGTGCTCGTACTCAAATTACGGTTCGATGAAAAAATCAGATTGGTCGTCGTCGGTTTCCGGAGGTTCCTGGGCGGGTGGCACGGGCCATTGAGTGATAACCGTGAAGGTATCGCGCATGTGTTCTTCCTGTTGATCCGATGGTTGACCAAAATTACTTCCCGGCGCGGAAAGTTGCCAGCCGGGAAGCTCTTGTGAGACTGTTTTCAAGTCTTCCCGAACCCAAACCTTAACTTTCCCTTTGATGTAGCGAATCGGTTCGCCGCTCAAGGCATCCACCGGGAGTTTTACACCGAGTTCGTCCAGCGATTCCGGCAAATGCCCGTGGTTGAGGCGGAACAGTTCGATTTGCAAGCCGAGGTCGGTCATCCTACTGACGGTCAGCGATCTCTGTAGGCGTTGTTCAAGCCTTGAATAATCCGAAAATAGAAGCCATTTTTCAAGGTAAAATTGACGCGTTGCAAGTTCCTGCTTCAACTTGTCACGCAAGGCTTCACGATTGGGTGCAGGGTCGTCAAAATACTGTACAATCGCCCGCTGGTGGCGCATGGCATAAAGCAGATAACGCTGCAGAGCCGCCTCCGTCCACAAACTTGCCGGGGTCGGAAAAGCTGTCCCACTCCCTCGAAACAGGACTTTTGAGAATTTGCTTTTGCCATCACCTAGGATCATCGATCGGAATTCGTAAAATGAAGTATTCACTAGAATGATGCAATCAATGACTTCATACGCTTCGCCGC
>JAGVUR010000092.1:0-27877 GCA_019136135.1 Verrucomicrobiota bacterium
GCACGTCGACTTCATCGAGGTCTTCGACATGACCGTGCTCAACGGCCCGAACGTCAACTACGTGAGGAACGGCGTCCTGCTCGACCTCTTTTTCAAGTTTCCCGTCGCCCTTGCAGGCAGCGTGTTCTTCATGTCCCTCTGGAGGTTCGCCATCGAGCCGGCCGGCAATTATCTGTTCGACCGCCTGGAGGCCAAAAGAAAAGCCAAGGAAGAAAAGAAGCCGAAGCCCAAAAAGGCCAGGCGCCCGGCGGCGGCAGGCTAATCTGAAAAACCCAACTTGAAAATACGTCGCCGGCAGGCGGAACCCGGATTTTTTGAGAAGTCTCCCCTCGCCGGTGCTTCGTTGTGCCCGGATTCCGTAATTCCCCTCAAAATCATCTTCTTGGGACTTGGCGGGCAGGGGTTGTGGAGTCTTTTTTTGCCGCTGAGGAACCGAAAGGATTCTTTTTCCCTAAAAAACCACCAAAAGATCAAGGCAAAACACCCTTCCTTTCGCTTTTGGCTCAGGAAGAGGCACCTAGGGTGTCCCAGATGTGCCATTGGTGCGGCAAAAGCCTGAAGTTGTTACCCTAGGTGTCCTCTATGGAAGCTCATTTGGTTCTGAAAGAGGCAACTAGGGTGCCTTTGGGTGTGTTTTCAACATAGGGAAGGAGTCAAGACGCTACCTCAGATATGGAAATGGCACCTCGGGTGGTCTCTAGCGTGACTTCGTACCTGCGGGGCACCCTGGGTGGTCTCTAGCGCGACTTCGTACCTGCGGGGGTACCCTGGGTGGTCTTTTAAGTGCTTCCAGCATGGAGAAGGAGGTTGCGGTAGTATCTCAGGTACGAAAGGGGGGCACCTTGGGTGATCTTCTTGAGCGTCTTCACACTGGCAGAAGCACCCTGGGTGACCTATTTAACACCTTCGGTTTGGGAAGAAAGTCAAGACACTGTCTCAGGTATGAAAAGCACACCTGGGGTGGTCTTCTTGAGTGTCTTCGCACCTGCAGAAGCACCCTGGGTGGTCTCTAACGTGACTTCGTGCCTGCGGTGCACCCTGGGTGGTCTCTAGCGCGACTTCGTACCTGCGGGGGTACCCTGGGTGGTCTTTTAAATGCTTCCAGCATGGAAAAGGAGGTTGCGGCATAATCTCAGGTAAAAAAGGGGGCGACCTGGGTGGCTTTGGAATGCCTTGTTTTGGCAGAATCACTCCCGGTGGTCTATTGAACACCTTCGGTTTGGGAAGAAAGTCAAGACACTGTCTCAGGTATGAAAAGCACACCTGGGGTGGTCTTCTTGAGTGTCTTCGCGCCTGCAGAAGCACCCAGGGTGGTCTCTAACGTGACTTCGTACCTGCGGGGGCACCCTGGGTGGTCTCTAGCGTGACTTCGTGCCTGCGGGGCACCCTGGGTGGTCTCTAGCGTGACTTCGTGCCTGCGGGGCACCCTGGGTGGTCTCTAGCGTGACTTCGTGCCTGCGGGGCACCTGCCTGCGGGGGCACCCTGAGTGGTCTTCTTGAGTGCCTTCGCACCTGCAGAAGCACCCCGGGTGGCTCTGTTGAACGCCTTCGGGTTGAGAAGAAAGTTAAAACACTATCTCGGGTACGGAAAGGGACACCCTAGGTGGTCTCTTAAGTGCTTCTGGCACAGAGAAGGAGGTTGCGGCAGTATCTCAGGTGCGAAATGAGCACCTTGGGTGATCTATTGAACACATTGTTGAAATGACAGACGAACAGCGGGAGGAACTCAGGAGGAACATCGCTTCCGGCAAGTTCGAGAGTTGGCTTGTCGGCAGGGCGAGGATCGTGCTTGACGAGAAGACCACCGAAGGCTACACCCGGTGGAAGGGGAACCTGATTGCCCGGCATCTTGGTGTCAAGGTCGGTCAGGTGTGGTGCGTGATGCGTCGGAACGGCATCGACCTGCAGCGTCGCCGTTCCTGGTGCGTCAGCCTGGATCCCGAGTTCGTGGCGAAGGCGGTCGACATCGTCGGGCTCTACCTCTTAAATCAATTAAGCACTAGCGTGCGATGATATGCGATGGGCAGTTTCAGAAACTACTCGCTGTCTGCGGGGGGGGGGTCGTCCTTGGCTTTTGGCTTGAAGATTAGTTGCCAATCGATGCCGTAGAAGGTATATAGCAAGGAGATGCTGAAGCACCACCAGACAAAGGCTGGCCGGTAGATCTTGTGGGCGAAGGTAACACAGATGAAGATGATCATCATGATGAAGAGGATCATTTTGATTGCTCGAGGGGTGTTTGGCCATAAACTTTGGCCGAAATGAAGGTAAGGGATGTTGGAGATCATCAGGAGAGAGGTGATGACTACCATCGATGCCGAGAAGAGGCCTACTGCAGGATGCTCGAAAAGAGTGGCAAGGAGGACAGAAGTTCCCGCCAAGTTGGCGCCTGCAGGTGCGGGAAGGCCCTGGAATACACCTGGAGGCATGACCCGCGTGGGGTGGAGGAATCGGTAGAGTCGGTAGAAAAGGCAGCCTGCATAGACAAGTGCGATGATTGCCGCCAGGAGTGGTGAAATCCATTCTTCGTGGAAGGCCAGGCTGAAGAAGATCAGCGATGCAATGCCAACACCGAAAGACGTGCCGTCGGCGATATCATCGAAGATTGCTCCGTGTGGCGTAGATCCGTATTTTCGCGCCATGCGTCCATCGAAGAGATCGAAGAATTGCCCGACGAATACGAGTACGTAGCAGTAGATGTAGTAGTTGATGTTGTCTTTTCGGTAGCCTGCGTAAGCGAAGGCAATTGCCGCGATGCCGCAGAGGAAGTTTGCGAGCGTGAACGAGTTGGCGTACCAGATGTCGGGAATGACCTTGCAATAGAACGAGAGGAACGCAAGGATTGTTGCCGAGACGATGAGGAAGAAGACGAGGTTGTCGTTGATGAGAACGAAGTCTCCGAACGCGATGGTTTCTATTTGGTCGAGCGAGATGGCCGAGAGCAGGATTGTGACGAGTGCAGTCTTGGCTTTTCCGAACGAATTGGCGGCTTTTTTCTTAACGAAGAGCCTTGAGGCTTGTCCAAGTGTGTCAATGACAATGAAGGCGATGACCCAAGGCAGCGGGATGATGTCAAGTCCGAAGGGGAGAATAGGTTTGCATGACAGGTAGAAGAGTGCCGGGAAGTACATGCACTTGTCCGAGAGCGGGTCGAGCCATTTTCCCGTTTCTGTTTGGAGGTTACAGTTTCGTGCGATTGTGCCGTCTGACAGGTCGGTAATCATCCAGAAAGCGAACCAGAGGGTAGCCGTGATCCAATGGTCGTTGGCTGCGAATAGGATTGCCACGATCCCCATTGGGATTCTCATGAGGGAGATTCCATTGGGATGCAGGAATGGAAGTTTCCTGTACCACTTGATGCATGCTGGAATTTTTGTTGTGGTTGTGATGATCAGTCTTTCTAGTGCGAGTATGCCTAGGACGATGGCGACGACAAGCCAATTGGTCTGCATGTTTTGATCCTATTGAAATTGATGGAAAGCTAAAAATACTAATCAAGTAAATTAATCGTGTACGGATGAAAGTCAATGAAAATCCGCCTATGAAAAAACAACAAGAAGATCATGGCGTTGATTTGCATTCGATTGGGCAATGATGATATTGGTTGGAGTTTTTGCTGAGTTTTTGAAAAAATCAAATTTAGGAGTCATAGCCATGCTGCGTTTTAGGTTGAAATCCGGTTTCCACGATCGTAGGCATTGTCCTGTACGTGCAATCGTTCCGTCCGGCTTGGATGCATCGAAACCCTATGTTCTTCGCTTGGACGACGGACGTGAATTTCCGTGTCAGTTGAGGCGATTGTCAGATGGTGGCGTTGAATTGCTTGCGATCGTGGAAGGTCTTCCGAAGGGCGCCGAGTACGATTGCGAACTCGCGGAGAGTGCTGGCGTGGTTGGGTCTCCGGTGTGGATTTGCGAAGGGAGCGAGGAAGGGAGCTATGATATCGGGATCGGCGACGGATTGTTCACCACATTGCATTGCGGTGAACAATGGGCGCGTCCGTTCTGCCATCCCGTGGTCGATGCCCGCGGCGCATGGCTGACGCGCTCGTATCCCATCTTGACGGATGTTTTCGGCGAAACGAATGACCATCCCCACCAGAAGAGCTTCTGGAGCGCGTGGGGCGACTTGAATGGAGAAGATGGTTGGAGCGAGGATGCCAAGCGCGGGTTTTCGAGGGCATTGGTGAAGCAAAGCGAGATTGTGGAGAACGGACCGTTGGTAGGTACGATTCGCCTGGATATTGAGCACTTGTCACGTGGTGGCGACCGGATCTTGTCGGAGTCGCGGACCATGTCGGTCATGTCATTGGGGACGACTCGTGCCGTTGACTTGGATGTCGACTATCATGCGACTGATTGCGACGTTCGGTTTGGGGACACGAAGGAAGGCGGGATATGCTCGGTACGCGTCGCCACGTCGATGGATGGGACGGGAGCCGGCGTGATCACGTTGTCCGACGGCTCGACGGGCGAGGGCGAATGCTGGGGGAAGCGTTCAGCTTGGTGCGACTATTCGGGACCCGTTGGCAGGGGAATGTCCGGGATTGCGATCCTTGACCATCCTGGGAATTTCCGTTTCCCGACGTATTGGCACGTACGAAATTACGGTTTGATGACTGCGAATCCCTTTGGCTTGTCGTACTTTTACAATGACAAGTCACGTGATGGGAGCTATGTGTTGCCCCAGGGGAAGCGTTTGCTTTTCAGGTATCGCGTTTTGTTCCACCTGGGGAACCACAAGTCTTCTGACGTATCGGGTTGTTTCCAGGATTTCATCAATCCTGCGGTACTGAAGGCCATTGAGTCGTAGTTGTCACCTTGCGAGGATTGTCGTTTCATCGCTTGCGATGGTCTTGTTCGAGGTTGCGTCGATGAGCGTGACCTCGAGCTTGTCCAGCTGGTTGAGTTTTCCCTTTGTCTGTTTCAGGATGAAATTGTCAATGCCTCTTTGGATCGGAATGGTTTGCTGTTGTTCCTTGGTATTGATTTTGAACGCCAGTTTCTGGTTGTCTTCCGGTTTGTAGTTCAGTTTGATCGAGGCAGTGAAGTTGCTGGCGTTCGAGAAGGGAGACGGCTTGGCAATCAGGATTGGGTTGGGGATGGTTCTGGAGATGGCGAGCCTGTCGATCTCCTTGTTTTGGTTGTCTGTTGCGACGATATCGACCTGCAGGGTTCCTGGCTTTGGAATCTTTTTGCTGAATGTAATCGTTGCTGGGGCGTCAATGGCTGTCTGCGACTTGCCCAGCTGAGAGATTTTTCCATCGGCTTCGAGTGTCCAGGTTGCGATGAAATTTGTTTTTCCCTTTGGGTTGCATTTGAGGCTGAAGGCGGTTGTTCCGACTTGGCAGGCGTCATCGTTGACTTCCTCGATGACCGTGTGTCCGAAAGTTGCGGTTCCGAATTTTTCAGGCGTTGCGAATTTTGGGCCTGTCGGTGCCCAGCAGGAGAGTTCGAAGATTTCCGTTGGTCTTCGTTCCCTGCAGAGATTGAATCCGAATGTATTTCCCTTGATGTTCAGGCTTTCGAGTGGGATTTTGACTTCTGCCGTCCATGCGTCGTCGAGTCTTTCCGTCGCCGATTGGATTGTTGGCTTCCAATTTTTTATTGACGCTGAAGTTGCGTTGAATCCGAGTACGTTGACGATGACTTGTTTGAAATCCTTTCCGTTTCGATCGGTATCGAAGAAGATTTCGATGCAATCGTCCAGCCAAAGCGCTCCATTGTTTTTTGTGATATTTGCTGTGATCAGGTTCATGTATGGTTCGTCGCATTTGCATGCGATGTAGAGGAACGATTTATCTGCAAATATCTTGAACTGGGTTTGTGCCTTTGGGGTTCCTCCTGTGTTGATTGTGAAGTTGGATGCTTGTGCGGCCGAGTTCCAGCATGGGTCGTCAAGCTTTCCGTCGATATTCGGTGGTGTGTCCAATGTCGGGATTGCGATCGAATAGATTATCTGGTTTGTTTTTTCAAAGTTTCCCAGCGTTGTGGGAACGATATTGAATTCAGGTTTTTGGGCTATTTGCTCTTGTTGCTTGTCTTCGATCAGGCGTTCGATTTGGGCTGCGATGATTTCCCGGGCGTCATCGTAGTTTTGCAGGTTCCATCCGATTGGTTGCGTAAATGCACCTGTGATTCTCTGGACTCCTTTCTGTGTTGGGAGTCTCTGGAAACTGCCTGCGTTTCTGACATACCTGGAGTAATCGATTGAGTTGAGCACCTCGTCCAGGATTTTCTGCGCTTCCTTTGCCTTGGGGGATTTCGATTGCTTGATGTGTGCTTTGAGTGTGGCGATGTACTTGAAGTCGTCAATGCCTTCCCTGGTCGCCCTCCATCCGATCGAGGGACCTCCTGGTCTCTTGTTTGTTTTTGGGTAGATATGCATCCAGTCGCCATGTTTTGAATCGAAGTCCGAGTACGGGTCGTTGGCGAAGCTGCAGTACGCCCAATTGAAAGAGCCTTTTGTATTCGACCTTGCCTGGAAGAATCCGGTCGTGTATCGTGCCGTGGCCGGCCTGTAGGATTCGACGTCGCAGTTGTAGATCAGCGGGATTTTGTTTTCGCGATGGAGCTTTTCGATCACTTCCGGCGTGCCTGTCGCCCCGTTGAAGTTCCAGACATCCGACCATGGTCCTGCGACATTGTGGAAGTAGTCGTCGCCAGGTCCGTCCTGTTCCGTTCTCATGCCTGGGATTTCCTTGAGGTACTTGAGCAGGGCTAGGTTTCTGTCTTTTTCGCTTTGGTCTTTCCATCCTGGTTCGTCCACGGGCTGGACGATGATTTCCGGCCAATTCCTCTTTTTCGCCTCTTGCTGGAAAGATTTCCAGAATGCCTGGTATGCTTCCTTGTATTCTTGTGTTCCGAACGGGAGCTTTTGCACTGAGCAGAAGCTCTGTCCCATGTCTGACAGGATAATGATTGGCTGCGGGAATTTCAGGTCCCTGTACGTGTTGAGCGTCGTTGTCAGGTGTGCGTCTTCTGGAATCTCATACTTCGGGATTCCGTTTTCGTATGTCGATTTTGAGAAGTCCAGCCCAAAGCAGATTCCCAGCGATGTCATGCCGTTTTGCCTCATGTCCAGAAGGGCGTCCTTGATGAACCGGTTTTTCTCTTCCAAGGTTTCGCCGAGGAAGAGCGAGGTGAAATATTCTCCCCAGAACATGTCGTCGGGTTCCTGGAGCGTGAAGTTTCGGACATTGACGGCGATTGGTATTGTTGCTTCCTTGTTGTCGAGCTTGAGCGCAAGCGAGCCATTGTATGTGCCGGGGCGTGCGTCTTTCGGGATTGTGGCATCGACCCAGAATGTCAGCGTCGTATCTTTTGGGATTGGCGCCTGCTGTAGTTTTTCGAGCACGACGGGGAGGTTGACGTACCGTCTTGTGTCGGGATACGTTGGTCTTTTGTCAAGGCATTGGACGATAAGGATTTGGAAGGCGTCCTTCGCGAGTTTGTTTCCCTTGTCGTCTTCGAGGTCTTTGGTAATCGTTGCCTTTGCGGCATTGACGTTATTGAGCGCATGGACGGAGAACGTGGCGGGTTCCGCTTCCCCGGGGCAGGCGTTGAAGGTCAGCTTGACTGGATTGCGCTGGGTTGGCTTGACATTGGGGAAGACATGCTCCATACAAGGGCGCTGGAAAATTTGCGCTCCGAATTCGAGTTCTTCCTGGTTCGGCTTGATTCCTGGTTGCGCGACGTATTCGATAGGCGTGAAGAGGGTGTCCGAGGATGCGTATTCGAACGCATCAAACCAGATCGTTGCATTTTTCCTTGGCTTCGAACGATAGACGAGGATGGTGTTAATTGTCTTCTTGTTGCCGTCCAGATCCTTGACTGGGAGATAGATTTTGTGCTTGGTCTTCTGGCGTGGCGGAAGCGTTGGCGCACCGAGGAAGATTCGCGTCCCGTCCTTGAAGTCAACTCTCACGGAAAGCAATAGGTCTTCGGGTTCCTCGTGCCATGCGTTGAAGGCGAGGATGTTGTTGTCGGCTAGGTCGTCTTGATTGACGACGACGTAGAAGCCCGGCCATGTATCAATTTCGCTTCCCGGGAAGAAGGCTCTTGCGGCGTTTTGTCCATGAGTTGAGTTTTCCTGTACGATTCTGAAGTCAAGGCTTCCGCCTTTTCTGATGTGGGCTTGCCAGTTTTCCCCGTCTTCGAAGGAGACAAGCGGTTGTTGTGCGCAGGCTATGCACGCCAGAAGGATGATGAGGCTTGTGAGTTTGTTCATTGTTGCATTTCTCCTTGTATTTAATTTGATCAGTTTGTCTTTTCGAGGATAAAGCGTCCTGCGTTGAGGTCGCCTGTATTGAAGACGAGCCACTTGCCTTCGATCGTCGGCGTGATGGTTTTGATGGTTTCGTGCGTAAAGGGCTTTAGCGCCTTGACGGTCAATTGGTTTGGATTTCCCAGTTTCAAGGCGGCGGTGTCGAGCTTGACGATTGTATCCTTGTATTCGGGGTATGAGAAGATGACTGTTTTGCCGTCGATCTTCTGGATTTTGACTGCGCCGTCAGTTTGTATTTTTCCGAAATCGATGATTGTGTCGCTTGGGTTGATGCGTTTTGTGAAGTCGATTTGTCTTTCGTCTTTACTGTGTGGCGGCAGTGAATTTGGGGTGAAGGTGACTTTGGTTGGCTTGTTGTCCAGATCTCTTTGAACGCTGATTTTCCCGAGTATGAACCGCCCTTTGTCGTGGATCCTGTTGTCCAATGGAAGTCTTCCCTTCTTGTTGTAGAGTCCCGCCACGACGAGGTATTCCTTGGGGGTGTCTGTTTGGACTTTGACCGTGAAAGGACCTGCGACTTGTGGTCCTGCGTGTAGCCAGTTGTTTGTTGCTGCAGGCAACCTGTGGTCGTTTTGCATCTTGATTCCTCTGATTTCAAGCGTTTCTTTAGGGTCGATAAAATGCACGAAAGCAGAGCATGGTCCATCCGAGTTTTGCAGTGGCGTCCATTTGTATGAGATTTGGAAGGATCCATCCTCCAGGTCCTTGAAACTTTCGACTTGGAGTCTTGCCAGTGGCTTTTTTCCCTTGAGGTATGGCATGTCAAAAGTCGTACGTGCGTCTGCGAAGATCGCATCATCATTTTCAGCATAGTCCGCGAACAGGCCTGGTTTTGGTTCGAAGGCTGTTTTGACGATCGAGTTTCCGTTTTTGACGACCGTTGCCCATTGCGGGAGCTGGAATCCGTCGATGTCCCATGTTTTTTCATCCCAGTTTGCATAGACGACTGTTCCGTTGTCATAGGTGATCTTCTGCCTTGTTACGGAGTCCAGGGCCAAGGCAACCGAGATCGGGACGAGCGTACCGTCCGCGTCATATTGGATATTGACGACGTCTGCGTTTGCATAAAGCGCCTGCGCCGGGCTGACGAGGTTGTGTTCGCGTGCGACCCATTCGGTGCTGAAGCAAATCGCTCCGGAGACGAATCCCGCGTGTCCGTATGCGATTTCCTGGGTCCTGTACTTGTCTATTCTGTCTTGCGACCCTGCGTCGAAGCCAAATACTAGCGAGTAGCCTCTTCTGTGCCAACGCTCGTAGTATCCCATTCCGTGGTTGACCATTTGGCGATGGATTTTTAGCAGGGTGAAATCCAGGAAGGGGCGATGTCCTTCTCCGCCTGCGACTTGAGCTTCGACACCGTCGCAAGCGCCCGCCCAGTAATAATGTGATCCGCCTTCTCCGAAGAGCGGTCCCCTGTGTGTTTCGCGCATGTAGTCGAAGAGCTTTGAATCCTGGATGACCTTGAACCTTGCGTTTGCCGCCATGGGCTGGTCGGCCTGGTGGTCCAGTTGGTGTGAGGGCGAGACGCAAGAATGGACGTCCAGATAGGCGGCGTTGGTGTTGTACCTGCGATGGATTTCAGGGGAGTTCATCTTGGCGAAATCCAGCGCCCTGTTGCATTTCAGTCCATAGCTTTGGACTTTTGTTCCCCTGTTGAACCATGCCTTTGACATTTCGCCGCTTTGGGTGAGGGCGACGGCTGATTGGTCATATGACGGTGCGTCGGGGTAGATGTCGATATAGTTTTCATGCAGCGACCAGAGATATCCGCAATCGTTTGCGGCCTTTCCGAATTGTACCATTTGTTCGTCTCCTCCCATGGCTGGGTTTGCGGGGATATGGTCCGGGAGCTTGACGTCATATCCGTAACGTTGCCAATTATGGTAGATGATGGCGACATTGTCGATGCCGATGTCTTTGAGTTTTCGCAGGTGTTGGCCGTCATTTGCGTAGCTGGCGGTTTTGCTTCCCCAGAAGTCGAGCATGATTTTCGGAGCGAGCTGCTTTCTGAAATTGGATTGCTTGTGCGGGATGTTTGGCAGGACTTCGCAAGGATCGGGCGAGTATGCGATGTAGGCGTAGTCGTTGAGCAGGTTTCTCGTCCCGTCAGTTTTCTTGTTGTAGGTTGTATAAGTTCCAGTAGCATATGACGCATCGCATCTTGTCCAGTCGGTTACCCTGCATGAGTACAATCCATTGGTGGCTTGGAATTCGAGGCTTCTGAAGTACGGGATGGAGATTTGCTTTCTGATAGGCGTAAGTCCCGTGTTTCCGAGTGCGAGTCCTTGTGCCAGCGGCTTGTCGCAAGCGACATGGATGACGAGTGCCTTGCCGATGATTTGGAACGTCCAGTTTGCTCTGACTGTTGTCTTGTCCTGGACGAGTTCGTAGTCGATTGCCACATGGAGTTTATTTCCGTCCTGATTGATATTCACGAAGGACGGCTTTAGCGTATTGCTGGTTGTCTCTCCGAGCTTGATGGCTCCGTTTTGTGCGATAAGGAATGGTTGGAAGTCATCCCTTTGGAGTGTGAAGTCTTCGAGCGACCCGAGTTTCGGGACGTATGCATAGGTCAATTTGCAGTCCGGTCCTTCATAGGTGAAGTTCCATCCGTCATTGGTCTTGATCAGCTTGTTTTCGTGTTCGAACCGGCAAGAGGGGACGACTCCGTTTTCCGGGTTGTTCCAAAGTTTGTTCATGGGAACCTGCATTTGCGCCTTGATCGCTTGGGCTTCCATCAGTTTCTTCGCGGCTTGGCCCAATGGGATTTCGTCCTTCTTGTCTCCGACCTGGACGATCGGTTCCGAGAAATGCGAGTAGTCGAAGGAAGCATCCTGGTTTGGGCCGGGTTCGACTTGGAATCGAATGACGACGACGTTTTCCGTGTAGCTTGAGAGGTCAACAACCACGTCTGTCCATTCCGTTGAGACGCAATGTTGCTTGAGGTGCTGTACGGGTTCCTCGCCTGGCTTGAACGTGTAGCATGAGAAGGTGACTCCGTCGCTCTTGTCTTTTCCGACCATTCCGTTTCGCATTGCGTAGCCGAAAGTGAGCGATGCCTTGCTTGCCTTGGGAAGCTTGAGGGTGTAGTCGAGGAAAGTTCGTCCCGGTTCGACTCGCCATGGGCTGTGCAGCAGAATGAATCTCCGTCCCCCGCTATAGCCATGTGCGTTGGCGATTCCGCTGACTGCGTGGAAGTCGCCTATCCAACCTTTTGGGTACATCACGATGTCCTTGCCGTAGGACTGGTAGCCGACGTCGAAGATACCAATGTCCATGAGCTTGGTCGAACCCAATGGCAATTGGATGGTGCCTTGTGAATCAGCGAGAATCGGTAAGGCGGCGGCAAGCATGGCAAAGGCAATGAGGTTGCGCATTGTATGTCTCCAGACGAGTAAAAGTTGAATTAGGACGGAACATCGAAATTCTTACTTTACCCCATGCCCAGCTAATATGCAAGAGCAAAGATGCAATGCGATCAATGACGGTTTCAAGGTTTCTTTCCCACGAAAAAACAACGCAAAACCAAAGCGAAAAATCGTTGGTTTCGTACTCAAATGGCATGTGACATGCCTCGTTTTGGCGGGGTTGGAGGTTTTTGGGACTGGGATGTGTCGGACGGGTCGGACGGGTCGGACGGGTCGGACGGGTCGGACGGGTCGGACGGGTCGGACGGGTCGGACGGGTCGGACGGGTCGGACGGGTCGGACGGGTCGGACGGGTCGGACGGACGGGTCGGACAGGTCGGACGGGTCGGACAGGTCGGACAGGTCGGATAGGTGGCTTGGAAGCATCCTGGGTGGTCGGGGGGCACCTTGGGTGGTCTGGGGCACCTTGGGTGGCATGGAGGCACCTTGGGTGGCATGGAGGCACCTTGGGTGGCATGGAGGCACCTCGGGTGGCATGGAGGCACCTCGGGTGGCATGGAGGCACCTCGGGTGGCATGGAGGCACCTTGGGTGGTCTGGGGTCACCTTGGGTGGTCTGGGGTCACCTTGGGTGGTCTGGGGTCACCTTGGGTGGTCGGGGTCACCTTGGGTGGTCGGGGTCACCTTGGGTGGTCGGGGTCACCTTGGGTGGTCTGGGGGCACCCAGGGTGCTCGTATTCAAGGGATGTCGCCGCTAAAGCGGCTGAAAATGACGCATTTCTAGTCTGACGGGTCGGACGGGTCGGCGGATAGGTCATTCATCATTCATCATTCCGCATTCATCATTCTCCTCGTCAGGCTTGTCCTTTTTTGGATTTCCCTCGATGACGATGACGGCTTCTCCCTTGACCTTCTTGTCTCGGAATGCTGGCGCAAGTTCTGCCAGCGGTCCGCGCTGTATGCGTTCGAATTGCTTGGTCAGTTCGAGGCAGACCGCAGCTTGGCGATTACCTAGAATTTCCAGTGCTTCATCCAGGAGTTTGCCGATTCTAAAGGGAGATTCGTAGAAGACGAGAGTATGTCGCGAGAGGGCGTCCTCTTCCAGGAAACGTCTGCGATTGCCGCTTTTCCGTGGCGGAAAACCCTTGAAGATGAAGCTTGAGGCGGGGAGTCCTGATGCAATCAGAGCAAGCGTCGCGGCACAAGCGCCTGGAATCGGAACCACTTGATGCCCGGCCTCGATGGCAGCCTTGACAGCGGGGAAGCCAGGGTCGCTGAGAATCGGGAGACCGGCGTCGCTGCAAATGCCGACAATCTTTCCGGCATCTAGGAATTCGACGACCTTGGCGGCGTTGGCGCGCTCATTGTGTTCGTGGTTGGACAAGACGAGAGGCGGGCGGGGAATCCCCAATAGCGACAGCAAATTTCCCGTGTGCCTGGTATCCTCGCAAAACAGGACGTCCAGGCTCTTGATCGTCTCGATTGCCCGAGGTGTCATGTCGCCGAGATTGCCGATTGGAGTCGCTATGAGATATAAAGTCATCCTCGTCTCGTTCGCCTAAGGGCTTTATTTTTTGCCGCTTGATTTCTTGGTGATCTTTCGGATTCCAGTTGTTCTCTTGTAAACTCGTTTCGGTTTGGCTGCCGGCTTTTCGGCGCTTTCGGGCGCTTGCTTCTGTCCGACTTCTACTTGCGGAGCGGATTCCTCTGTAGCGGCGACTTCCACGTGCTGGGCTTGGTCGGATTGCTTTTCTGGTTCGACAGGCTCTAGTTGCTTTTCGGCTTGGGCAGGTTCGGGCTTGACTTGCTCGGGTTGCTTTTCGGCTTGGGCAGGTTCGGGCTTGACTTGCTCGGGTTGCTTTTCGGCTTGGGCAGGTTCGGGCTTGACTTGCTCGGGTTCAGCAAGCTTGGGTTTGGCTGGTTCTGGTTGCTTTTCGGGTTCGGTGGGTTTGGGTTGTTGTTTTGGCGCCTGCTGTTGCTTGTGCTGTTTCGCTTTTGGCTTGGGATTTTCCCGTTGTTTTTTGGGTGTATCTGATTTCGTTTCCGATTCAGGAGTCTTTTCTGGCTCCTGATACAATTCGTGGCTTTGTTCGGCTTCAGGTTCGGTTTCCTCGACGGGGTCTGGCTCGGGTTCTGCGCCTGACTTTACGGTTTTCTTGATGAGTGCGTCGATGTCGAGTCCGCAGAATATGGTCGCCGCCATCAGATCCGCCTCTGTTGGCGTCAAGTCCGCCAGTTTTTCCTCGGTGACTCTGGCCGCGAGTTCGATGGCGAGCGTCAGGGCGCTGGAGGTTGTTGCGAGGAATTGTTTTCTGGCGGTGAAGTCCTGGGCATTCTTGAATTCGGCAGGGGTCATCATGGAGTCGATTTCAATGGTTCCTTGCCAACCGGTTTTGGCTAGGATCCAGAATGTATGGACTGTTTCCTTGATGTTTGCGGATCCGATCATTGGCGGGAGCGGCCTGTCAGGCAGCCGTTGTGTGCCGGAGCCGACCTTGAGGTATGCAAGTCCTCCAGAGAGCGCCAGGTTGGCGAGCGTGGCGGGGGCAGCGCCCCAGCCGGCCTGCTGGAGCTGGAAGGTGCTCGGGCAAACTCCCCAGAACTGAGGCGTGCGCAATTGACCGTGGATCAGAGACAAGGCATCTCCGACATTGTTGATAAAACCGTACAAGAAGGGAACTGACTGCTTGGGGGACAGGCACGCGCCTGCGTAGTTCGTATAGCCAAATTGCTTGATGCAGTCCTCGATGTGGTTCAAGCCCTCGATCAAATGGGCAAAGGAACCAGGCCAATCCAAGGCGAATGGCGAGTCGAACCCTTCCGCGTCGGCGTCGAAGACAAAGACCCTGGCGCCAAAGGCGTTTCCGATTTTCAGGGCGCGGTCGATTTTCTTCCATGCGAGTTTTCTGATTGCGGGGTCGGGATTGGTCAATGCCCCGTAGCTGAAGCAGTCGTGAGATGCCAGGTCGCAGGAGATGGCGTGGATCGCAACGCCGGCATCCTCAAGGATTGCCTTGACGGCGTTGACCTGCTTCCATAACGGGGCATCGGGATCCTTGTAGAGATCGGGGGTTTGCGGCGACCAAGCGGTAGCGACGTCGTCGTCGTAAAACGAGGTCGATTCAAGTAGGTTTTCATAGGCGCCCCATGCGATGAACTCCGCATTCTGAAGAGGAGTCAATTGCTGGTGCCCAAAGCCCTTGATGGAACGAAAGGGATAGCATCGGTCAATGACCGACCCGACATTGAAGCTGACTTGTCTCATAAATCCTGTAATCTCAGTTGGGATATAATCTTGCTGTGTGGACTGTAGTCCTTTGGCTTTTCAAGAGCTGATACTATAAGCCGTACACGCCCTTATGGCTAATTGTGCGTTTGCGTTTTTGGGGAGAACTTCTTCGGGGACTTCATTTTTTCTGGGAAAAAGGAAAAAAGTGGATCTGTTGCCCTTGAATTACTTTGGGCAGAATGGTATAATTTTTAAAAATGCTGAAATTGTGTTTTGTAGTCTGAAACATCAGAAAATTAAGGAGAACGACAATGATTAAGAAAGTAGTTGCGTTCACGCTGATCGAGCTGTTGGTTGTGATTGCGATCATCGCGATTTTGGCGGCGATGCTGCTGCCGGCGTTATCGAAGGCGCGTGAGAAGGCAGAGTCGATTTCCTGTGTCAACAATCTGAAGCAATTTGGCCTGGGATATACGATGTATGCCTCGGACAACAAGCAATACTGTACGCTGGTCTATGCTTACGCGACCCCGACTGCGGTTGTTTGGTTTCATGCCTTGGTATATCCTTACATCGGCGATGAGAAGCTGTATGAATGCCCGTCTGCCGAAATCGAAGCTTTTGCTAATTTCCATAAGAATCCACCTACGACGACTACGTACAGGTTTAATAAGCATTATTCCCGTAGTCCTGGCTTGTATGGAGTCGATAGAAAACTCGCTGACGGCAGTTGTTCTGGCTACAAGATGTCGGCATTCAAGAAGCCTTCCCGTACGATCAACCAATGCGATGTGGTAGAAGGCACTAACGATTTGTGGGGAAATCTCATGAGGCCGACAAATGATCCGTACCGTATTTCCCATCGCCACGCTGAAATGTTCAACGCGGTTTTCCAGGATGGTCACGTTGAACCGTTGAGGTATTCCGACTACGATCGCAACTGGGTACGCAATCCCGCCGATTAAACCGGCATAAGTCAAGAGAACCTCGGGGCGCTTGCGATATTGCGGGCGTCCCGTTTTTGTTTTGAGTAGGATTTTGGCTGGGATTGCCACGACCGCTTTCTTGCCAGGTTTTTTGTTGCAGCCACCCGTTGCACTTGATTTCGTTATTATAAAAGTGTATAGTTTACAGAAATAGTTTAAATGTTTTTTGTTTCTGGATTGTAAAAAATATTAAGGAGAATGGCAATGATCAAGAAAGTGGTTATGTTCACGCTGATCGAGCTGTTGGTTGTGATTGCGATCATCGCGATCTTGGCGGCGATGCTGTTGCCGGCGTTGCAGAAGTCGCGTGAGAAAGCCGAGGCGATTTCCTGTGTCAGCAACCTGAAGCAATTCGGGCTTGGATTTACGATGTATGCCACGGACAACAAGCAATACTGCGCATTGGTCTATGCCTATGCGACCCCGACCGTGGTTGTTTGGTCCCATGCCATTGTCTATCCCTACATTGGCGACGAGAAGCTGTATGAATGCCCTTCCGCCGAACACGAAGCTTTTGCTGATTTCCCAAAGAATCCACCTACAAATTCTACATACAGGTTTAATAGGCACTATGCCCGCCGTCCTGCCTTATATGGAACCGATAGAAGGCTTGCAACCCCCCCCTCGGCCACTGCCGTCGGCTACAAGATGTCGGCATTCAAGAAGCCTTCCCGTACGATCAACCAATGCGATACGGTGACAGGAGTTAATCCAAATGGTTCCCAATGGGGTGTTGGCGACTTGTGGGGAGATACCATTAATCCGACAAGTAATATGTACCGCATTTCCCATCGCCACGCGGAAATGTTCAACGCGGTTTTCCAGGATGGCCATGTTGAAGCGTTGAGATATTCCGATGTCAATCGGAACTGGCAGCACAATCCCGCCGATTAAACCGGCATAAGTCAAGAGAACTCGGGGCGCTTGCGACGTTGCGAGCACCCCGTTTTTGTTTTGCGGAGAATTTGGGCTGCGATTGCCGCGACCGCTTTCTTGCCTGGTCGTTTTCAGTCGCAAGTTGCACTTGATTTCCTTATAACAAAAGTGTATAATTAACAAATTACAATGAAATGAATTTTTTGCTTCTGGATTGTGTGAAAATAAAGGAGAAATGGCACAATGGTTAAGAAAGTGGTTATGTTCACGCTGATTGAGCTGTTGGTTGTGATTGCGATCATCGCGATCTTGGCGGCGATGCTGTTGCCGGCGCTATCGAAGGCACGCGAGAAGGCCGAGGCGATTTCCTGCGTCAGCAACCTGAAGCAATTCGGCCTTGGATTTACGATGTATGCCTCGGACAACAAGCAATTTTGCGCGTTGCTTTATGCCTATGCGACCCCGACCGCCGTTGTTTGGTCGCATGCCTTTGTGTATCCCTACGTCGGCGATGAAAAGTTGTATGCCTGTCCGTCTGCTGAAACCGAAAACTGGATTAATTACCATAAGAACCCGCCTACGACAACTACGTACAAGTTCACCGCGCACTATGCCCGTCGTACTGGATTATATGGAACCGATAGAAGGCTCAAGGACAACACAACTACTGTCACTGGCTACAAGATGTCGGCATTCAAGAAGCCTTCCCGTACGATTAACCAATGCGATGTGGTAGAAGGAGTCAGCGATTTGTGGGGAGATACCGTTAAGCCGACAAACAATCCGTACTTTGTTTCCCATCGCCATGCGGAAATGTTCAACGCGGTTTTCCAGGACGGCCATGTTGAACCGTTGAGGTATTCTGACTTCGATCGCAACTGGGTGCACAACCCTGCCAATTAATCCTGTAAAAGTGTGCCAAACCTCGGGGCGCTTGCGACATTGCGAGTGCCCCGTTTTCGCTTTATGGGTTCAAGCGTAAGCTCTGAGCAGGATTTTGGCTGCGATTGCTGCGACCGCTGCGATGATTGAAGCGAGAAGCAGCATGGGAGCAAGTGCGACTGCCTGGAGTTCGGTTGTAGTTTCGGCGATGTGGTCCATTTGCCTTGCCAGGTCTTTTGTTGCGGCCACTAGTGCATTTGCATCGGCTGCCTGGTGGTAGTTTCCGTCGGCTAGCCGGGCGATCGTCCTGAGTTGCTCTTCGTCAAGTTTTTCGCCGACGGGCCTGAACTGGACGCCCTTGTCTGTTGCGACTGGGTGGAATGCGAGCGTCCCTCCGATTCCCACGGTATGGATGGCGATCCCTTCCTGCTTTGCCATTTTTGCGCAGGTCGCCGGTGGGGTGTCATGGTCTTGTGCATGATCGACTCCATCTGAGAAAAGGATGATAACCTTGGGTCCGCCGCTAGCGCTTTTGAGCGACCTGATTGCGAGCATCAGCGCAGGGCCGATTGAGGTTCCGTCTTCGAAGTCGATTGTTTCGAGCTGGTCGAGTCGTTCATCGAGGATGGTGTGTTCTGCCATCAGCGGGCAGATCAAGTACGGTCTTCTGGCGAATGCGATCAGTGCCACTTGGGAGGGCGGTCGATTGTTCAGGAAGTCGCGCAGTGCGTTTTTCGCGGTGGCGAGTCGTGTTGGCGGGAGGCTTTCCGGGGTTGGATCTTTTGGTGGAGGTTGGTCATCCGGCCAGTCTGCCGCTTCCATGGAGCCTGACATGTCGAGTACAAGGGCGATATTTGGGGTTGCTGGAATCGTTTGCTTGACTTCGCGGGTACAGGTTGGATTTGTGATTGCTGCAAGTGCCAGGATGGCGGCGGTCGCAAGCAGCCACAGGGGAATCCTGGCGCGATGGAATGGCGACGCCTTGTCACCGCCGGTAAGACGAACGCAAGGATGGATGATGCGTGTGGGCGACAGCATCCTTCGTATGGCATTTAGCATGGATCGTAGCTTAAATGACATGGGTTTCGTGGTGGATATTTATGCGTATCCGCTTGAAAAAAGTGGTTTTCGCATTACACTAAAACGTTTTTTTACATGGGTATCCGTAGCTCAGTTGGATAGAGCACCTGCCTTCGGAGCAGGGTGTCGGGGGTTCGAATCCCTCCGGATATGCCATTTTCAAAGACCCTTAGCCCCAACAGGTTAAGGGCTTTTTTCTTGCATGGAAAATCCCCTTTTGCGTTTGTTTTCCTTTGCGTTCTTTTCCTACTCAACTGAAATGTTAAAAGGTACCAAAGGGTGAGCAAAGGGTGAGCAAAGGGTGAGCGCCTTAAACACCTGAAAACAGCCTCAAAACAAGATTGTCAATGCCACTCAAAGGGTGAATAAATGTAGTGCAAAGGGTAAGCAAAGCCAATCAAAGCCATTGTTTTCCATCAAAAGGTAGTCCCAAAAGAATCAGAAGCCTACATTTCCCATATTTCGCCCGTCAAGCTTGCAAAAAACATCCTGTAACTGAAAAATGTTAACCTAAAAAGCAGTTGGCGCCATGATTTTCATTGCGTTTTTAGGGGAACCACGAATGGACACGAATAAACACCAATGATTTTTGATATTGATGTTGTTGACATCGTTTGTACATGGGGACGATGAACTGTGAGAATGCTTGGCCCAACTTCCACGGCTTGTGAAATCAAGTACGGGCACTCCGGGTGCCCGTACTCAGGCGATGTGGCAAGCCAAAAGGCTGAAAACAGCGCGTTCCTAGTCGGACGGGGTCGGACGGGCTAGGTTAAGCTTCATAACACATTGTGCCTCAGGTTCTTAAGAAATCTTATCCCCAGGGTTCATCCAAGGGCAGTTGGGCAAATATGTAATACTGTGGTGTGATGGAAAAGAATCTATGCGGCCATGCAGTGTGTCCAACCCAACTCGCTCGCTGAGATTCCCACCGAGTTCATGGCATTGTTAAGTACACAGCGGTTCATTGTTTGAACTCCCAATACCGACCAGCTTGAGCATCAACGGCACGGAGACCAAAGCGTTGATCCGCCCTCATACCATCACGTATTAGGTAGAACATATCCGACAGAACCGAACCCGTCTCGGCAAAATAGGAGTGCTTAAGAAAACTTGTATCGACATGTGTCGCATCAACTGTCTCGATGCCTGGAACAATGACCAAGCCGCTACCAGAATCCCCCGCTCGTGGATTCCCGTGTACTTTCTTAGACGCAACGAGCGCCAAGTCTTCAGATGACGCATACAAGGTCACTGGGCGACCTGCAGCCGTAAGCGCAGGAGCGATGTCTCGTTTGAATACGTCAGCATCGATGTCCGGAGCGGCAAGAATCACCTCCTTAAGCCGGGATCTCAATGCTGGTTTTTTATCTAAAAGCGAGGTCACAGCGCGTGTAAGTGCCCGATTCCCCATGCTGTGCGCTATCAAATAGACATTCTCTGCATCTGAGCGCGTGAAAAAGTCCTCAAGAAAATCTTCCAGGTTTTTTTGTGTCCATTCAATGTTCTGCTCATCAACGATGTAAGAGGCGGTTTTTCCCTGGGATGGCCAACTATAGAAAGTGGGAGCACCATCAAAACCAAGGTCATAGGTGATCTGCGCAGTTCGCCTCGCGGCATCCGCAAATGTGACGTTGTAGCCATGAACGAATAGAAATGCGTTACTACTCTTCGAATTACGCACGCGATCAGCCACATCTGCGAAAAACTCGTCCTCGGTGGCAATCTGAGTTCTTAGAAGCACAACATGCTTGGCGGGATTTTCTCGGAACTCCAATCGCCATATTGAAGGAGCCTCTAGCTCACCCATTCGGTGGTCACGCGGAATACTCACCTCACATGTTCCGTATGAGAGATTCGAGCGTTCTTGCCCGAACATCTTGTCAGGTTCCGTCTTACCTGCCGCCATAGCGCGGTCTGTCGCGAAGAATACTTTCACAATGATGTAGGGTTGTCCCTCTGGTACGGAAGCTCGTTTTACTCTGAAAGCGGAGAACTCGATCTTGGGTTCCTTCTTGGTCATTTCTTCCCTGATCGCTTCCAAGTCTTTCTTGACTATTTCGTCGAACTTTGACAACAGATGGTCTGTTTCTTGTTTGCGGTTCGCGTCAAATTCGGGCTGGCAGGCAGTCAATGGCTTATGCTCGCCGGTGACCTCCGCAAGCGGTTTGTCGTCCCATCCACCCATTACTTCACTGTCAACGTCGTAAACACGAATGAAACCCGAATCCTCGAACTTCCTGCCGGATCTCGCATACAGGGACACCTTCCGGACCACGTAGGTGCTGAGTTCCTGGTATCTCCTTCTGTCGTCACAAAGCTTCGGAAACTTGGCTGAAGTATCCTTCTGGTACCTGTGGTCATTGACACGCGCCTCGTAGAGCACACTCCACGTCTTTACGGAGCCATCAGGATACTTTACGGTGAAGCTATACTCAACCGAATTGACGATATCCTCACTTTTCTTCGTTCCCATTGCAGTTGACTCCTTTCTTGTTTTGGTCATTTAGGACTCGACTGTCGACCAGGAATTTCCACTGGTCAGTCGCAGGGCGATGCCGATCATGGATCGAACTCCCTATCGTTGGTTTAGCTAAAACTCTCGCACTTGCGTTGCCAGCGCAGTGGTGGCATTGTTTCTCCTCTTGCTTCAGCTACTAGAACTTGTTTTTCTAAGGAAACCTCCATTACCCGAGCAAGACAACACCGTAAATATGACCAAATTGGGTTCGCTAGTACTTAATTGATTTAATTCGTATACATTTTTTGAAGATGTTTGGGCTTCACGCAAGTTTTCTTCCATTCGAACGGAACCGCCCTTTCGTTGTAGGCGGCGATGAACCTGTTGATGGCCGCCCGAAGCTTATGGACGGACTCGAAGCTGCCGCCTGTCAGCGCACCTCGTTGCAGGATGCTGAAGAACACCTCCACTTGGTTCAGCCAGGAAGCGTTGGTAGGCGTGTAGTGGAAATGGACGTTCGGGTGCGCCTTCAGCCACCTGTCGTCCTTTTTGGAATGGGTGCTGAGGTTGTCGAGGACGACATGGAGCTCGATTCCCCGGTGCGCCGCCACCACGTCGTTCATGAAGTCCAGGAACTCGCGCCTTCGCTTCCTGGACTTGTTGCTCGCCAAGACCTGCCCGGTCGCCACGTCCAGCGCCGCGAACAGCGTGCTGCTCCCGTTGCGCTTGTAGCGGTCGCTGAAGCCGAGGAAGGTCTTCCCGTCCGGGAAACGAAGCCAGCCCTGCTGCCTTTCGATGGCCTGGATGCATGGCTTCTCGTCCACGCAGATGACAACCGCGTCCCGGGGCGGGGCGAGGTAGAGTCCGACGATGTCGGCCGCCTTCGGCGCAAACTCGGGATCCGTGCTGACGCACCAGGAACGGCGCCGCTGCAGGTCGATGCCGTTCCGGCGCATCACGCGCCACACCTGGTCGGCCTTGACGCCGAGATGCCGGGCGATCAGGTTCCCGTTCCAGCTGGCGTAGCCTTCGGGGGGCTTCTCGTCAAGCGCGGCGAGGACGCTCCTCTCGAAGTCGGCTCCGTACTTGACGGGCTGGCCGCTCCTCCTTGCGTCGCGCAGCCCGGCCGTTCCCAGGGCCGCAAACCGTCCGCGCCACTTGACAACCGTGGGGCGCGTGACACCATGCCTCCGGGCGGATTCGGCGGCCGTCATGCCCCCCGCGGCGTCAAGCACGATCTTCGCCCTGGTGACAAGCCGGTTCTCGGACTTGCCGGAGGCGATGATTCTCCTGAGTTCCTCTCGCTGTTCGTCTGTCATTTCAATGGGAATTCTTTTCATTGTCCGCATCTCCTTATTAGTGTTGGGAAATGTGGATAATGTAATGTGTAAATGAATTAATTCAACTAAGTACTAGGCACGGCGCCAAGCCAGCAGACAGGGAATCTCATCTGGCGGCACTTGCCAAGTTAGCTTATTGAAAAATTATTTGCCATTTGCCGTAAATCAAGCCGTAAATCAAGCCGGGAATCAAAAATATTTTAGAAAAAACGATAGTTGATATTTTTCAGCCACGCTTTTTGTGCATTTAATTCTGCAAATTACGAGACCTACGTTTAATTCAGCAAGAAAAGTCCGCCATCACTCCAATCCAAAGAAGCGGTCGAAATAGATGCGGAGGCGTTCGATGAGGGAGTCTTTCCTGGTTGAGTGGTTGGATTTGCCGAAGCGGGAGATGGGCGGCATAGTGCGGTCGATGCCGGTACCCGCCGTGGAGGTGGGCATGATGGCAGTGGTAGCTGACGATACAAAGAGAAAAACAACCTTGACTCCCTTTCAAAAAACTGAAAGGTGTTTTTGATCATGTCACCATATCCCAAGCATAGTAAAAAGTTTGTGATATATTGAGTTCGATCACTGGTCATGAACAGTATGTGCTTATGCTTGAGTTTGTCCAGGTCTTTGCCCCATTGTAGCTGCGGATGTTTCGTCCAGGCCAGGATGAAACTGTTGAGAATCACACTTTCATCCCCCAATCGTTGCTCAATATCCTTGATCCGCTTGTAAAACAGAACTTTCTCGCTGGCGGAACTATGACATGAAGCCTGCATCGTCCTTTTCACCTGCGATACGATTTCATTATTGGCTCGATGGTTCCCATAGAACGTCCAGTGTCCGCGTTTCATCTGTCCAAAATCTGCATCGTCGTGCTTTTCAGCGATTAGCTTTCAAAGCTGGTTTATCAGTACATCCTGGAGCCGCTCAGCTTGGCACCCGATGGTGTGGTCGGGGAAAAACTAAACTTATCTTTGTTTCAAAGTTTTTAATAGTGCTATACCTAAAGCATTTCCCTGTTCTGCGGCCATGCGATACCACTTGACAGCCTCCTGTTCGTCCTTGGCGACACCACGACCTTGTTGGTAGCACATGCCCAAGCTAGTTTGAGCGCGAGCGAATCCCTGTTCCGCAGCCATGCGATACCACTTGACAGCTTCCTGCTCGTCCTTGGCAACACCGAAGCCATTTTGATAGCATCTGCCCAAATTATGCTGAGCGTCAGCATTCCCTTGGTTCGCTGCCAGACGAAACCATTTGACAGCTTCACGTGCATCTTGGGCAACGCCGAGGCCTTCTTGGTAGCACCTGCCTAAATTAAACTGAGCGTCAACATCTTTCTGTTCCGCAGCCTTTCGGAACCACTTGACAGCTTCCTGCTCGTCCTTGGCAACACCGAAGCCATTTTGGTAGCACCAGCCCAAGTTATATTGAGCGTCAGTATTCCCTTGGTTCGCTGCCCTGCGAAACCACTTGACAGCTTCACACGCGTCTTGGGCAACGCCAAGACTTTCTTGGTAGCACCTGCCTAAATTATACTGAGCGACAGAATGTCCCTGCTCTGCAGCTAGATAGAACCACTTGACAGCTTCCTGATTGTCCTGGGCGACACCTTCGCCTTCTCGGTAGCGCAAGGCCAATATAGTTTGAGCGTCAGCATTTCCCTGTTTCGCGGCTTTTCGGAACCATTTGACAGCTTCCTGCTCGTCCTTGGCAACACCGAAGCCATTTTGGTAGCACCAGCCTAAATTATGTTGAGCAGAAGAATCATTCCCCTGTTCTGCTGCCCTGCGATACCACTTGACAGCCTCCTGCTCGTCCTTGGCGACACCACGACCTTGTTGGTAGCACATGCCCAAGCTATTTTGAGCGAGAACGAACCCCTGTTCTGCTGCCCTGCGGAACCACTTGACAGCCTCCTGCTCGTCCTGGGTGATGCCTTTCCCATCTTGGTAGCACATACCCAAAATAAACTCAGCAGAAGCTAATTCCTGTTCTGCTGCCCTGCGGAACCACTTGACAGCCTCCTGCTCGTCCTTGGCGATACCTTCCCCACCTCCGTAACAGATACCCAATATAATTTGAGCGACTGCATATCCCTGATCAGCTGCCAGCCTTAACCACTTGACAGCTTCACGAGCATCCTTGGCGACACCAAAACCAACTAGGTAGCAATCGCCTAAATTATATTGAGCGACAGCATTTCCCTGTTCCGCAGCCAAGCGATACCACTTGACAGCTTCATACTCGTCTTGGGCGATGCCTTTCCCTTCACGATAGCACCTGCCCACATTATATTGAGCGACAGCATGATCCTGTTCCGCAGCTTGGTAGAACCACTTGAAAGCTTCCTGATGATCCTTGGCAACACCGAGACCATTTTGGTAGCACCAGCCCAAATTATTTTGAGCGAAAGCATCTCCCTGTTCCGCTGCCAAGCGATACCACTTGACAGCTTCACGATCATCCATGTCGACACCGTGACCATATTGGTAGCATGTGCCTAAATAATTTTGACCGTCAGCGTGTCCCTGTTCCGCAGCCATACGGAACCATTTGACAGCTTCCTGTTCATCCTTGTCGATGCCGAGACCATTTAGGTAGAACAACCCCAAACCAGTTTGAGCGAAAGCATATCCTCGTTCTGCGACTTTGCGGAACCACTTGAAAGCTTCCTGCTCGTCCTTAGCAACGCCAGCACCTTTGTAATAGCACTTGCCCAAATTATATTGAGCGGCAATTTGTCCCTTTTCCGCAGCCTTGCGGTACCAATTGAAAGCGGCAACCTCATCCTCCGTTACGCCATTCCCTTCTTCGAAACAGCGAGCTAGCATATATTGATGAAAGGCATGTCCCCTTTGGGCGCTTGTCTGGACAAGGTCAACATATTCGGCAGAAAAGCCAGGCAAGTCTTTGCTTAGTGAAAAAACAATATCATCCCCCAAATACTGGGTCAAGTCAAATGGCTGGTCTTGCCCGTTTACTGATATTTTCCACCAAAGCTCAGTAGCTGTCGATGAGTTCCTCATGGCATTATCCACTCCTGCCACCGAATCCAGGATTCCGTCATTTATGGCAAATAGCAGCTTGTCAGTTCCAAAGCTCTTCTTGGCAAGGGCATTAATGGCATTCAGAGCATTTTGCAGGTTCGTTTTGCCCCTGGCAGATGTCTTGGCAATTCTCCAGGTTAATGGAGGTACATTTGGCACCAGGATGCTTATTGAACAGGAGTTTTCAGCTATTATTTGCACTTTGGATATGATATCATCGCCAGTTTTTTTTGCTATGATTTTTCCGCGACTATTCTCTATCCGAACAGAAGGTGCCTTGTCCTGCATCCCCTCCAGAAGTCGCATTGCACTGCTGTTGTCAAAGAAAGCACGAAACCTCACTGGCATGCCCAGGGGTCGGGAAGCCGGAATGTCAAAATCGCTGGTGGATTGACTTTCATGGCACGAGGCATAGGCCACAACTTGCCGCCCAACCATGACCGGGATTTGGAGATTGGTGCAGTTGTAATGTTGTTTGCCCGAATTGATGAACAAGATGGTAAATTCCAGAAAGGGGTTGCTTGCCTTGATTTGCTTGTCTATTTTTCTCATGACATTGCTGAGTTCACGGGCGCACTTTTGATGGTGTTCTTGCCAGTTGAATTCACTGGAACCAACCAAGCCTGCTTTTGCCGGAGCATTCTTCAAAGCTTCATGTATGTTAAGACTCAATGTCTCTTGTGCATCGAGACAAGCCTCAAGGTCAATTTCACCCTCACTATATAATTCTACCATGCCACTTCGCGACTTGCCTAAGCTTCTTGTGAATTCCTTGACTTGACCATCCTCGGTTCTTTCCAGAAAATCATAGACGGCCTGGGTTTCCCAGCCAAAGTCCATGCTGACAATGCGCCAGGTGAGGTCTCCAGCGTCCAAAACAAGCGGATGTGAGTTTTTACCAGAACCACAGCCATATGAAAGTAAAGCCACTGCAATCATCGCGCTTGCAACCGAATATTTGACAAACAGAAAGAATCCTAATGCAATGTACTTACAAATAACAATTGTTGTACGCCTAAACATTGAATAATCTCCTACACGTACATGTGCTGGTTACTCGTGAATCTTTATTTCGAACTTTGATTTTCCCTTCTTGGCATTCCAGTCGCCTCTTAGTCCTGCCTCCAAGCCCCAGATGGGTTTGAGATACTGGCATCTCTGTGACAAGTCCTGAAAAACGCCTGAAGCTTTTAAGATGCGGGGAACACCCGCCACCGCCCCTGGCTTGGGGTCGATCTATGATGGGCATTCCTTGTAGTGGTTTCGTTTCTGAAGAGATGTCTCCATTTTACCTGATTTTTTTCTAAACTATATTACTTTAGTGATCATTGCAAACTCGTGCATCGCTTTTCCTCGAGAATGCCGTCCGTGTGCATTTCTTGAAAGATGTCCATGCAAAATAATTCGAGAAACGATTGTCGCAAGTACCCTCATGGCACTACCATGGAGAATCCAAGAGGTTCATTCCTGCTCTACAATTCTCATCAAGATTTAAATATTGCCAACATGTGCCACCTCAACCGCTTTGGTGCTTGGCGCAAGAAACAGGTGTAGCTCGCTGCGGGTAACAGGCAAAGAACTTATACCTATCAAAATTCATTGGTGTTTATTCGCGTCCATTCGTGGTTTCCAAGAACATCATACTATTCATTGCCGTCATGGCGATCAACTGTTTTTTTTGTTTTGGAGAGCTATCTCTTGTGCTTGTTCGATTGCTTACTCCAGGATCATTTTTTTAGTTTTGAAAGAGGTCCAGCCCCAGGGACCACTTCCGAATGCGCAGATTTCTTGTGCTTGTGCCTTGAAGCCTGCTTTATTGATGACCTGGCAGTTTTTATCGCTGACAAGCTTGAATGTCGAGTCGTCCTGGTATGTGACTTCCATAATGAAGACGAGTCCTGCTGGTCCGTCGATGTTTTCGGCGTTGATTTCTATTTGATTTTGCCCTTGCCTTGCGATTTTAGTGATGTCGCATTCCTTGATGATGGACCAGTTTCCCTCGTCCAGGACTTGCTTGCCGTTCCATGCGAGTTTCAGGATATTGTCGCCTGTGATTTTCAGGGTAGCCGACTTGATGGGCTTGTCGAGGTTGACGTCGAGGCTGAGCGTGACTGTCGATGGTTTTTCTGCTTCGCCTGGGAACCAGATCCATTTTGCCTGGCTCATTTCACGCGGGAAGCACCTGTCCCTGTAGTTTTGCAGGAAAGTGGTTGCTTCAGCTTGCAGGTCTTCGTTATGTGGCACGAGCGGTTTTGGTGTCGGCGGCGGCAATCCATTTGAGCTGAAGACCGCCAGCGACCATGGTTCCAGGGTAAAGTTGCCATTT
>JAGVUR010000092.1:27924-48569 GCA_019136135.1 Verrucomicrobiota bacterium
TTGCCATTTTGATCCATGGTCGTTTCGGTGATCTTTTTGAGACCAACAATGGCAAGTTTTGCTGTTGCCTTGCCTGGGGATTCGTTGAGCGCCAATAGGTAGGTGATTCCCTGATATTCATAGGCTCTGATGCAAATCGGCGGCTGTGATTTGACGCTTGCGATTGGAGTGCCGCCGTTGATCACTTGTTCGTGCTGGACGACTTCTTGGGCGACCGGGAAGAATTCGTTGTAGTACGATTGCTTCATGTTCCTGTGGTTGAAGAGGGAGATTGCCTTGGTGCCGTGGAGAAGCGCGTCAAAGCACATGAATTTCATTTGCATGCCGTCAGGCGTCATCGCCTGGGGGTGGTCGTCCGGAAGCCATTGGTATCCTTGGAGCCAGAGGAGGACAGGCTTGGTGTCGTTGGATGCCTTCCTGTAGATTTCGGCGTATTTTCCGACTGACGCCATGGATTTGTCCGAGATCGCTGAGTGCCTGACCAATTCGGGCAGGGGATAGATGTCAACTCCATAGATATCCGAGTACTTTGCGTAGTCGTAGAGATTGTTTGGCACGACTCCTCTTGGTGATTCGTTGATGAAGAGCGGGTGGTAGATGTCGAGTTCCCTGAATAGTTTCATTGCGGCGGGGAACTTGTACGAGGGGATTTCGCGTGCCCAAGGTTCGTCGCAGTAGTTGTATCCGAAGAGTGCGGGGTGGTTGACGACTTTTGGCGTGAGGACTGCTTGGAGTGTATTTCTGAGCTTGTCCTCGTAATCGGGTGTATTGGCGAAATCGCCTCCGATCCAAAGCATCACCTTGAGGTTGAATTGTTGGGCAAGGTCGAGCGAGGCGAGGGCGGTTTTTTCGCTGTTTGCTCCGTTGCAGAATACGCTTCCCATTCCCGATCTTGCGATCAGGTAGTGCATGACCGGCCTGTCTGGATCCTGGTATGGCATTCCGATGAAGAAGGGGAAGAACCTCTTGCCCTGGATGTAGAAGTTGTTGTCGTTCCCGATGACGACCTCGTTTGTTTGGGGCGGGAGTTTTCTTATGGTTTTGGTTATTGATTGGAGCTTGTCTCCATTTCGGTCGAATGGCGTTGCCTCCAGGGTGTATTCTCCGATTTTCAGGGATTCTGCGGGGAAGGCAAATTGTCCTCCCGATTGATTTACAGTGCAGGTTTGGTTGCCATTGGGTTGTCCTGTTTTTCCGAATGAGACGATTGTTTTTGCCACGTTTGGCTGGAATGTCAGGTTCCCTTCAATGGACTTGACTGGTTTCGAGGCATAGATTGCATCCCTATAGGCTGGTGATGTCAGGTTGATTTGTACGGGTGCGAGTTCTTCGTCAGAGAATTCCTTGAGATAGAACTGCGTGAGCCTCACTGGGGTTTTGGCTTCGTTTTTGACGATGATGTCAATGGTCGGGTCCGTTTCGTTTGGCGTCGTGAAGTCGAAAGAATAGAGTTGGTACGTATCCGAGGTTACATTTTGCGGGGTGTTGTCAAGCAGGATTTTTTCTGGCAATTTTCGTACTGCGACCAATGTTTTTGCTGGTTTTTCCGATGCTTTTCTTGCGTACCATCGCAGTTGGTATTTTCGATTGGGGAGGAGATGGATGTTTTGTTGAACGACGAATCCGTGCGGTCCTAGTTCGAGGGCGCAATTGCCGAGGTCTTCGTCAGATTGCTTGACTCTTGCGTCGGCAAGGATATCCCAGTATTCCTCGTGCCATTCGAAGCTTCCGTTATGCACGAATCTTGTTTTTGGAGTCGATGGCGGGAAGCTGTCTGCTACTCCGTGGTCGTATGTTTCCTTTTGCAGCTTGAGGTTTCGTATCTTGAGGGTTGTGTGATTCATTAGCCTGAGCAGGACTCGTTCGTTCTGGACATCATCGTCTTCCTTGAAGACAAAGATTCTGATGTTGATCCATTCTCCAGTGCCCGTGTGTCTCCTGGCGAGCGTATGCCAAGGCTTGTTTTCGACTTTGTACTCGTAGTAGACCATGAAGTCGCCTCCGGGGAGGCAATTTGCCTCGCAGGTCAGGATGTGCGGCGAGTTTTTTTCGAGGTTGATATTTGGCCTGAAGGCGTAGATGTCGCCCTTGGACGGTCCGCTGATTGTCAGGACACCGTCTTCAACGTTGCAGCTTGTTGGGGTTCCGTTGATTTTCCAGCCATCCGGCACGCCTTCGCAGGATCCTTTGAAGCCGATGTCCTGGGAATAGGCGGCGGAAAAGAAGACCGACAGCAAAAGAATGAAAAGGGAAGACGATCTCATCGATAGGCTCCTTTGGTGAATGATTTGAATGAAAATCCAATGATAAACTAATGCCAGAGTCGCTCTATGCGAGTCAAAAGGCGGAATTTTCAAGGTACAATCGGGCAAGGTTCTGGTCCTGGTGCCGGCTATGATGACAAGGTACATCCGGTATTGAACACAACTGTGTCGCATCCTTGCAGGGTGCCGAGCGTATTCGATTTTTGTGTGCATGGGTTGATTTTTTGTGAAAATGAAGCATACTTTAATTGAATTACGTGTTACTTGAAGAATCTTAAGGAATTGGGTTGAGTCATGTTGAACGGGATAGACAACAGAGATCAGGTATTGTCGAGTCTGGGCGATCGTCGCGTTGGATTGATAACGAATCCTTCCGGTGTTGACAAGTCGCTGGTATCGTCTGCGGATTGGCTGGGGGCACATTGCCGGTTGACGGCGTTGTTTGGTCCCGAGCACGGCATTCGTGGCGAATGCCAGGCGGGACATCAGATCGACGATGATTTCACGGATTCAGTTTTGGGGTTGCCGGTGTTCAGCCTTCATGGGAAACGCAAGCGCTTGTCTGACGACTTGTTCGGATTGTTTGACGTTTTGTGCTATGATATCCAGGACGTTGGGGCGAGATTCTATACGTACCTATATACCTTGAGCTATTCGATGGAAGATTGCGCGAAGCGAGGGGTGCCGGTCGTTGTCTTCGATCGAATCAATCCCCTTGGCGGCGAATTCGTGGAAGGGGTGCGACTTGATCCGGAACAGAATTCCTTCGTGGGAATGTACAGGTTGCCGACGCGATACGCGCTAACTGTCGGCGAGTACGCGCGATACATCAACAGCGAGTTTAATATCGGTTGCGACTTGACCGTGGTTCCTTGCCAGGGGTATTCGAGGTCGCTTCCGTATTCGGAAAGCGGGATGAGCTGGGTTATGCCGTCGCCCAACATTCCGACTTGGGAGTCGGCGTTGGTCTACATCGGCACATGCCTGTTCGAGGGGACGAACATCTCCGAAGGGCGTGGAACCACGCGTCCATTCGAACTTGTTGGCGCTCCATTCATCAATGCCAATCGCCTCGCCGACACGCTCAATGCCCTGGAGCTTCCTGGTTGCCGCTGGCGTCCCGTGCACTTTACTCCTACGTTCAGCAAGTTCGAGAAGGAATTGTGCCACGGTGTCCAGTTGCACGCTACGGACGTCGATACGTTCCGTCCCTTCGAGGCGGGGTTGCGATTGTATGAGGCGATTCGGGATGGCTATTCCGAGTTCAGGCATTTGGGCGGCGGCCATTTCGACCGCATCGTGGGGACGTCGTCTTTGCGAGAAGGGCGCGAGAGCGTTGACGAGTTGATTGCCCGTGCCCATGTTGAGAGCGCTGCATTCAGGCAGGAATCGAGTTCATATTGGCTATACAAGTAGTGGGGGAATCGAATGCCGTACTTGGTAAACATCGGAAATACGCATACACAGGTTGGTGTGATGATGGACGGAAGTCCTAGTCTGCTGGCTCGCTACGACACGCCCGTGTTGCTGGGTGACGAGGGTCGCGTTCCGTTGTTCGAGGACGATTCGGAGTTGAACGCCGTTGTATCGTCCGTGGTTCCCGCGTTGACACTGAAGTTGCGCAGGCGGTATGGTAATCGTTTGCGCTTTTTGCGCGCATCGGACTTCAGTTGTTTGGATTTCAGCATGGTTGACGTATCGACTGTCGGGATGGATCGAATTGCGAATGCGGCCGGCGCCTTGCAGGCGCTGGGTTCGGGTCCTGTGATCGTGTTGGATTGCGGGACGTGCCTGGTTACCGAGGCGGTCGATGCATCGAATCGCTTTTGCGGCGGCGCGATTTTGGCAGGTAGGATGATGTTGCGTCGCGGCTTGGCCGACTATACGGCGCAATTGCCGTTGGTTCCGTTGCAGGGCAATCGTCCTTCGCCATTGGGGCGCAATACCCACGATGCGATTTTGGCAGGTGTTGACCTTGGGGTGTTGGGAACCATCCGCCAGTTGATAGCGGAGACTCGGCAAGAGATGGACGCCACGGATTGCCCAGTATTGGTTACTGGCGGGGACGCCAGGTTTTTCCTGGAGCATTTGCCCGAGTTGAGCGCCGCGCCCGACCTGCTGACGATTCGAGGGATCGCCCTGGCGGCGAATGGAGGAGGGTGATGCGTACGTTCTACGACATCCTGGGCGTGGGAGCGGCGGCGTCCTTCGAGGAGATCAAGGCGGCGTACTACCGAAAGGCAAAACAATGCCATCCGGACCTCTTCGGGGGCGACCTGGACAAAACCACCGAATTCCAAATCCTGGTCAACGCGTTCGATGTCCTCTCGGATCCCAATACGAGACGAGAGTATGACGAACGAAGGACTTTCGGGCATGCCCCGCACAGCAAGGTGTCGTCAAACTCATTCCATGTTGACGGGCATCGGGTGATGGATACGATTGCGGACGACATTTTGGAGGAGCTGATCGTGGGCAACAACATTCCACGCAATACCACGCTTCAGCACTTGATGCTTGACTTGACGCATACTGAGCGCTTTGTGATGTTTCGCGAGGCGAAGACCTTCTTTGCGCAAGGTCGCGTCGGGGTATGCTTGGCGATGTGCTCGCGCTTGGTCGAAGCGAGTCCCCACAACATCCTGTACCATTATTTCTTGGCGGAATCCTGTCGTCTGAGCGGGAAGTTGTCTCGTGCGGCGAAGCACTACCGGATATGCCTTGAAATTGGCCTGATGCGTACGCCTCCGCAGCGCCTTGACCTGATTCGCGCCCGATATCGTCAAGTGCAGGGGCGTCGCGGTTTGCTAGGCAAGATGATGTCGTGGTTTGCCTCTCCCGAGGTATCGATTGAACTGTCCGAAGAGGAGAAGAGCCGTCAGGTATTGGACAGTGTATTTTCGTCAGAATTGAAGCGTCTGGGCAAGAGCAGTAAAGTTGACAAGTCGAACCGATATTTACGATAGTAGTGAGTCATATGTCAAGCCAAAACAGGAGCGAACGATGAAAAAAGGATTGGTTTTATTTGCGTTGTTGGTTTCGGCGCTATGCATTTGCCAGCCGGTAATCGAGATCAAGCTTGACCGTGCGGATGCCACGTACGTTTGCGAGACCGAGGCGGTCTTTACGGTGACGATCAAGGCCGATAAGGACAAGCCGGATCTGTTGTCCGATGGGACGGCGACGGTACGCTTGACCAACGACGGACTTGACAACATCAACAGCCACCAGTTGGATTTGTCCCATGGCAATCCGTTTGAGATCAAGGGAACGTTGGAAAAGCCTGGTTTTTTGAGCCTGCAGGTGTCGTTTCCCGGTGCGAAGACGAAGATATATGCGGCGGCATTTGAGCCTTTGAAGATCAAGCCGGCGGCTGACATTCCCGAGGATTTCGAGAGTTTCTGGCACGGCGAGATTGCGAAGGCTGAGGAATCCCCACTTGATCTACAGATGACTCCGTGGGAAGGCGCCCCGGCTGATTTCATTGCCCACAAGGTTAGTTTTGCGGCGCCGAATGGTCGCGTGTATGGGTTTATTTCCCGTCCTAAGGCAGAGGGGCAGTACCCGGCGATTTTCTCGGTTCCCGGCGCGGGGCCTGGTTTTAGCGTACCGCAGTACAGAAAAGGCTATGTGACGATGGTGATGAATGTCCACACGTACGATCCTGCGATTCCGGGAAAAACAATTAAGGAAAGCTATGACGATGTCAACTATGGCGGGATGTACATGTACAAGAATATTCCTGACAGGACCAAGACGTACATGCATCGCGCAATCATCGGCATCAACCGCTCATTGAACTGGCTTGCGGAACAGTCCTATGTTGCAAAGGGAAAGATCGGGTATTACGGAAGCAGCCAGGGCGGTGCGTTCGGGTTGATCCTGGGCGGCTTGAACAAGAACCTTCGTGCTATCGCAAGCAACGTTCCCGCGATGTGCGACCATCTTGGGTACAGGGAAGGGCGTCTGGCAGGTTGGCCGCAGTACTGCAGGCAAATGAAGAACGCGCCTGAAATCGAGTCGATGGCGCAATACTATGATGCGGCGAATTTCGCCCGTTTCATCGATGTTCCGATTCGTGTGATCGTTGGGTTTGCCGACCGTACATGCAGTCCATCGTCCGTATATGCCGCCTACAATGTGATTCCGTCAAAATCGAAATTGATCGTTGACGAGATTGGCATGGGACACGAGTGCTGGCCGTCATATAACAAGGCGATCAATTGGATGATTGACTTGATTCAATAGGTCGTGTCAAGGAATCTGTTGGTGCTTGACGACCAACATCGGTTGCCGATTGTTTTCCGGTGGGTTGTTTTTCGTTGTTTTTCGGCAATCGTTGTTGAGTTCCTTTGGCAATTCCTTCTGCCTGTCGTACATTAACGGGATTTGTGGTAGGGTTGCTTATGTGTTTAACAGTCGAAGGTAGCGTATGTTCAACGTCAAGGATTTTGGGGCGATAGGCGACGGGGTATCGAAAGACCAAGTCGCCTTGCAATCTGCTATTGACGCCTGTCATGGGGCAGGTGGCGGAAAGGTTGTTGTTCCGGCTGGAACGTACTTGACAGGCACGATTTACCTGAAGGACTATGTTCATTTGGAATTGCTTCCTGGGGCTGTGATTTTCGGCAGTCCCGACCTTGAGGAATACAATGCTCCAGACGCATGGCCTCAGAACTGGACGAGCGTTATCGAGAAGGCGAATGGGCGCCACTTGGTCGTAGGCGTCGAAGTATCCCACGTGACGATTTCCGGCGGCGGGCGCATTGACGGCAATCGGGCGGCTTTCTTCGATCCTTACAAGTACACCAGGGCGAACTTCCCGGGAACGCGTCCGTCGCATACGGTGTATTTCGTTGAAAGCGATCACATCGTCCTCGAAAACATCGAAATCTTCAATGCCACGTACTGGTCCTGTTTTTTGCATGGTTGCGAGGATGTCAGGATCCGAGGTGTCAACATACGCAACGACTTGAAGACTTGGAATGGCGATGGACTTGATATCGACTGTTGCAGGCGCGTTACCATAAGTGATTGCAATATCGTTGGTTCGGACGACTGCATCGCGATTCGCGCGGATTGCCGCAGGTTGAAGGATCAGACTCGTGCCTGCGAAGACATCACCATCACGAACTGCGTGTTGCAGAACCGCGAAGCGGGGATCCGCTTTGGAGTTGGCAACGGAATCATCAGGCGTTGCTGCGTTACGAACCTGGCGATTCGCAGCGGGATGGGAATCGTGATCCATTCGGATTATGCGGACGATTCCGTGCGCGACAAGACGATCCGCCCGCCTGCCAGCGATCGGGACGGGACCGACATTTCGGAATTGGTCATCTCAAATCTTCACATGGTGACGCGAATCCCGTTCATCATCATGAGCAACTATGTGGCAAATCCCCGTGAATCCACGAAGGTCACCATCAGGGACGTGATGATTCGAGGCGTTCGCGCACATGGCAACAACACGACCGTCATCCAGGGGAACCACGATATGAGCGTGCGCAACATCAATTTCTCGGATATCGACCTGGTGATGCACAAGGGCGAAGGCATCGCCAATTGGAAGGCGGCGGCGAATTGTTCGGAACGTTTTGCCGCAAACCGTCCATACGCATTCTATGCGGCCAATGCGGTCGGATTGCATTTCAATAACGTCAGGTTGAGTTGGGCTGATGATGTGATTCCGGACAGCTGGACACATGGCATGCTGTGCGCCAATGTGAAGGATATGACCATTCAGGGAAGTGTCCTGGCGGCACCCGAAAATGGAAAGGACATTGAACAGCTTGACGAATGGAACGAGTTCATTTGAAGTGACATAATTGGAGATAACCATGAGAGCAACGATATTTCAGCCGCCTTATCCCGGCACCGGCGAAGCGGAAGCCGTGATCAATTGGCAAGTTGAGCGGCTGAAGGAGATAGCGCCTGGGGCGACCGACTTGGTCGTGCTGCCTGAGAACAGCAATTGCACTGGTGCGTCAACCCTCGGAGACATGCTGGCTTTGATGCGTGGCGCCGGCGCCAAGTACGAAAAGGAGCTGCGGACCGAATGCGAGCGAATCGGTTGCATCGTGATGGCGGGGCTGATGACCGAGGATGAAAAAGGAGTGCTGCGCAACCAGCTTGGCGTGTTCGAGCCAGGCAAGGAAACATATTTCCCATACACGAAAAACCACTTGGTGAAACCTGAATTGGAAAAGGGAATCGTGCCAGGTGAAAAGCCTGAGGTCTTCGAAATCGACGGTGTCCTCTATGGTGTCGCGATCTGCTACGACTTCTATTTCCCGGAATTGTTCGATTGGTACCAAAGCAAGCGAATCGACGTGCTGGTCATCGCCAGCCATCAGCGTCAGGAAAGCGCCGAAAGGCTGGAATTCCTGACGCGCGCCCGTGCCTTTGATTGCGGTTGCACGGTGCTTCGCTCCGCGCCTGCGATGCCGAGGCTGGATGTGTGCGGACGCAGTATGGCAGTGGCACCCGATGGCTTGGTACTTGCCATGGCAGGCGGAACACCAACAACGTTGACTTTCGATTTCAATCCGAAGGCACGATTCGTTCGTCCTGCTTCCTATGGCGAACCCGATCGAGTGATCGACTACCGCGAGTCGCTGATTGAGGCGAAGCGACCGGAATTGTACCGATGACCAGGAGCAACCACGGATGAAAGCATGGTGACGATATCGTTCAAGGACGGGACGCTGCTTCTGGACGAACCCAGAGATACGAAACTCCCTATCACGGAATTCTGCGTGTATGACGTGCGCGTGAATGCCTGGCGTGCCGAGGCATTCCGCTACGCCGACATCGTGATGGCGCTGTATCGAAATGGAATCAAGTACGACGACCGGGCGCGAAACTATGCCACCCTGAATCTGCGTCATCGAACCCTGCATAAGCCTCGTGATTACCAGATGCAGGCGGTCGAAGCCTGGAAGGCCGCTTCGCGGCGCGGTGTCATCGTCCTGCCTACGGGAACCGGCAAGTCATTTGTTGCCCAAATGGCGATTGCTTGCTGCAATCGCTCGACCCTTGTCGTTGTTCCGACGCTTGACCTGATGGAGCAGTGGGCGCGTCAACTGTCTTCCGCCTTCGGCCTTGAGATTGGCTTGCTTGGCGGCGGCTCCAAGGATTTGCGCGATTTGACGGTATCGACCTATGATTCTGCGGTCTTGATGATGGAAAGCATCGGCAATCGCATTGGATTGCTGGTGGTTGACGAATGCCATCATCTTCCGGGACCGACATACCAGCTTCTGGCGAAGTTCTGCCTGGCACCGTTCCGGTTGGGCTTGACCGCAACTCCCGAGCGTGACGATGGAATGGACGCCGAGCTGGTCAGGTTGCTGGGACCTACCTGCTTCAGGAAGGATATCGATGAAATGGAGGGCGATGCCCTTGCCGAATATCGAACGGAAACCATCCCCGTGGAATTGAGCGAGGAGGAGCTTGTCGAGTACCAGACCAATCGTCAGGTGTACGTTGATTTTCTTCGTGCCCATCGCATCAATTTAGGGAGTTCCCGGGGGTGGCAGCAGTTTTTGCTTGAGACGTCTCGTCGTCGCGGTGGTCGGGAGGCCTTGAATGCGTATCTTCGTCAGCGCGAGATATCCCGTGCCTCGAAGGGGAAGTTGGATTTGCTCTGGATGCTTTTCGCGGAACATTCCGGGGAACGGATCCTTGTCTTTACTGCTGACAACCAGACTGCGTACGAAATCGGCGAGCGCTTCTGCTTGCCTGTGTTGACCCACCACACGAAAATCAGCGAGCGCCGCAACCTTTTGGGATGCTTCCGAAATGGAGAGCTGCCCATTTTGGTCACCTCCAAGATTCTGAACGAGGGAGTCGATGTCCCCGAGGCTTCCGTGGGCATTGTGGTGTCGGGTTCGGGATCGATCCGCGAGCATGTCCAGCGGTTGGGGCGAATCCTGAGACCCTCCAAAGGCAAGCAGGCGGTCCTGTACGAATTTATTTCTGCCGGCACGGCGGAGGCATATGTCAGCGAAAGGAGGAGGCAACACCGTGCTTACGAAAGACCTGATTCTATGTAGGTTGACCAATGGACGGCTGAATCCGAGGTTTATTAGCGACGACGATCCCGAATGGCTGGATATCGCCGCCAGGCTGGTGGATGCCTACGATGAAAAGCAACACCTGCTGCGATCAGAAATCGAGGAGATGACCTCGCAAGTGGTCGCGGGAACAAAAAACCTGAAGCTGGCAAAGGGATTGCTCAAGGTCATCGACGATCAAGCGGAATTTTCTTCTCCAATCGATTTGGACTACGAGGCTTCACGGTTGGATTTGTTCCGGACTTCGGCGGAGATATTGCGTCAATGTCCAGGCCTTGACGAGGCTTCGTTCCAGGCGGAATTGCGTCGAAGGACCGCTGGCAATCCCCTGAGCGGAAAGTCGATTTTCGCGGATTTGCCCGACAACGACCGTTTGGTGAAGTTGGATTTCATCACGCCTCGCCAAGTTTTGCAACGATACAATTGCGCATTGGTTCAGGGCTTGCTGTTGCGTGCTTCCGAGATGCAGTTGACGGTGAAGGACGGGGATCCCGCCAAGCTCAGGCGAATCTTCAAGTACCTTAAGTTTTTCAGGCTGCTTGCCAAGATCACGGCAACCAGGGGAGGGATGGAGGATGTCGATGAACTGTCGATTTTCATCGATGGTCCTGCTTCTCTGTTCGATCAATCCAAGCGATACGGCTTTCAGTTGGCTTGCTTTTTTCCCGCCGTATGCGGGTTGGACAAGTGGCGGATCAGGGCATGTGTTGAATGGCGAGACGCAAAACGCTTCTTGGTTCTTGATGAAACAAGCGGTCTGGTCTCCCATTACAGGAACTTTTCCGCCTATGTACCCGAGGAGATCCAGATGTTCCATGGGTACTTCCAGGAAAAAGTCCAGGAATGGCGCATCCTGGCGACGACTCCCTTCGTGCGAGGACATGGAAACGAGGTGATCTTTCCTGATTTTTCCTTTGAGGACAGCGACGGGGGAACTGTCGTCCATCTGGAACTGTTCCACCGATGGCACTCGCGCCCGCTGATTTCCCGCTTGGAATGGATGTCGAAACACCCGGAAGTCCCGCTGATCATCGGAGTGGACAGAAGCCTTCTCAAGGACCAGGAGATCCAAGACGCCTTGGATCAATCCGAACAGTTTGCCTCACGCGGCTTCCTGTTCAAGGACTATCCCACGGTCGAAAGGACACTGAAATGCCTGAATGGCTTTAAAAACGAAAGCTCCCAGCTTGACCTGATCTGATTGCCGAAAAAATCCGAGTTTTTCCTCGAAAAGACACCCAAAAGCCAAAGCAAAAAAAAGGTGCAGTTTTGAGTACGAGCACCCGGGGTGCTCGTACTCAAGGGGTGTCGCCGCTAAAGCGGCTAAACATAGCAAAGCCCCAGTTGGGCGGGCAGGCAGATTTGCCCTGCTTCGGAGCGTGACGGGTTCAGGTACGGGTATCCGGGGTGCTCGTACTTGCGCTGGAACGATTTAGATTCGCTTCATGATGTCGTTTCCGACTTCTTCTGTTGTCGCTGTGCCGCCCAGGTCTGGTGTTCGGAGCTTTGATTCGGCGAGGTGCTGAATGACTGCGTCCTCGAGTCGTCCGGAGGCGACCTTTTCCCCGAGATAGTCAAGCATCATCGCTGCGGCACGGATGGTTGCGATTGGGTTTGCAATGCCCTTGCCTGCGATGTCAGGAGCTGAGCCGTGTACGGGTTCGAACAATCCTGGAGAGGCATTGTCGGGATTGATGTTGGCCGACGGGGTCAGTCCTAGGCTTCCGACAAGTCCTGCGGTCAAGTCGCTTAGGATGTCGCCAAACAGGTTTGATGCGACTATGACATCGAATCTCTCCGGGTTTTTGACGAGTGCCATGCATAGTGCGTCGATATGCATTTTTTCGATAGTCAGGTCCGGGAAGTCTTTTGCGACTATTTCGAGGACTTCGTCCCAGAAGACCATAGCGTAAGCCATGGCGTTTGACTTGGTCGCCATGGTAAGTTTTTTCCGTCTGTTTTGAGCTTGGATACACGCTTGTCGAATGATTCTTTCGACTCCTTTCCTAGAGTGGATGGCGGTTTGGACGACGATTTCTTCCGGCTCGTTGTGCTTGAATACGCCTCCTGCGGAGATGTATTCGCCTTCCGAGTTTTCCCTGACGACCAGGATGTCGATGTCTTCTGTAGTTTTGTTTGCCAGTGGCGATTTGATTTTCGGGAGCAGCTTTGCTGGCCTGAGGCATAAGTACAGATCGAATTCTTGTCTGATTTGCACTAGTGGCGCGAGGGAGATATGATCCGGCAGGAACTTTGGGTTTCCGAGTGCGCCAAGCAGGATTGCGTCGAAAGACGACAATTCATGGATCAAATCGTCACAGGCGACTTTTCCGTTGTGTTCTTTGGCCCATTCGCAGGACCATGGGTATTCTTCGAAGTTGAGTCCGAAGGAGTATTTCATCGCGACTTTGTTGAGGCACTTGATGGCTTCGGGAATGACTTCACGGCCGATGCCGTCTCCGGGAATGGAAGCGATGCTGTAGTGGATCATTTTGCGTTGTATTGGTCTATGATGCTTTTAAGGTTGACGTGAACATATTTCATATCGCAGGCCGGTTTCTTCAGGGATGCGTCTGCGAACCACATATCGAGGGTTTCCGGCGAGAACACAGCGTTGTGGAGGTTTGATTTCATGGCGACGGGCCTCTTGATGATTTCTGTCATCAATTGAGGTGTCAGTTTGCCTTCGTGCTGATGGAGTCTTTTCGAGAGCTCCTTTGCCCTGTCTCCGCCGGAAATCATCACCATTTCCTTTGGGATTGGCGGGAGCCTGGAGTCTTGTTGTCCGGCTTCGAGTGTTTCGACCTTGGTCGGAGTGCAGTAGAGCGCGAGCATGTCCCGCGACTTGTCGCTGATTACGTAGTAATACTCGCATGTGCGCGGTGTGTTTTTGATGATCTCAAGGGCTTCCCTGACTGTTTTTGCCCGTTCCATGATGTCTCGGAGCATCCAGGTCATGGGGATTCCGTCCCAGTCGCCTTCGCCGCCGCCGCCCATTTCGCCGATGGCAAGACCGTGCTCGTTCATAGCAGTGACGGTGCCGACAAATGAAGCGTAGCCGACGGACATCCAGGCATTGTACCCTTCTGGAATGAAAACCTGAAGAACGGTGTACTTTTGTAGGAAGATGTCAGCCATGTAGTCCAGCACTCTGGCGTGCAGGATTTTGCCGTCCAGCGTCGCCGAGTTCCTGGCTGCGAATCCTGAGCAATGGAACAATTCCGGGAAAAAGTTGGCTTGTTGGATATGCTTTTCCTCGACTCCGGATGCTTGTGCGATGGCGTTGAGTTCCTGGATGAAGCGCTTGGGCGTATGTGGCGAGGATCGCTTGATGATCTCTTCAATTCTGTCGTAGAACCAATCGCCTTTGGTCGCGGCGTAGGTCGATGCGACGACCGCCATTGTTCTTGGCGTGACATTGGGTATCAGTTCCTTGAGCAGCGCTCCGTGGGCCTGTCCCATTTGTTCGGGCGTGCCCTTGACGACGAGCACACGTTTCCCCTGGGTAGCATAGAGTTTTCCCGAGGGGTGCTCTGCGATGAGATCCAGATTTGTTTGAGCGAGGATCGCCCCCGAAAAGAGCGTGATTATCGCCGCGATTTGCTGCCGTGTCATAGAATGGTCTCCAGGTTTAGTTGTTCGGTGTGATTTCGATGCCATTGCATAATCTGAAGTTGGTTGGTCGCTTGTCGTGCGCTTCGAAAGAAAAGGAACGGTTAGGGCTTGGTGGCCGTAAGGAAGGCGACTTGTGAACCCCAAATGACTTTTCGGTTGACCAGGTTTTCCTGGAGAACCTTGAAGAGCAGGTTGACGGCTGCTTCGTCCAGATGGTTCAGCAAGCGGCTCTTGAAGCTTTGGGGCGTGTTGTCAAACCAACGATTGAGCAGGGCAAGGGTAATCGTTGTTTCACGATGGAACGGGACGAGTTCCGGCTTGACGGTGTTGAAGCCCGCGTTGGCTAGGCTTGCTTCCAAGGTCGATTCATCCCAATTGACCAGGGGATCGTCGGGATTGACGTAGATTTTTTCCTCAGCTTCCCGAGCTTTGTCCAGCCAGGGAAGTTGGAATTCTGCGAGCAGGTCCGTAATCCTTTGCGAGTGGCGTGTGATGTTTTCCGCGATGGCAAGTGTCGCGCCCGGAACCAGGAGATCGAAGAGTTCCTTGGCGATCATGTCGCGGCTTGGCTCCGTCGAAAGCCAGTTGCGTCCGACTGCGAAGTCGAACCTGACGTCTTTCCACTGTGAGTTTTGGAGTTCGGTTTTGAGTTGGTTTCTTGGTGCGACGACGATGTTCGGCCTTGTGAGTTCGGCGAGGTTTTGTGCTTGTTCCAGCAGGATTTCCTTGTTTTGGAGTGAGTTGACCCGTCCCCATGCGCCGCCTTCTGGGACGCTTCTGAGCGCGTGCCAGAGGCATGCTCCGTTGTCTGCTGTCAGGTCGATTACCAGGTCGTGGCGATTGAGGTTTCTGGCTTTGAAGAGTCGTTCTCGGATGGTTGCGAGTTGCGGTGCCAGGTTGTCTGCTGCCCTTGCGAGCCAGCGTTCGGATGTTTTGTCCGTTGGCGAGAACGTCAGGATTTCCGGTGGCGCCAACTGGTCGTCCGCCTCTCGGATTGCGGCGAGTTGCAGTTCGCGTCTTTGCCTGACCGTATCTGCGAGCTTTGCCTCGTATCCGATTGTTCCGGGTTCGTAGAACAGCTTGCCTTGGAGGGAAGCTGGGAGGTATTGCTGTGCGACCCAATGGTCCCTGTAGGCGTGGGGGTATTGGTATCCGATTCCGTGCCCGAAGCCCTTCTGGTCCCTGGAGGCGTCCTTGAGGTGATTCGGGACGTCTTCTTCCCGTTCGGCTCCGACGAGCTTGAGCGCGTCGAAGAACCCCATGACCGAGTTTGATTTTGGCGCTGTTGCGCAATAGAGGGCGGCGTGCGCGAGTGGGTAGTGGCCTTCGGGCAGGCCGACCCTGTCAAACGCCTCCGCCGCCGAGATGACGAAGCTCAGCGCCTGTGGATCCGCCATTCCGATGTCCTCGGAGGCGAAGATGGTCATCCGCCTGAAAATGAACCTGGGATCCTCGCCGGCATAGATCATTTTGGCGAGCCAGTAGAATGTGGCGTCAGGATCGGAACCCCGCATCGATTTGATGAAGGCGGAAATCGTGTCAAAATGGTAGTCGCCTTCGCGGTCGTAGAGGACGGCGCGCTTCTGAATCGATTCTTCGGCGACAGCCATGTCAATATGGATGATCCCGTCCTGATTGGGTTCGGTTGTTTCGACTGCCAGCTCCAATGCGTTGAGCGCGGCTCGGGCATCCCCGTTGGCGACATTGGCCAGGTGCCCCAGGGCGTCGTCGTCAAGCTGTATCTTTTTCCCTCCATAGCCTCGGACCGGGTCTGCGATCGCTTGTCTGACGATATCCTTGATATTGTTGTCGTCCAATGGCTTGAGCTGGAAGATCCTTGATCTTGAGACCAGCGCCCTATTGACGGTGAAGTAGGGGTTTTCGGTTGTTGCCCCGATAAGGATGATTGTTCCGTTTTCGACCCAAGGGAGCAGTGCGTCCTGCTGCGCCTTGTTCCATCGATGGACTTCGTCGATGAATAGGATTGTCCTGACTTGGATTTCTCCGAGTCTTGCCTGTGCGCTTGTTGTGATTTCCCTTAGGTCTGCTATTCCCGCCATGACGGCATTGAGGGTAACGAAATGGGACTTGGTCGTGTTTGCGATGACAGAAGCCAGCGTGGTCTTTCCGGTCCCTGGCGGTCCGTAGAAGATAAGCGAAGAGATCTGATCCGCCTGGATTGCGCGCCTGAGGAGTCGTCCAGGGGCCAAGATGTGTTCTTGTCCGATATATTCCTGGAGCGTCCTGGGTCGCATTCTCGCGGCCAGTGGAGCTTCTTCACGAAGCAATTTTTCGCGTGCGTGGTCGAACAGGGTTTTCATAAGTACGGCGGGTTCAAGATCGAAGAAAAAGGTAATCAAGTAATGTACAATGAATTTGATGATTTTTCTATGGGCTTGGTTGAAACTCTATAAAAAACAATACGAGGGGGACTGGGACTGGGACTGGGACCTATGGGACGAATGAGACGAATGTGACCTATGGGACTGGGACTATGGGACTGGGACTATGGGACATTGGCGTTTGGTTTTGTGGACCTGGAAGAGTTGACAGGGATTGTTGGATATGGCAACTTGAAATTGAAGAAATGAAACACATTAGGTATAGTATGTTTTGTGAAATCATGCGTTTTAAGTACGGTTTTTTATGAAAAACAAGGAGTTTCCAATGAGCCGCAAGCTTTGTGTATTTCTTTTGCTGATAGGTTTAGCGGGGTACGGTCGGGTCAACGAACTTGTGAATCCCGGATTGGAGGCTGATGCGAATGGGAGCGTGTCGGGCTGGCATTCGATACGTGCTAAAAATCCTCCCGTGGTTGATAGGCAGTTTAAGCGAAGCGGCGAAAATTCGTTGCGCGGGAGCTATGCGGTTGATGGTTTGCCTTTTGGCGTGATGCAGTCGATCAAGTATGAGACTCCGAATCAGCTTCCGATTGTGTTTGGCGGTTGGAGCAAGTCGGCAGGCGTCAAGTCAACCCAGGAATACTGCATTTACCTGGATGTGTTTTTCGCGGATGGCACGAAGGCGTACGGTATAAAGGCACTGTGGTGTCCATTGACACACGACTGGGAATATGCGTATGCCGCATTTAAGCCCTGGAAGCCCGTCGAGAAGATTCTCTATCACGTGCTGCTTCGCAATCAAGCCGAAGGGACGATCTGGATTGACGATTTGGAATTGTTACGTCCGGAATCGCTGTATGGGATTCCGGAGTTTGTCCAGGCGAACGCAATGTCGCCTGGAGTTCCAAAGGGGGTTCGGGTTCGGTCTTGGTTTTTCAACAGTGTGAAGTCGGGGACCTGTCGTCTTGAGGGTGTGTCAGGCGAGGTATTGGCCAGTCGTGAATTTAGCGGTCGGATGTTCGACTGGATTGCCGAGGTTGACGGCGTTGCGGCGTTCGCTGTCTTTTCGATAGCAGACAACGCGTTGGGACGCGAGTTGCGCATTCCTGTCCGTCAAGTGAGTGCGGGCGGGGAAGCCTTGCCTGCCGTTCGAGTTTGGACTGCGGATTCGATGAGCAACATCAGCCCGCTGACCAAGCCCGGCGTTGATGCTCCTAGTTCATTGCTGCTTGAGGCCGCGAAGGGCGAGCGTGAAAGCGGGCAGGTTCTTGTCACGTCAGCGCAATCCCCCTTGTCTCAAGTCGAGGTTGTCTTGTCGACCTTGTCGAGTCCCTCAGGCGAATCGTTTCGCGGTTTGTTTTACTGGGAACGTGTCGGGTATGTTGCCCGTGCGAATCCTGTCATGGCGGTGGCTGAAGCGTATCCTGAGATTGAGTATTGGCTTCCCGATCCCTTGCTTCCAGCCCGTCCGTTTGATGTCCCGGCGAATGCGACGCAGTCGGTTTGGGTTACGGTGATGCCTTCCCGCGACGCCAAGGCGGGGACGTACCGTGGAACCATCACGGTCAAGGCTGATAGCAAGGACTATCAGGTTCCGATCGAAGTAAAGGTGTTCGATTTCGAGTTGCCGAAGACCTTCAGCATGCCTACGTCGTACAGCATCATGGATGGTTGGCTGAAGGATGCGTATCCCGATGCGGATTTCCCGAAACTGCGTCGCGAGGCCTGGGACATGATGCTTGACCATCGACTGAATCCCGACGATATTTCCAGGACCAGCCCGCCTGAGATTGGTGAATTGCTCTATGCCAGGGAACGTGGGATGAACCGATTCAACATCCTGAACCTTGTGCCGAAGCCAAAGCCCGGGCAGCAATGGGTTCCCGTCGGCAGCTTGAAGGCTTATACTCCCGAACTGATCAGTTCCTTCTGGGCGGAGCTGGATCCATACATTGCCGAACTCAGGAAGCATGATCTGATCAAGTATGCCTATATCTATGGATTCGATGAACGCACTGATGAATTCTATCCTTTGATCGCGGATATCTATGCTCAGCTCAAGAAGCGATATCCAGATGTGCCCTTCTTGACCACCTCGATGATGTACAAGTCGCTGAGGGCGAACCCGGAGAGGACGGATTGTGGCGCGAACGACTGGTATTGCCCGCTGTTGCCTGTGTACGACGGCGCCCTGTCGGCGAAGCTTCGTGCCCAGGGCCATCAGGTCTGGTGGTATGTATGCGGGACGCTTTATCCCTATGCGAATTTTTCCAGCATTGAGCTTCCGTTTGTTGATGCCCGTTTGATAGCCTGGATGACCTTCCAGCATCGTGCGGATGGATTTTTGTATTGGGTGGTCAACTACTGGCTGAGATCAGGGAAGTTGTCCGAATCGACAAGCTACCAGATTGATTTTATCCCCACTTTCATGGCAAATGTGCATGCGGCGGGGCAGTTGATGTATCCCGGTCCGAATGGTCCCTTGCCTTCGATTCGGCTGGCGAACATCCGCGATGGCAGCGAGGACTACGACTACTTGGTCATGGCAAGCGAATTGGGTCGTGAGTTGTGCGATCGGCTGATTCCGGACTTGAAGTCTTTCAACCGTGATCCTGCTGCCGTTCGGCAGGCGCGTCGCGAGCTGGCTGCCAAGATCGAATCCAAGTAAAAAAAGACCGTGCGAAAGTTTAGTCTTTTCGCACGGTCGAGGCATCAAGCTTTGAATGATTAGTTAGCCGGCGTGAATTTTTCTGCAGGTGTCGTGACTTCGCATGAGATTGGTTTCCCCTTCAGTCCGAAGTTGTCGAAGGGGATGACATCGAATCGATAAGTCGTGCTTGGTTTGAAATCGAAGCCTGTGAAGTAGTGTCGTGCCGGGATGTTCTTGATCGTTCCCTCGAAGAAATCTTTTTTGAAGTTCAGTCCCAGGTAGTGGTCTCCATAGATTTGTACTGGATCTTTTGTCTTGATCAGGTCCTTTCCATTTCTTGTGTAGTTCGTTTCGGTTTCTTGGATCCACTGGTCGGCTTCTTTTCTAAAGATTTCGACGATGTATCCCCATACGAAATGCGGGTGTTGCGCAGCCGTGCCCCTGATTTTGATTCCCGTGAAGGGTTTTCCTTCCGGGACGACTGTTGCGGTCACGGTTGCGTTCTCGGGCCAAGTCGGTGCGATTCTCTTGTACATTTTGAGTTTGTTTTCGCGTGTGTAGACGAAGTTTTCCTTGGTCGGCGGCATGGGGAGTGTCCATGGTTTTCCGTTTGGATCCAGGATTTCGGAGTCGTCTCTGAGTTGGTATCTACGAATGACTGCCTTTGTGTCGTCGATTGTGACATAGAGCATGTTTTTGGGCAGGTGTCTTTCCGGGTACTCCAGTCCCCTGTAGCAGATTGGCGATCCTTCGCCCATGTAGTTGTAGTTCATCGTCGAGGTTGCGACTGCTGTGAAGTCACCCTGCAGGATCGACGTTTCGTCTTCCAGCGGCGTGTGCGTGTGTCCTGAGAAGTAGATCACTTGCGGGTATTTCTTGAAGACGTCCGTCAGTTCTTGCGAGCCTCCGTGGTAGATGTCGCTGTAGAGCGAGTTTCTGGCGCAGTTGTGCGCGAACACGATGACTGGCTTGTTCGGGTCGCGTGCGATTGCCTTCTGGATCTCGGTCTCCAGGAATTCCAGGTTTTTTGGGGATGGCGAAAGTCCCGGGTTCTTGTCCATCGAGCATCCGATGATTGAGATGTCCTTGACGACGACCGAGGGGTTGATGGTGTCAATTTTCAGGTGCTTCATGAAGACGCCTTCCCTGAAAGTCTTTGTTTCCTGCTTGCCTGCGTATGGGTCTTCCACGGTTTTATCCTTGTTTTGGTAGATCCAGTAGTCGTGGTTTCCCATGATCGGCAGGAAGAGCGGTGGATCCGTGGTGCCGAAGACCTCGTCGAAGATCGCCCTAAGCCCATCGTAGACATGTGGGAGCGAGTTGTCTGACAAGTCGCCGACGAGCAACACTGCGTCTACTCCTTGCGCCTTCATTTTCTCGAAGGATTTCTTCATGTAGTAGAACGGGGAGCCTGGCTTGGTTGTCGGATTGTTGGGTTGCGTGTCGGAGATGATGCCGAGTCGCAGCTCTGCCGCCGTGAGGGCAATGGCAAAGAGAATAAGCAGGGTTAAAAACTTTTTCATTTTGTGTCCTTTTGTTGGTGTTAGAATATTGCGAAGCGAAAAAAACATAAAAAACTAAGTTAATCCTAAAAAAAGCAGTTGAAGCTGGATTTTATTCATAACCTATTGATTATAAAGGCATTAGGAAGTTTGCTCCGTTCACCATGTTGGTGAAATGCATTGAAAAAAAAGGTTTT
>JAGVUR010000183.1 GCA_019136135.1 Verrucomicrobiota bacterium
ACCTTTTTTTTCAATGCATTTCACCAACATGGTGAACGGAGCAAACTTCCTAATGCCTTTATAATCAATAGGTTATGAATAAAATCCAGCTTCAACTGCTTTTTTTAGGATAAAACAATGAGGATGGTCATGCTGTATATATTTGATTTATCAGTTTCAATTATACTATTTCCGATATTGTGTTGGAAAATCCTATCTGATTATCAGCATTGGAAAAATCAGAGGAGCTGTTTTATCATTTATGGCATTGTAATTTTGCTTATGTCTCTTTTATGTGTGATGGCATTTTCAAGAAAGTTTGCATCTTTTGATTTTCCGGAAAAGATATACTGTTGCTTATGTGGTTCTTGCGAACGTAATCTGTTTAACTATTCATTTTTTGTTCCGATACTCATTTTATGTTCTTCACTTGTAAATAAAACGACAGTATTCAAAAGAGTATTTTATACTGTATGCATTATACTTTATTGCCTAAATCATTTTGTCTATCTTGATATATATACGTCTATTCCATGGTAAAGCAACACTATTGGCAAATAACATGAAACAAAAAAATGGCATAAAGCACCATTCCCATTTTAATGTCTTGCTTGATTTAGGTATATTTGTGCTGTTTATAGCATTAATATGGTATGCCAACTACACAAGGCGTAGCCATGGAATAGTTATTCTTCCAGATTTTGATTATAATTTCATTATCAAAGTAGGAATGCTAGTTTTTGGGTGTTTCTGGGAATCTTCCGAGTCCAGGTTGCCTTGTAAGCTTGCTTTCATTTTTTTATTTGTAATGATGACATCGCTGTTTTTCGATATATTTTAGCATTTTTCAGGGAGATATCCTCATGATTATTGACTTTCAAAAAGATGAGAAAATAATCGTTGCGTTTCTATGTGCATTGGGGTTTACACTAGGCAAAATAATAGTTCCTCTTGCATTACAAGTACGCTTGGGATTTCGTTTAATCATTTTATACTTTGGATATAGTTTTTTTATGTGCTTTTCATATTTTGCCATTGGAAGAATATTGCATACTTGCAATAAAACATCGAATAATAAACTATATCTCTTAAAGCTACTTATTATTGTATTTTTTATTGATACAATAATTAACTATTACTCATCATTTGTTTTGAATTGTATACTTACTCTTGGTTAAGTCATCGCCTAGTAGGTTACAGTAGCTCCAATGCAAAAAAGCCAGACCTGAAAGCCGGTTCCGCGAATTTTTTTTGACTCCCATTTTGGAGATGGTAAATTACAGGTGGCAGAAAACTATGGACAACCGTCAGGAGAACTCGGTACTTTCAAGCAAAGGTCAAAAATGGTTTTTTGAAGTCTATGGGATGACTCTGAAATTTTTTATGTTTTTTCTAAAGAGTGTTTTAGCGATAGGAGTGTGAAATGAGACTTGCAGTATGCGCGATGCTTTTAGGATGCGGGATTTGTTATTCCCAACTATTCAAGGTTGAATTGCCGAGCCAGGCGAAGCCCTACGAGGTTCAGGCGGCAAGCGAGTTAAAGGGGTATTTGGAGAAGATCGCCAGGGAGCGATTAACGGTCGCAGGGGAAGGGAATGTGGTTTTCCACGTGGGCGACACAGAGTTCGCGCGGCAGAAGGGGTTGGTTGGATTGCAGGACGAGGAATGGGTGGTCAAGTCCTTCGGCAATCAGGTTGTACTCACTGGCGGCGGTACACGAGGCGCGTTCTATGCCGTATGCCACTTTCTGGAAGACGTGCTCGATGTCCATTGGTGGAGCGAATTCGAGGACTATGTCCCCGAGCCGGGACCCGTCGAACTCAAGGCATTGGATCTCAAGGGAAAGCCCGCCTTCGCCTATCGGGACATCTACCGCTCGGATAGTAAGGCGGACCACGGGCGACTGATGGTCTGCACCCGCCGGAATCGCGACGGCGACGCATTCGTCTCCGCCAAATTCGGCGGCTCCTTCGATTATGGACCTCCCTATCATGCCCATACCTTTGACCGATACGTCCCCGCTGCCAAATACCTGGAATCCAATCCAGAATATTTCTCGCTGATCAATGGAAAACGAGTCGGTGGACAGACGCAAGGACAGCTTTGCCTGACGAATCCCGATCTGAAGGCGCTCTTTCTGACGCAACTCCGCGAAGCGATTGCAAAAGGCGAGGAAATCGCCGCCAAAAACCAGGTTCCGCCTCCAAGGCTCTATGAGGTTTCGATGAACGACAACCAAAAGTGCTGCCAGTGCGAAGCCTGTGCCGAGGAAGTCAAAAAGTACAACCATTCGGGAATGTACATTAATTTTGTCAACGAGCTGGCACGGGATATCGCCAAGACTCATCCCGATATCTACATCAGCATGCTGGCGTACTTCTATACTGAACCGCCGCCAAAGGGCGGAGTCGTGGCAGACAAAAACGTCATCATCAAACTCTGCGATACCAAGACCAATCAAGCCGCCTCGATCCTCGAGCCGCAAAACAAAATCTTCAAGGATTTCGTCCAGGAATGGAAAAAAGCCTGCCATAATCTCTTTATCTGGGACTACGCCATTACCTTTGGCGAAGGACACGGAATGCCTTTCGCCTCGGAATTCACCCTCGCTGACCTCTTTAGGTTCTACCATGAAAACAAGGTGATCGGTGTGTTCTGGGAACAAGAACGGCAAATGACCGCAGATATGTGGGAACTCAAGCACTTTATGATGACTAAGCTGATGGAAAATCCATATGCCGACGACACCGCGCTCATCAATCTCTTCATGAACAAGTACTACGGAAAAGCTGCACCGCATATCCTGAACTACAGAAAACGAATCCATCAGGCACGAATCAAAAACGATGGGCATATCGGATGGTTCGCACCACAAGAATCGTTCACCTACCTTACGGTTGGAGACATCGCCCAATGCCAGCAGGATTTCGAATTGGCGCAAAAGGCCGTGAAGGGAGACCAAACCCTGGAAATGAGGGTTCAACGGGCACGGCATGGACTCGATCTCCTGACCATCTACGCCGCTACGCCACTCGTCCTGCAAGGAGAAGAAGAACAACAAACCACTAAGCTAGACAATGTCGCCGCCGCAAAGCGAATCCTCGGGCCGCTAAGACAACTCTGGCTCGATCGATTCCCAAATGGAAAAAGGCAGAAGGATGCGGAATTCGCAAAATTCTCATCCGTGACCACGGAAAAGCAAGCCTTCCCGCAACCCGAACGCTTCAAGGGAACCCAGTATTACGATCTGACCCCAATCACATTCCAAAATCATGCCAAGGACGCAATCACGCAAGTCGATGACCCGGATAGCCAAATCGGTTTTGCCTGGAGATTCGACAGTGACAAGAGCCACTACTACGACCTCCCCTTTGCCATGGGCGTTTACGACGTGGCAAACACCAAGGGATGCGGCTCGGTCTCATTCCCAAAACCACTCGGCAGGGGCTATCAATGGTATAAGCTAGGCGTCGTCGATGTCCCGGGATCAGCCTACTTCTACCTGACAAGAGCCTGGACAATCCAAATCAGCCTTGCAAGAAACGAACTCAGGAACAAAAAACTCGAATTCTGGGCGGCAGTCAAATTCACCGGACCAAAATACCATCCCGACGCAAAACCCGATGAAAAGAACCATATTTGGGTTCAAAGAGTCATTGCAATCCCACAACAATAACCGATTGGCTGAATTATGAATGCTGAATGCGGAATGCTGAATGCTGAATGCTGAATGCGGAATGCGGAATGCGGAATGACCCGTCCGACCCGTCCGACCCGTCCGACCCGTCCGACCCGTCCGACCCGTCCGACCCGTCCGACCCGTCCGACCCGTCCGACCCGTCCGACCCGTCCGACCCGTCCGACCCATTTTTGCGTGTGTTTGGAGCCGAAAATCAGAGGATTGATTCCATATATTCCTTGATGATTTCAGGCTTGGGATCCAGGGTTACGCGACGAGTCGGCAACGAGACCAAAGCATCCAATGTGGGATGATGTGCCAGATCCGCGCCCAATGCTTGGGTGATTGCGGCGGAAAACTTCGCGGGATGTGCGGTTGACAGGCAAATGGTCGGAATGTCGCACAGGAACTTTTCGGCTACCGCGACTCCGACTGCCGTGTGCGGATCCAGGATGTACCCGTATTCGCGATGGTATTTGCGAATCGTCGCCAAAGTCGATTCCGTATCCCCTCGGCCTGCGGCAAATGTGGGATCTCCGGAATCTGACAAGGACAGCGATTTGGTCGAGGCGAATTCAGCCATCAAGTCACGAACCTTCTTCGAATCCTTGCCGACGCGGTAGTACAAGTAGCGCTCGAAGTTCGAGGCGACTTGGATGTCCATCGAGGGGCTCAAGGTCGGGCAGACCTGACCTCTGCTGTAAACTCCTGTGTTGAAGAACCTGGACAAGATGTCGTTTTCATTGGTCGCCAAAATCAGTCGCTGGATTGGTGCGCCCATGCGCAGGGCGACGTAGCCGGCAAAGATGTCGCCGAAGTTTCCGGTCGGAACCGATACCTGGACGCGCTTTGCCTTGGTTTGCTCCTGGACTCTGAAAGCCGACCAGAAGTAGTAAACGATTTGCGCCAAGACTCGTGCCCAATTGACGGAGTTGACAGCGCCCAAGTAGTATTTGCGTTTGAAGTCAAGGTCATTAAAGACATCCTTGAGCACCCGTTGTCCATCGTCGAATGTGCCTTTGACGGCGATGCAATGGACGTTTTTGTCGGGAACCGTGGTCATTTGGCGTTCTTGGAGCGGGGAAACCCTGCCATCCGGGAACATAATGAAAATGTCGATTCCCTTCTTGCCCCGAACCCCGTGAATGGCGGCTGAGCCGGTATCCCCCGAGGTTGCCCCGAGGATATTGAGTTTTCCCCCATCGCGTTTCAGCAGATATTCGAACAGATTGCCCAGCAGTTGGAGCGCCACGTCCTTGAATGCCAAGGTGGGACCATGGAACAACTCGCTGATGAAAATATCGCCAACCTGCTTGACAGGAATGACTTCTGAAGCGTCAAACGTACTGTACGAACGCTTGACCAAGTCGCGAAAATCAGATTCAGGTATCGTTGACCCGATAAATGGCTTCATCACTTCAACAGCCAATTGAGGATAGCTCAACTTGCGCCATGAAGACAATTCAGCTTCACTGACCGACGGAATCTGCTCGGGTATGAGCAACCCGCCATCGTCCGCCAAACCCATCATTACGGCCTGTGTGAAATTCACGGCTTCGATCCCGCCGCGGGTGCTGATGTACTTCATGCTTAATTCCCAGTTTTTATAGGTTCCATTTTCAAATAAACTTGACTATACCTATTAATATAAGCCCACTTTCTGAATCCTGTTCTTTTTCAAAGCCAAAACTCATCTTCATTTGCGCTAGAAAGAGGTTGAGGCAGCGAGGAAAAACACCCCGAAAAATTCACGGTTTCGTACTCAAAATGCATGTGACATGCCTTCTGGATTCGGTGTTGGAGAACTTTGGGACTGGGACATATGAGACTGATGAGACAAATGGGACCTATGCGACTGGTGTCTGGGACATGGGACGTTGGCATTCGGTTTTGTGGATGCTGAGGTTCTGGGACTGGGACGGGGTCGGACGGGGTCGGACAGGTTATTCAGCATTCATAATTCAGCATTCAGCATTCAGGACGGGGTCGGACAAGTGTGACCCATGAGACTGGGGCTCTGAGATGTTGATGTTGCCCTTGCAAAACCAATGTTGAAGCTTCGATTCGTCCAGTTTGGTATCCAAAGGGCATGTCACATGGGTTTTGAGTACGAAAGTGTGAAAAAATGGGGAGGTTTTTGTCCGGGAAAACAGTTGTATAGGCCGCGTTGTTCAGGCTTATGTCTCGCCCTTTCAGGGCTCAAAATTCTTTTTCATTCTCACCCAGGGCGTCGCGTTCCTGCGGATCGCTTGCCCTGGGCTAGGTATGTCTAGCCCCGCTGGGGCTAATTTCAACATCAGCCATGAAAATGCATGTCACATGGTTTTTGAGTACGAAAGTGTGAAAAAATGAGTCTGGGACAGGTCGGACAGGTCGGACAGGTCGGACAGGTCGGACAGGTCATTCATCATTCATAATTCATCATTCATGGGACTTTAGGGTTGTTTTTGCCTCAGGCTCGTTTTGGGTTGTTTTCGTACGAGATTGAAAACATCTTCCGCGCCATCGAGCTTCAGTTGATAGACGAAGGACATCAGTTCGCCTAGTCGTCCCTTGGGAAAGCCCCTTTTGGTGAAGCATCGGAGATATTCGTAGGGGAGGTCGCAAATTGGAACCCCGTTGGGAAAATTTGGGGATGGTCCAAACTTCCCAAAAGGCATCCTGTATTGGCATGCTTCCCGCAAGGCAAGTTCGAATTGTTCTTGTTCTTTTTCTGTCATTGTCATTATTCTCGGTGTTTGAGCATATCCCAGAGGAGGGCGATTCCAAAGAGTCCTGAAAACAGGAATCCGAGCAGTCCCATGATCGAGGTTTCGTACCAGTGCGGCTTGGGGTTTGCGTGAATGACAATCGATGACCCCACCAGCATCGCGGCAAGGACAATCGCGGAGGCAAGGCGGTTGAAGGCGCCGTTGAAAACCTTGCTGAGCTTGTTGATTCCTTCGACCGTATGCTCGAAATGGAGTTTCCCCTGGAGGAGTTGGCTGAAGAGCTGCCTGACGTCGCGTGGCATTTCCTCCAAGGAAATACTTGCTTCGTGCGCGAATGACTTGCTTCGGTGCAAGATAGTCATCGGGTTGAATTGTTCTATCAGGAGCTTGCCTACATAGGGCTTGACCTGGGTCATGATTTCGAAGTCCGGGTTCAACGAACGCCCCAATTGGTCGTAAGATCCGAGAGCCTTGAGCATCAGGTAGATATGTGGCTTGAGGAACATCTGTTGCCGATAGCAGAGTTGATAGAGGTCGTGGAGTGCCCCTGACACGTCAAGGGATTCAAGTGTGCGATGGAGGTGTTGATCTGCAAATGTATTGATGTCACGTTCAAGTTCCCCTAGGTTGGGACGGGCGTCGTTCTCTGCCAACGAGGCAAGGATTAGCGCGCAAGCCTTGTAGTTTCTCATCACGAGCTGGAGGAGCAGGTCGGCGAAGAGCTTTTGTTCATCGTGGGTGATTCTGCCGACCATGCCGAAATCGACGTAGCAGATTGTCGCAGGAGGTTGGAAGAAAAGGTTCCCTGGATGCGGATCGGCATGGAAGAATCCATGGTCGAAGAATTGTTCGAGTATCAGTTGCGCGCCCAAGTTGCTGAGTTTGACCAGGTCGGCATCGGATTTCTTCAAGGTTTCGAGATCGGTTCCCTTGATGCCCTCGACATAGTCCATCACCAGGAGCTTTTTTGTGCAGTATTGCTGGTAGATTTTCGGGATTTTGATGCCTTCACGATCGGCGAATTGCCGTTCGAACCTGAGCTGGTTGGACATTTCCCGGGAGAAGTCGAGTTCGGAATCAATGGTTTTGGAGAATTCCTCGATGATTTTGACGGGTCTTAGGAATCCGAACTCCTCGCTGTGCCGTTGGATTGCATAGGCGAGCTGGGTCAGGATTTCCAGGTCGAGCCTGATGTCCTTGGCGATGTCAGGACGCTGGACCTTGACGAATACCTTGGTTCCGTCCTTCAATTTGGCGCGATGCCCCTGGGCGATGGAGGCGGCGCCGACGGGGATGTCGTCAAACTCCAAGAACACGCTGTCCAGGCTGGTGTCGAGTTCTTCTTGGATGACCAGCTTGACCTGCTCGGTGGGGAAGGGCGGGACATCGTCCTGGAGCTTGCTGAACTCATGGATGAACTCGGGCGGGACGATATCCTGCCTGGTGGCAAGAACCTGGCCGAGCTTGACAAACGTCGGACCGAGTTCGACGAATGCCATCCTGAGTCGTTCAGGAAGGGTGTATTGCGCTGCGATTTCGTTATTTTCGTTGTTCTTCCAAGGGAGGAAGATTTTCTTGAAGAGCCTTCCCCCCTTGCTTCTCAAGGATTCGAAAGCGGATTCGAAGCCGTATTTCATAAAGACGTGGACGATCTTCCTGAATCGTCCGAGGCGTCGATAGGCTCCAGGCAACTTCCGAATTCTGTCGATGCTAGACATAGATATGGTCCTGCCTATGGTTTCATTTGTGCGTTCCAGTAGGAGACGATCTTGAGTTTAGGCTGGAGCGCCTGGTAGATGTCCGGGAGGTCGAAATGCCTGAGCACCTTGAAGGGAATTGTCGATGATGGCCATGCAGGCACGGGATCGTCAATCCATTGCTGGAATGAAGCTGGTGCGTCGGCGAGTTCGATTGAGGCGGTGTTGTCGTGGATGAATCCTGCGAACGTCGCAAGGATCGCGCCCATTCCTCGTCCATGGAGATGGATTTTCTCCGCACCTTCTGCGACGAGCAGATCCATGGTCCTGAGCACGTCGAAGACCCGCCTTCCCAGGTAGCTTTCACCGAACATCACGCCGAAGTAGTTCATCATGTAGTCCATTCCGTAAGCTTGGAAGAAGTCCCCGCCTGCCTCCTCTGGCATCGACTCGCCCAATCCCCTGGGGTCAAGCATGTAGATCGGACCATCGGGATTGAGGTTTTGCGCGTAGGCTTCCTCGGCGTCCAGTTCGGCGGAGATGTTAGGGAGGTAGAGGTGGACCTCCGCTTCAACGTCCAGGGTATTGTGCAGGTTTCTGTTGACAAGACGCTTGCGGAGGATCGCCCTGATATCACGTTCGGTTTCGACGGCGTATCGCGCCCAGAGCTTTCCGCCGGCGCTTGCCGGCCTTGGAATTCTGAAGTGCGGAGGATCCTGCGGATTTCGCTCGGGCAGGTGGAGGAGTTCATTGAGCAGGGTTTTCCACTGTTGTTGATCCTTCGGGACTTCCCGGCACTTCGCCCAGCCTGCTGCGGTTTCGCGGACAAGTTCGTAGATTGGCTTGGAACCAGATTTGACGACATTTTCGGTGGGAAGCACCGCGAGTTCGGCTTCGGTATGCGCCTGCGGCGTTGTCGGCTGTGCCTTGCCAGGCAGGTTGGCCCGCCTGTACATGAAGTCAACCATCGCCTCCTGGTTATGGGACGAGTATCCGTGGGTCGTCGGTCCGAGGAACATTTCCACATTTTCCTCGCAGCCCATTGCCTTGTAGAACTGCTTCAGGTCGGCATAGGCTTCCAGCAGGCCCCGGCGTTCGAAGAAGTCGTATTTTTGTCCCAGCAGCATGACGGGTTTTGGTGCTTGTGCAATCATGAGGTCAACCATTTCGAGTCCCGCCCCGATCACTCCCCGGGGGCATTGCTCCGCATCCGTCGGCAATTCGTTTTCCAGATTTGTGAGGAAGCTTGTGACGTGGCAGCTTGGTGCGGCGAATGCCAATCTTGGTTCGTTTGCCCAGATCCATTCGGTGAGCGTGCCGCCGCCTGAGTTGCCTGTGATGCCGATTTTGGTCGGGTCGACTTCAGGTCTGGTCAGGAGCACGTCCAGTGCGCAACGACCATCCCAAACACGCCAGGACGCAAAGGATTCGCCGATAAGTGACAGCTGCTTGCACATCACGTTGTGGCCGCCACAGAGGTCCTTGCCGACTCCACGGTATTCAAGCTTGGCGTACTGGTCGCGCTCGCCCTGGTGAATTGGGTCGTAGATCAGGACGACAAAACCGTTCTTGACTAGCCTGAGGCAGAATTCTTGGTAGGTATCGCATGCTTTTCCCGCAAGGCTGTGTCCGCATGAACCGAGTACCGCGGGTGCCTTGCCCTGGAGGTTGTCGGGAATGTAGAGGTTTGCGGTGACCCAGAAGTCCTTCCTGCTGGAAAATCGGACTTTTTCGATTCTGTATCCATCGCAATTGAGGATTTCACCGTATTCGATATCCAACGGGCATTTTTCCGGGAATGGCGCGAAAGCCTTGGCGACGACATCGCGTACGTAGTTTCTGTATTTAATGGCATCTTCGGGAGTTTTGATTGCATCCAGCTTTTGTCGTCTTTGCTCCCTCATGGCCCTGAGCCTGTGGACGTAGTCGTCGAGAACCATGTGTCCGTAACCGATCTTGTTCATTGGTTTAATCCTCTTGGCATTGATGTTGATAAATGGAATCAGGCTAAAAGCCAAACATATCTTCAATACTTTGCTGATGGTAGTCATATTTGTCCGGATAGTAGATTTTGTCCCTTCCTGCGACGTCAAACATGTGGAGTCCCGTAAGCATGGAGCTGCTGATGTGCTCCAGCCGCTTGTCGCAGGGAATATAGACGGATTGCGTGCCGGGTCTCATTTCCTGTATGTAGCAAAGCTGGTTCATTTCGTAATCCAGGTCGTATCCGTTGCGGAGACCGCGTACAAGAGTCACGTCGCAGAACTTTGATTCCTGCTCGATGAGGTCGACGATCAGCGTGTCAAAATAGACGACTTCGTGGAAGGGAAGCACCTTTTCCAGCATCACGTCACGCTCGATGTTTTTTTGTGGGTTGATTCCGACTGCGACGATGACCTTGTCAAACATCAGTTCAGCTTTTTCCAGGATGGATAGGTGTCCGATATGGAATGGATTGAAAGTACCGGCATAGATTCCGACTCTTGGGCGCCTGCGTTCCAGGTATTCCACCAGGAACTCGATGGTCTGCTTGCATTGGGGGAAACGCTTGGGAAAGCGGCTGAAGAATTCGCTGCGTCCCTTTCTGTAGTCGGTCATGTTGAGGTATTGGAATTCCCTGAAGATTTGGAATTCGTATTCGAGTAGGTCGACATGGTTTCCGTGGATAATGACTTGGCAATCGAGGTCATGGAAGATTTCGGCAAGTTTCGATGGGGCATTCTGATCCGTCGTTGAGAGGATGGTTTCCGCGATAAGGTCCTTGACGTCTTTCGGGAGTGGATTCCCGAGTTTTTGGAGAATGAATTCAAAGGCTTCAACGGATCGTTCCTCGCTGTCGCCACCTTCTGGCGTCCAGACGGCGTCGTGGAAGAGCGCTGTTAGCAGGAGTTGCGAGGCAAAGACTTCGTCATCCCAGTAGGTTTTTTCGATTCCTTTGCAGATTGACTCGAGGTGGTCGAGGGTATGGAAGTACCGATGTGGTTGCCGATACGCCTGGATGACCTTGTCCAGCCATGGTCCATCGTAGTCAAGCCGATAGTAATTTCGCTTCTGGAGAAGAGACCGGATGTAGTTTTCAGTTGCTTTGGAATTCATGGTTAATGATTTTACCTTTTATTTTGTTGAAAAAAGAGGTTAAGAAAAGATAGTATTTCAGCAAGGATTTTCAAGGTTGACAGAAGGCATGGAATGGCAATGAAGAGCATTGGATTGGATTTAGGCACAAGCGCAATCAAAGGCGTGCTGTACGATGGCAAGCAAGTTTTGGCGGAGGGGCATCGTGACGTGCCCTTGCTTCGCGAGGGCGAAAAGGTTGAGATTGACGCCTTGGGGCACTGGGAGGATGCCTGGTCGCTGATTTGCGAGCTGGGACGCCAGTCGGATGAGGCAATCGTCGGAATCGCGATGGCAGCGGCTTCGGGCAACACGCTGTTGACGGAATTGGACGGGACGCCGCGAACAAGGATCGTGTCCTGGCTGGATAAGCGGGAATCGCCGTTGGAATCCGTCGATTTGCACGAATTGGTAGGTTGGCCCTGGAATGGTGGCTTCCCGCTGGTTCATCTTGCCTGGTGGAGGCAGCACAAGCCGGAGCTGATGGCGGACAACCCAAATGTGTTCATGAACAACGATTGGCTGGCGTTCAAGTTGACAGGCAAGCGGGGGCTGGACCACTCGTCGGCAACCCCGTTTTTCTTGCAGGATCAGGCGCATGGGGTTTATTCTGAGGAATTGCTTGCGTTGGTTGGCTTGCTGCCGAGCCAGCTGTCGCCTCTCTGTCCATCAGGTACTGAGATTGGCCGCCTGCGCCCCGAACTTGCCAATGGGAATTTGACATGCGATACAAAGATATATTCGGGTTCCTTCGACCATCCCTCCGCAGCTCGTGCCGTAGGCATGACGACGCCAGGCGACATTTTGTTGTCCTGCGGCACGTCGTGGGTCGGGTTTAGTCCGATCGATACCCGTCGTGTCCGCAAGGGCTTTTTGTGCGATCCCTTCGAGTCGTACCGTGGCGGTCCTTGGGGCGAGATATTTTCGATAGCCCGGATTGGCTTGGAATTGGAGTCGTTCATCGTCAATCGCTACGGTGATGGCGCTGATCGTTACGATTTGTTCAACTCCGAGGCTCTTGCCACCGAGGGCGCCGCACGTGATTTGGTACTGTCAACGATTGACCGTTTCAAGTCTCGCTTGGAGTTTACGCCTCGCCGCTTGGTGATGGTGGGCGGTCCGTCGGAGGGAAAGGCATGGCGGCATTTCATCGGCGATCGCTTGGGCTTGACGGTTGAGATATCCCCCTTTGCCAAGCAGGCCGGTGCAGTGGGGGCGGCAATGTTGGCACAACAACAGCAGGGGTGAGTGACATGAAATACGATCTAGTAACAGAACTTGACAGAAAGGTCTTTGCCGAAGAACTGCAACCTGAACTCCCAAAACGACTCTTCGATGCCCATGTCCACGCCTTTGACAAGACCTGCTTCCCAGAAGGATTCTCACTCGGCGAAAAATCCTGCTACGCGAAATTCGGCGGCGAGCATCCAACTGCCTTGGCGAAGAAAATGTTCAAGGAACTGTTGCCGGGCATCGAGGTCAGCTTCAATTGCTTCGGCTCCGTCAATCCCAATGCCGATCGTGGACGTGATATTCCCGAACATGACAACAAACGCGTGTTCGCAATGGCTGTCGTGTCCCCGGAGGATCCTGCGGAATTGCTGGAGGAACGCTTGGCGACCCATCACCTTGTCGGGGTCAAGCCATATCCCAACCTGGCTGCAGAGGCGCTAGGCAAGGCCGTCAATGATGTGACGCCGCTGGATCTGTTGACGGCAGGGCAACTCGAAGTCCTGGATCGGGCAAAAGGCATTGCAACAGTGCATATTCCGAGAAAAGAACGACTTGCGGATCCCATCAACCAGACGGAAATGCCCGAGTTGTGCCGCCGTGCACCAGATACGACCTTTGTGTTCGCGCACATCGGACGGGCCTACTTTATGCGAAATGTGGTCGGGATGCTCGACAAATTGGCGGAATGCCCAAATGCATGGCTGGATACGGCGATGGTCAATCACCCTGGCGTGCTCAAGTATGCATTTGATCATTTCCCGAACGACAGGATCGTGTTCGGTTCAGACGCTCCAATCGCATGGCTCCATGGCAAATCCGTGGAAATCAACAATCAATACGCGTACCTGATGGGCGAGGACTACAGGATTGGAACCTCGATTTTCGACGCTGAGGGCGCAGTGGAATTCACCACGTTCTTCTACGAACAACTCCGGGCAATCCTGACCTGCGGATTGAACCGGTCGCAAATCCAGCAGTTGCTGTGGTTCAATGCGGAGCGACTCTGGATCAATCGCTAAGGGTTGGGATGAATTCCGCCAATGCGTCTTTCCAGTGGGGCATTGGCGGGAGGCCGCAATCGCGCAGGCGCTTGTTGTCCAGTGACGAGTAGTGGGGTCTCGGGGCAGGGCGGGGGAACTCTTCCGTGGTGCAGGGGATGACGGCCTGCTTGACCTTCGCCTGCCGGAAGATTTCCGTTGCGAACTCAAACCAAGTTGCGGTGCCTTCGCATGTCAGGTGCATGATGCCTGTAATGCCGGGATGATCCAGGAGCAAGCGGATGTGGTTTGCAACGGCGAAGGTCGAGGTCGGATTTCCCGACTGGTCGTTGACGACCTTGAGTTGCGGCCGCGTCCCGTCCGCCAATTTGAGCATCGTATGCAAGAAGCTTGGCCCTCCAGGCCCATACAGCCAGGCGATCCTAAGGATCAGGTGATTGGGGCAGAATTCCTGAATTTTCCGTTCTCCTGCTAGCTTTGATTTTCCATAAACGGTCTTTGGGTTTGTGGGATGGTCTTCCTGATAGGGGGCAGTCGCATCACCGTCGAAAACATAATCGGTTGAGATGGCAATCAGCCTGGCATTGTATTTTGCCGCTGATTTGGCGACATTTTCCGACCCGGTTTCGTTGATTTTAAATGCCTGATCGGGCTTTTCCTCGCAGGCATCGACCTGGGTCATGGCCGCGCAGTGGATGATCAGGTCCGGTTGTTGGGCTTGCATGATTTTGTCAAGGCTTGCCTGGTCAGTGATGTCGCAATTGGGCAGGTCTGCAATGGCGATTTCGTGTTCCGCGAGAGTTTTCGCCAGGGTTCGTCCCAGCATTCCGTTGCCGCCTGTAATGAGGATTTTCATGGTTCGTCTCCAAACGATGTGGTTTTCTGTGTGACTTGGTGAATATGATACAATCCCAAGGCGCTGTCAAGCCACTGCCGGTGCAATTTGTCTTGTAACCCTTTCTCAGACAAAATCAACGCAAAATCAACGCGAAAAAAATCATCACTTTCGTACTCAAAATGTATGTGACATACCTTTTTCTGGCTAGTCTGGCGAAAATGTTTTTTGGTGGGACGGGTCTGACGGGTCGGACGGGCCTGACAGGGTCTGACAGGGTCTGACAGGGTCTGACAGGGTCTGACAGGGTCTGACAGGGTCTGACAGGGTATGACAGGGTCTGACAGGGTCTGACAGGGTCTGACAGGGTCTGACAGGGTCGGACTGGTCGGACTGGTCGGACTGGCAATTCACCATTCACCATTCACCATTCGTGCCTCTTTTTACCTGAAAGTTGAGAAATGGGCAAGGAGGGCTATATTTTTTTTAATCTGTACTTTACCTAAACTTTTGATACCATGACAAGTTACGGAGTGACACAATGGGCAAGAAGAACGAGAACGGATTGACACGGCGCGATTTTTTGCGTAGCAGTGGAGCTGTTGGGGCTGGATTGCTGATTGTCCCCAGCAGCTATGTTTTTGGCGGTCCTGAGGCACCGAGCAATATCATTACTCGTGCAGTAATCGGGACTGGAGGCATGGGAATGGGACACGTGACCGCGTATCCCAGGACACAGGCGGTCTGCGATGTTGACAAGAACCACTTGGAACGTGCCGTGAAGAAGGCGGGCGGCCAAGTAAAGGCATTTTCAGATTGGCGCGAAGTTCTGGAACAGCCGGGAATCGATACGATCCATATTCCGACACCGCCACATTGGCATGCGCAAATCGCCATTGCCGCAGCAAAGGCGGGATTTGATATCTATTCCGAGAAGCCAGCCACCCATACCCTGGCGGAAAGCAAGGCGCTGGTCGAGGCGGTCGAACGCCACGGCGTCGTATATCAGGCGAATACCTGGGGACGCGGTTCGGGCTGGTTCATGCGCAAGCTCGTGATGAGCGGATTGCTGGGCGAACCTTTGACCGTGAGACTGAATCCCGACTATTGCCCGACCGGATTCAAGATCCGTCAATGGAGCGGAAGGCATAATCTGGTGCCGCAACCAGTGCCAGAGGTTCTGGACTATGACATGTGGCTTGGTCCCGCGCCCGTCAAGCCGTACCATCCCCATCGTGTCCACGGCAGCTTCCGAGGCTATTGGGACTATGACGAAGGCGGTTTCGGAGACATGGGTCAGCATCATATCGATCCCATCCAGTACGCCTTGGGCAAGGACGACACAGGTCCCGTTACAATCGAGGCCATCGCGCCCTGGCCGCAACATCCCGATGCCTGCGGACTCTGGGGAACCATCTACCTGACCTACGCCGATGGCACGAAGATAATCATCGAAAGCTGGGAGTGGGGTGAAAAACATACCGCAGGAAAACCGTGGCTCGAAGGACCTAACGGCAAGTACTGGGGAGGAACCAAGTTGGAACCCGCCAACCTCCTGGAAAAACTCAAGCAATACCCGGATCCCCCAAAACTCCAAAGCTGGGAACATGCCGTCAGAACACGGGAAAATGTGCACGGACACCATCCAAATGCAAGGCAGGCCGCCAGGTCGGCAGACCTCCTGCACCTGGCCTCGATTGCCGTAAGATTGGGCAGGAAGCTGAATTGGGATCCCGTCAAGGAGGAATTTGTGAACGACCAAGAGGCGAACAGGTTGGCTAATCCGCCGCGCCGTGCGCCGTGGACGCTGTGAGTTGAAGTCGAGTATGCCGTCAGGTCGAAAGCAAAGTGAGAATTGAGTGAGGTAACAATGAAAAAGCTGACTATAGCAGCAATTGCAGTATTGACAGGATGCATTTTGTTTGGTGACGTGGTTGACGATGTGATCAAAGGCGGCGAACCAGCGTTGCGTGAGTGTTGCGCAAAGTTGGTTGACGCTTCGGCCCGCGCCGATGCCGATGATACGGAAACCAGAATGGTGTTGCACGGGATCTGCGTACAGGCGCGAACCCGGAAGGTCGAGTTGATGGTGGAGAAGGTTTTGCTGGATGCGTTGAAGAATGCCAAGGAACCTGAAGTGAAGGCATTTTTGCTTGAGCAGCTGTACTATGCCGCTGGTCCGGCTTCGGTGCCCGCGTTGTCGGAAATGCTTTTGCAACCTGAGTATTGCGATGCAGTGTGCCGGATCTTGGTTTATTTGCCGGATGCTCCTCGCGTTTCGGGACCAGTCTTGGCTTCTGCCTTGAGCAGGGTGGAAGGCGTGAGCCGTTCGAGTGTCATCCAAGCATTGGGCGAGCTTGGTGTGTCGGAATCTGCCGACGCAATTGTGAGGGATTTGGATTCGAAGGAATCAAAAGTCCGTTGGGCGGCAATCCAGGCATTGGGACGCTTGGACCATCCTGCCGCGAAAAAGGCTGTGGCTGGACTTGCGGGAAAACGTGGCATTGCGTCAAAGTATGAGCAATTGGTGATTGACGGAGTCGTCGGAGAGGCGATGAAGAATTGGGTTTTGTGGGGAGACAAGCAAGGAGCGATGGCGTTGGGTCGAGCCTGGAAGCAGGGGCGTGACAATGATGTCGCTGTGCAGTGCTCGTTCCTGGAAATGTGCGAGAGAATCGGCGATGGCGAATCCAATCAGATTTTGGTTGCCGGTCTTGCCCATCCGGAGCTGCGGGTACGATTGTCGGCATCACGCCTGTTGGCGAAGAATTTCAACGCCGCTCGCCAGAAGTTGGTTTGCGATGCTTTGATGGGTGGAAAGATTACGTTGGAGTCAATCGAGTTGCTTGGAAAGTGCGGAAATTCCGAGACAGTGCCTGCATTGGATCGTATTATCGCCAGTGACGATGCTGCCAATCGCAGCGCGGCAATTGGTTCCGTGGTGCGGATTTTGGGCAAGGACAGCTTGTCCAGGTTGGCGGGCTGGTTGTCTGACCAGCGCGAAGGAGTGTCGGGTGCAGCTACGAATGCTGTAGTTGCGTTGCCTGGCAGCTTGGGTCCCGAGTTGGTTAATCTGGCGGACAAGTCGGATGTTTCGCTTCGCCCCGCGTTCTTGTCGATTTTGGAACGTCGTGTCGAATCCGGGATATTGGGTTCGGTTCAAGCATTTGCGAAGGATGGCGACAGCGCGACTCGCCAGGCGTTGTGCAAGCTTTATGGGGCATTGGGCGAAGTCGATGCATTGCCCTTCATGCTGGAGCAGGTCAAGCTGTCTGTCGAAGACAAGGATTGGAGCGCAGCTGCTGAAAGGGGGTTGCTGGCGTTGTGCCGTCGCATTGGCGATCCCAAGCTGTACTGGCCTCAGGTCAAGGTTGCGTACGAGGCTGGTGTTGACGCTGTGAAGTCCAGCTTGTTGAAGGTCGCTGGCGTTGCAGGAACCAAGGAAGCGTTTGCGTTGCTGGAGGCGGCATGGAGATCAGGCGCCTCTAGCGTGAAGGAATCATCGTTGCGCGTGATGGCGGATTGGCGCGATTCGAGCGCCTTGCCGAAGTTGCGTGAGATTGCCCAAACGGAACAAGTCGGCGTCAATCAGATTTTGGCGTTCCGCGGATGTATTCGCTTGATACCGATGCAATCCAAGCCTTCAGCGGAAAAGGTTGACGATTTGCTTGGGATGATGGATCTGGCGAAGCGCGTCGAAGAGCGTCGCCTTGTGATTGGCGCCTTGGGTAGCAGCCAGGATGGAAAGGCATTGGCGACGTTGACTGCGGCGCTTGATGACGAAGGATTGAAGTCAGATGCGGCTTCGGCGGTTGTTGTTTTGTCTGAGCATCTTCGTAGCTTGGAATGCGCTCCCGCGTTGCGGAAGGCGATGCCTTTGCTGTCAGGTGCGCAATTGGATCGGGCCAAGGCTTCCATGGCGGTGATTGCGGACAATGCGGGCAAGATCATGCGCTGGCAGGTTTCGCCAATCTATCGCCAGGAAGGAAAGAGTTACCATGACTTGCAAAATACCCCGTTCGCCCCGGAAATACCAGCCGAAGCGGCGTCGGTCACCTGGAAGGAATACGGCTGCGACAAGTCCGGGAAGCTGGATCTTCACAAGATGCCAGATGCTGGAAGCAACGTGACCGTGTACGCACGATGCGTGCTCAGGGTCCCGGAGGCAACAAAGGCGATCATCCTGGTGGGAAGCGATGACGCAGTCAAGGTCTGGCTGAACGGAACACAAATCGAGGATGTCAATGTGCCAAGGGCATATAAGGCATACGACGACAAACTCCCGGTGGAGCTGAAACAGGGCGATAACGAACTCCTCTGCAAAATCGGACAGGGCGGCGGACAATGGGTCATCGGGGCGAAAGTCGTCGCACACGATGAATCCCCATTGGAAAACCTGGTCATTACACTCAAGTAAACCGCCGAAAAAACAAAAAATTCCTCTTGCTTTCGTGGCTGGAGAGGAGTTTTTTTGTTTTTTCCGGAAACTTCGGGAACAAAATCCACCAGATGGTGTCAACATATGTTTCTGTTTTTCTTTTTTGAAGCTTGAATTGAAAGGACCTTTTGGTCAGTACAATAAGGAGCAGAAGTAAGCGATGATCAAAGCGAACAATCTATTCAAATGGTACGGTAGCAAATTGGTGGTTGACGACGTTTCGTTCCAAGTCGCCAAAGGCGAAGTGCTGGGTTTCCTAGGACCGAATGGAGCAGGAAAATCAACCACAATGCGCATGCTGACAGGCTTTTTGCCGATGTCTAGCGGCAGCGTTGAAATCGGTGGCCACAACTTGGTTGACGAGCCGCTTAAGTCAAAATCATTGTTCGGATACTTGCCTGAAAATGCACCCGCATACGCTGACATGACAGTCGAGGGATTCCTGGAATTTACGGCGTCGATGCGCGACTTGAGCGGCGAGGCCAAGCGCAATGCCGTTGAGAAAGCGATCGTGACATGCCACTTGGGAAGCGTTCGCAAGCAGAGCATTGATACCCTGTCAAAGGGATATCGCCACCGTACATGCTTTGCACAGGCAATCCTGCATGACCCGCCGATTTTGATCCTGGATGAGCCGACGGATGGCCTGGATCCCAACCAAAAGCACGAGATGCGAGAACTGATCAAGCGAATGGGGCAGGACAAGGCAATCATCGTGTCAACGCATATCCTGGAAGAAGTCGAGGCAATCTGCACCCGCGTGATCATCATTGACCAAGGCAGGTTGGTCTTCAATGGAACCCCCGCCGAAATGCGCGCGAAATCCGCCGAGGCTGGCGGAGTGACCATCAGGGTGCAAGGCGTCCAAAAGCCGGAACTGACAGCTGTGCTGGAAAGGATCCCAGAGGCAGGACGACCGATTGAGGTGAAGGAAGTCGATGGTGCGCTGGTGGCGACAATCCCGCAACAATCCGAAAAATCCGGCCTCGCGGCAAAGATCAAGGCGGAACTGGATAGAAGATCCTGGGCATTTGATGAGTTGCATACCAACTCCGGACGTCTGGACGACGTATTCAGGGCAATCACCAGCCTTGATGTGGCAACCAATCAGGAAAACAACTAAATCCAGATAAGCTAATAAGGAAGCAGTGTAATGAAAAAAACGTGGTTTATTGTGAAACGCGAATTGGCGAGCTACTTCAACTCGCCGATTGCGTATGTGTTCTTGATCATTTTCCTGTTGCTATCAGGTTTCTTCACCTTTATGATGGGGGGATTTTTCCGTTCCGATGAAGCCTCGCTGACCAGGTTTTTCGTATGGCATCCGTGGCTGTACATGCTTTTGGTTCCTGCGATCGGAATGCGTTTGTGGGCAGAGGAGCGTCGCATGGGCACGTTGGAGCTGCTGTGCACATTGCCATTGTCCGCCAGCCAGGCGATTCTGGGCAAGTTTTTTGCCGGCTGGATCTTTCTTGGGATTGCGTTGCTGTTGACGTTGCCGATGCCAATCACGGTTTGCTATCTTGGCGAACCTGACATGGGACCGATCTTGACTGGTTACATCGGTAGTTTCCTGATGTCCGGCGCCTACTTGGCGATCAGCGGAATGACGAGCGCTTGCACGAGAAATCAGGTCATCAGCTTCATCACATCGGTCGTGGTCTGCCTGCTGCTGGTTTTGGTGGGATTCCCGCCCGTGACCAATCTGCTGCTGAAGTGGGGCGCTTCCAGCAACCTGGTTGACTTCGCCGCACACTTGAGCGTGATGTTCCATTTCGAGAGCATGCAGCGCGGCGTCCTGGATCTGAGGGACGTGGTCTATTTCGTGTCGTTGATTGGATTTGCGCTGTTTTCGACGAATATCGTGCTGAAGCAGCATCGCAGCTAAGGAGGGATGAAGATGAAAACGAAGAAGCTTTCACGGTATTTGAGTTCGGTGGTCGGCATCATCATCGTCGCTGTGATTTTGGTCATAGTCAACTTGATTGTCAAGCCGCTAAATGTACGAATTGATTGCACGGAAGACAAGATATACACGCTGTCCGATGGGACGAAGTCAACGCTCAAGGCATTGACCGAGCCTGTCAGCATCCGCTTCTACTACACGAAAGACGTGGCGAAAATGCCCGTTTACTTCAAGAACTATGCGAATCGGGTGGAGGATCTGCTCAGCGAATACAAGCAGTACGCAGGGAAATTCCTGGAAGTGAAAAAGTTGAACCCGAAGCCGGATACTGACGCCGAGGATTCAGCCAAGTTGGACGGAATTTCCGGCAAGTCGCTGGATGTGTTCGGCGAAGACCAGATCTACCTGGGCATTGCAGTAAGCTGCGGCAACCGTACGGAGACGATTCCGTTCTTGAGTCCCGAACGCGAAAAACTCCTGGAGTACGACCTGACCCGCGCAATCATCGGTGTGAGATCCTCCACAAAGCCAAAAGTCGGCGTGCTTAGCTCCTTGAAGGTCATGGGCGGCTATGACAATCCGATGGCGATGATGCAAGGCGGTCAGAAGAAGCCTGAATGGATCGTGATCAATGAGCTGAAGCGTACCTACGAAGTAGTGGAACTCTCACCTGCGATGACCGAAGTTGATTCTGATATCAATGTGGTCCTTGCCATCCATCCAAAAGACCTTCCCGAACAGGCGATGTTCGCACTCGATCAATACGTGCTGAGGGGCGGTCACCTGATCGCTTTCCTCGATCCGATGAGCGTGGCGGACATCCAATCCCAAAATCCGCAAATGCAACAGTATGCGCCACCACAGGTCTCATCAACCCTCGCCCCGTTGCTTAAGGCATGGGGGGTGGAATTCGATACCGAACAAGTGGTGCTTGACAAGTTGCTCGCCGGAGGCGGACAAGGCGGACGCAACCCGATCCTCATTAACATGGGCAAGGAATCCATCGTTGGCGACGATCCTACAACCGCTCAATTGAGTTCGTTGATGGCATTCTGCGCAGGTGCATTCAAGGGCACTGTCGCTGAAGGCTTGACCAAGACCGTGTTGCTGAAGAGCTCGGAAGAGTCGATGATGGCGCCAAAAATGATGATTTTGCAAGGCGGGATGGATATGGCCCGCGGCTTCAAGGCTGACGATATGGCGAAGGATTTGGCGATCAAGCTGACGGGCAAGTTCAAGACTGCGTTCCCGGATGGCGCTCCTCCCCCGAGGGCCGAGGAAGGCCAGGAACCCCCGCCACCTCCAGTCGCCCCCGAAGGCGGTTGGCTGAAGGCTTCCTCCAAGGATGGAGCCGTGGTGCTGGTTGCCGATTCTGATATGCTTTACGATCCCCTGTGCATCGAGCGCCAGCAATTCCTGGGACAGGTCCTGGTCCAGCCGATCAACCACAACTTGGCGTTTGCCCAGAACCTGGTCGAATACATGAGCGGCGACAGCGTCCTGTTCGGGATTCGTTCCCGTGGCGGTACCCAGCGCCCATTCACGAAGGTCCGCGATATGGAGCTGGAGGCGAACAAGCGCTTCGAAGAGCAAATCAAGAAGCTGGAAGGCGAAGTCCAGGAAATCCAGTACGAGATCAATCAGCTTCAACGGGAACGCAAGCCGGGAGACAAGGAACTCCTCTCAGCTGAACAACGTGAGTTGCTGAAGAAATTCCGCAAGAAGGAAGTCGAGGCTAAGAAGGAGCTTCAGGAGGTTCGCAAGCAATTGCGCAAGGACATCGATTCCCTTGAGAACAATGTGATGCTGCTGAACATCGGCTTGATGCCCTTGCTGGTCGCCCTAGCCGGCATCATCTACGCCATGGTCAAGCGCTTTGCAAAATAATACAGGAGGACAACAACAATGAAATCGAAGCAATTACTGATTTTGCTGGCAATAGCAGTCGTCCTGGGAATCGTGTACGTTGCGACGCGTCCTGGCGAAGAGACCTGGGGTGAAGCCGCCAAGAGCGGGCAAGCCGCACGGCTGCTGCCCGAAAGCGAACTGGATCCAACCAAAGTGGCGGGAATGACATTCACCAAAAACGGAAAAACCGTGAACCTGGTCATGGAAGATGGGAGCTGGATTGTCAAAGAACGATTCGGATATCCCGCCAACATGGATAACCTCAAGTCATTCCTCGTTTCCTTGACCGATTGCACCGTCGCACGCGAGCTGACCCTCTCCGATACGCAAAAGGAAGAACTCAAGCTGGATGACAACGGCGCGGTCACCGTCCAGCTCAAGGATGCCTCGGGCACCGTCCTCAAGACAATCCTTTTCGGCGCACAGCATACGCGAGAAATGGAAGGCGGTGGAATGCCGCAGGGAATGATGATGATGGGCGGAGGCGGTGGAGCGATACCCAATGGAAGATATATCGTCAAAGATGGAAAATCCGTACTTGTCTCTGAAACGTTCTCCCCAGTCGATTCCGATGTCGCCTATTGGCTCGATAAGGAATTCTTCAAGATCGAGGACATCAAGACCGCAGAGTTGATCGTCGATGGAAAATCCCTCTGGAAGCTCGCACGCGGAGACAAAAACGCAGATCTGCTGCTTGATGCCGTTATCCCCGACGACAAGGAAACCGATGCAAGCAGGCTCAGCTCCGTCAAAAACGCTTTCTCATGGATTCGTTTCAATGACGTCGCAGACCCTGACGCCAAGCCCGAAGACATCGGATTCGCAAAAACAAAAACCTTCGTCGCAACGGATTTCGATGACTTTAGGTACACAATCGACTTCGGTGAGGAAAAAGACGGAAAACGATTCCTCAAAATCAAAAGTGTCGAATGGATCGGGGAAGCAACGCGGAAACCAGGCGCTGATGAAAAACCCGAAGACAAGAAAAAACTCGATGACGATTTCGCAAAATCCATTGCCGAAAAGCAGGACAAGGCGACCGAACTCAATACGCAGTTTGCTCCCTGGATTTACGAGGTCGGAACCTATTCCCTCGGCAGCGTCGATAAGTCCTTCGATGATTTCCTGAAGGACAAGCCCAAACCAGAGCCGGAGCCGGAAAAGAAGGAAGAACCCAAAGAAGAGTAACCACGCTTCAGTCACGAAGTCCATGAATCAAGATCCGCCGATGCCAATGCGCCTCTCGGCGGATCTTTTTTGTCGTGAGAAACGACACATTTCCCCCATAAAATCAAGACAAAAAATTACCGGTTTCGTACTCAAAATGCATGCGACATACCCCTTGAGCTCGGTATTGGAGGTTTTGGGATTGGGACGGGTCGGACGGGTCTGACGGGTCGGACGGGTCGGACGGGTCGGACGGGTCGGACAGGTCGTTGGGCTTTCTTCCGCAAAACCACTCCGAAATCAAGACAAAAAAACACCGATTTCGTACTCAAAATGCATGTGACATGCCCCTTGAGTTCGGTATTGGGGTTTCTGGGACTGGGACAGGTCGGACAGGTCGGGCGAACCAGCTGGATGTTTGCATAACGCATTGCGCCGTAGGTGCTTAACCAGTGCGACAACGAGGCTACACACATAGGAGGATGAAAGTTTCTCCCTAACAAAACCTTTCAGAGTTAGTACCGAACCGTAACTGCGTCGCCGAGAGGC
>JAGVUR010000022.1 GCA_019136135.1 Verrucomicrobiota bacterium
CGCATAGATCAGGCAGAATACGAGCCAAAGGAGCTGGATCGCCTCCGCCATGTCTCGTGGCTTCCCGTCTGCGAGGAATGCGATTCTTCCTGCGGCTTCCGGATGTGTTGGCTTGATCTCGTCTGCGAATCGGCGAAATGTCCTGATGACTGCCTGTACAACGATATCCATCGCGATTGAGATTGGAGGCGCACCGGGCTTTTGTGCTTGTGTTCGAGTCCGCTTGGCGAGTCCTCCGAGTCCTTCGTTGAAAAGCCTGACGGCGTCATAGGCCGTGTGAGAAGAGGCTGTGGTGAAGTTTCTGAAATCGCCTTCTGAATGGATTGCCTTGATCGCCTGGTCGTAGTCCTCCTGGGAGATGCTTTGGGGGAGCGATTGGGCTTGGAAGATTTCGTTCCCACCGAGGAACATCTGCTGTGGATGGATGTTGGGTTGGAGGTGGTCGAGCATGTAGGCAACGGACTTGGCGCGGCGAATCGCGGCATGATCATTGCCGATGGGGTTGTCCAACCTGTATTTTCCCTGCCAGTAGTACCCGAGATGGAATGGGCGAGTGGCAATTTTGCGTTGGTCGTCAAGTACGATTTTCCAGTCCATTTTGTCCTCCAGTTGCATCGTTGCCTAGTCGAGTTTGAACAGGAGAGTTGCGTTTTCCGGGAAATCCGCTTCAAAGGTTTTGGCAGGCGTTTCGGCGATTTGCCTGCCCGAGTAGAGTTCCGTGACTTTGGCGGGTTTGATTAGATTGATCGTTCGCTTCCCGGGCTTGTCAACAGATACGGCGAGCATCGATTTATTGGCCCAGACAACGTCGGGAGTGTCAATGAATCGATGGATGCCTGCGAGTTTTGCCAGGTTGGCGTAGAAGGCAGGCGGGAGTTCGACTTCTGCGCAATAGACAGCAGTCCAGCTCGGGAACTTCTTGATTGCGACGGCAGGTCTTCCGTCCTGGTATGTGGCGACGACGATCGCTTCCGGATCGTCCGGGATGAGAGCCGGTTCTTGGATGTAGTGCTCGGAACCGAATGACTGACCCTGGATCGTATCGCAGAATACCGGCGTGTCGTTGAACGTGAATGGTCCTTTTGCGACGCCTTCGTCAAGCTTCACGTTGATGCCGGTGAAGGCCTTGATGTTCGGAATGTCAATGCGGTTGTTGGTGTACGTGCCCGAGCCGTTGTAGAAGAGGATGACTCGGTTGCCGGACTTGAGCTTTTCGACTTGTTTCCTGCATTCGTCCGAGGGATTGAAGATGTTGGTCAGCACAATCAGCTTGTGGTCTTGGATTTTGTCGAGATCGGAAGCAAGATAGTGGCCGAATGAGCATCCGGCGCGATGGATTTGCGGAAGCCGTCCCAGCGTCAGGTGCCAGCCCTGCCGATGTGCGACTTTCAGGTATGCGAGGGATGTTTCGTCAATGACGAAGGCGGCTTGCGTGATCGGCGAACGGTCGAGGGTATTGGCGATCGAGGCGACCCTGGTGTAGTTTTTGATCGCGTCAAGGAGCTTGGGGTCGTCATATCGGTTTGCTCCGACGTCGAACCACCACTGGACGACTCCGTTTGTGAGTACGCAAGCCAGCTCCTTGTCTTGCTGGATGATGTCTCCATCGACGTTTTCAGGCTTGCCCCAGGCGCCGAGCTTGCCCGGGGAAAGCGAGGTTCGAACGTCATTTTCGTTAAACCAGAGTTTTCCGTGTAGCTTGATTGTGTCGATGAGCGACATGAAGTGGCATGTTCCCTTTCCGCCGAGTTGCCTGAAGGAGTAGGATGTTGGCGAGCAGATGAAGTCGATGTCCGGCGAAGCGAGGACATCGGCCAAGGCGTTGTGTCCCGAGTTTTGCTGCCTGTGCCCGCCGCAGAGCTGGAGGAGGTATCCATAGAAGATTCCGACAGTTTTCCTTCGCTTTGTTGCGTCCTTGACTGCTTTCGTGAAGACCTTGATTGTGTCTGCCACGAGCCAGGAGTTGTACTGGTAGAAGTCAATGACGTTCATTTCGTTTTCGGGATTTCTCATCATGCCGAAGTTTGCGTTTGCCCGTTCCTTGTACGTCGGGATTTCGGCCGTATCGATCGTGACGTCATTGTTATTCCATGCCTTTTTGAGGTTTTCGTCATTTTTGTATTTGTTTTTGAGCCATTCTCGGAAGTAGTTTGTATTGGCTGGCGAGTAGTCGACCCATTCGTTTTCATTTGATCCCCACATCATCCATTCTTCGGTTGTTCCCGAGGCTATGTGGTATCCGATGAAGTTGTTTGCGTAGGGCGAGGATTCGATGTATTCGATCAGCTTCTGCAGTCCCTTGATCGTGTCTTGGCGCCACTTTTTCGAGGCCCAAGACGGGGCAGGCTTGCCCAAGTGGTCGAAGACGTATCTTGTTCCGTCTGGTTTTTCCGCGATGACGAGTTCGTCTGGATTTTGGATTGACCACCATCTTGGTGCGTGCACGTAGAGCCTTGGGAAGATGTATGCTTTCGGGTTTGCGGCAAGGACCATTTCGACTCGTTTGTCAAGGTGGGTGTAGTCGTATGTATTTTCGTCAACCCAGGCTGTCGGCGAGATATTGTATCCTGATTCTGTTGGCGTTGCGCAGATTGTAAAGAGGTCGACGTTTACGGATGTGAAGTCCTTGAAGACCTCGAAGTTTGGTCTGTACGCCGCATACGCCATTCCGTTGTGCGGTTTTCCATTGATGAAGATCGTTGGCGTTCCGTTGTGGTTTTTGACTTCGGCGAAGGTTTCAGGGTGGAATGGTTCGTGCTCGATGATATCGACAGTTCCGAGTTTTTTGCTTGCGGTGACGTTTTTCATTCCATTTTCGAGTTCGCCAAGGATGATGACCTCGATGTCATAGGCGCCTTTTCTAAGGATCCATTGCAATGGGATCGGATTGCAGTTGATGTCGAACTGATCTGCGAATTGGCTTTCGACGTCAGCGGTAGCGTAAGCGACTGTCGTGTTGTTTTTCTGGATTGAGACCGTCACTGCAGTTGGCTTGATTTTTTGCTGGAGTTTGACTTTAAAAGGGTTGATAGCCAAGTCGTATCCTGCCCTTGCTGTATTTGGGACTTGGAAGCCGCTGATGTCAGTGATGTCGATGACCGATTCCTGAATATCGATTCCCTGGATATTGATTTCGTGCAGCTTTCCTGTTTTGACACCGAATGCGATAACGGCGATGGATTTAGTCGGGAAGACCATGGGTCCTTCCTTGATATTTGACCATGATGCGTGTTGCCATTCGTCCCATTGCACGGTGACGGTTTGCTCTCCCATGATCAGTTCTTTTGATCCAAAACACCATTCGGCGTTGAAGCCGTCGGTGATTTTCGAGGAAATAAGGAAAGGCTCTCCGATATTGTCCACCTTGAATGTGATGCTGGTGAAGGACCTTTTGATGGGAACCATCAGGAACATGTCGTTGAATGTCGTGCCTGGCTTTGGGACGAATTTCCAATTGAGGAATTTTCCGACGTACTCGTGGGAGGCGGATTCGAATTCCCTGTTGAGTCTCTGTGAATCTCTTTGGTTGGACCAGAGTCTCAGTGACTGTGTGCCGTCGAAGAGGGGGATGATCTTGGTTTGTTGGGCTGAGACAGTCACGGCAAGGAGCAGGAAAAGTGGAAGGGTTCTCATTTTTTTACCTCTGGAAGTGGTTGTGGAATTAGGTACAAGCTAATTAAATAATGTACTCTAAAATGATAGGAGTTGCAACCTAAAACCAGCTTTGGGCGATATTATTTCCACGACGCCCGTAAAAGCAACTTTGGGGTGGACTGACAACCAAAAAAACACCCCGAAACCGAAACGAAAAATCTTCAGTTTCGTACTCAAAACGCATGTGACATGCTTTGTTTTGAGGGGGTGATGGGACTGGGACTGAGACGAATGAGACCAATGGGACACATGTGACCCATGGGACTGGGATATGGGATTCTGGGACGGAAGGCCGGACGGCGTCGGACAAATTTGCCCTGCTGCAGAAGACGGCGGTTTTAGGTACGGGCACCCGGGGTGGTGGGAGGCACCTTGGGTGGTCGGGGGCACCTTGGGTGGTCGGGGGCACCTTGGGTGGTCGGGGGCACCTTGGGTGGTCGGGGGCACCTTGGGTGGTCGGGGGCACCTTGGGTGGTCGGG
>JAGVUR010000047.1 GCA_019136135.1 Verrucomicrobiota bacterium
GATGACCTGGTTATTCTTTTAGGTTCCTTTTCGTCAGAAAAGTTGTTTGACACTAATATTGGTTTTTATAGCCCATGGAAGAGCGATACTATTGATTCGGCAAAAACAAGTTGTGACGGCATAAAAGCAGTTTTCCCTTCCTCAAAGTTTGGTTCCGATGGCACGCTGAATGTGCAAATTGAAATTAGACCCCATGCTCTGAAAGGACGATTTCAACATACTATTTATTTAGAATTAACAAGGACATTAGGCAACAAACAATCGTCAAAAATTATTATCACCGGTGAAGCACTATGATATAATGCAGAGCAATGCGTCAAGGGCGCATCAAAATGAGCCACTTCCCTGAGTTAAATCCTCCGTTCGCCCTTGCAAAAAAAGGACGCCGCAAATAAGTTATCGTCATGTTCTTTTTAGTGTAAACCCGGTGTAAACTCGGTACTGTCAAGAACATGGCATAAGTATGAAAAAACTTTAATCTAGAAATATGCGCGCCTTTTTAAATATTATTTTTTCATTTGTGCTCCAATCTTCTCGGGGATATTCATTCAGTTTTGATGGATCTATTTCTTTTTTTATTGTACAAATATTTCCATTTAATTTTGTTATTATATAGAAGTTATTTCTTTTACATGGAAATTCTTCACCATCCATGACAACAATTGGTAATCTACTATCCTTAGGTTGAAACAACTTCATAATTTTAGGTTGTACCCTTTCTTTTACGTTTACTTGTCCCGCTATTACATTTATGCGTTCCGGTGTAAGCTCTGTTGAAATAGCTAATATCAATACCATCTCATCGGTTTTATCAGCATAAATCCAATATAATACTTCATCAATTTCTACAGATGTCATTGTTCCAGGGAAACTACTTATTGTTTGTGTACAACTTATACCTAAGATAATAAAGAAGACAAGCAATATATTTTTTATTTTTATATGTTTTAACATTTTTATATAAGGGTATAAACCTGAAGTCATCTATTCCGTTAGTCTGATAAAATTGGCCGGCTCTACTCCAGGGTTACGGTTTGTCCACTGGCTGCAGAACGTCGCAATGCTGCTTCGAATTGAAGTTCCGCGAGTCCGGCGACACCTGGCACTGGAGGTTCGAGATTTTTGTCAACGCTATCCAGGTATGCTTCCAATGATTTGGCGAATGAGGCGTGGTATTTGTCCCAACGGGAGCGATTTCCCAGAAGACGGAAGGTTTCGGAGTAATCGGATCCTCTTTGGTAGAGGTTCAGTTCCGTATCCAGGTCATTGAAGCAGATTGTACCGCCCTGGAAGTTGAGGGTAACGTGATAGAGCGGATGGGCGAAATCCGTTCCTTGCGTTCCGAGGATGATTCCTGTTCCTCCATTTGCCGTCGTAAAGGCAGCCGCCAGATCGGCATTTTCCTTCTTTTCGCCGATTGCGGCCACGGTGTTGACGCCTTCTGAAAACGCCAGCAGCAAGTCGATGCAATGGCTCCAGCAGGCGTAGTTGACCAGCCATGAGCTTTGAATCAGCTTGCCCAACTTGCGTTCGTTGACGAGTTGCTGGATCTTGCGGGTCAGGTCATAGAACCTATAGTTGAAGATCATTGCGACAGAGCAGCCTGCCGCCTTGGCCTCCTCCATGAAATCCCTTGCGTCCAAGTAGTCTTCATGGGTTACATTGGCCTGGCCGTACTTGGCAACCATCGGCTTTTCCAGGAAGATGCGTTTCACGCCGCAAGCCAGAAGCTGCCTGGCAGCAATCAAGTGGGCGCTTTCGTTGGTCAAGACCATCCCAATGTCTGGACGCTCGGCTTGGCACATCTCCTCAACAGAAACATACGCAGTACCGCCAAACTTCTTGGCGACATCCTCAGCCTTGGAAAATGTACGGGACGCATAGCATAGCTTGACGTCAGAGCGCTTGGACAAATAGGGAAGATAGCTGCCACGCGCAACACCACCTGTTCCGACAATACCGATCTTCTTGGTACCCATTCATGACTCCTTTTGACAATCTTCCGTGACTATCAATGCAACTTGCGAATAAAATAAAGCAAAACGTATGCCATCGGCGTACTCAACAACGTTTCCACCAACATCTTAAAGCAAAATTGAACCGCAAACATCGACAGCAAGTCAATAACAGGCGCTCGCCCGGCAAATGCAATCACAACAAACAAACCAGTGTCCAATGCAAAACCGACTACTGAACTGCCGATCGTACGCATCCATAAGTGGCGATGGCCAGTCTTGTTGCGAATCCATATCAACGTCCATGCATTCGACAACTCGCCCGCCAAAAAACCCACAAAGGAGGCGATGATGATACGGGGCATCAACCCAAACAGCGTGCTGTACGCCTGGGCAATGTCAGCCTGGTATTCGGGCACGGGGAGCCACAATCCAACTGTCGTGCACAAGACCGCCAATGCGTTGCAGGAGAACGACAGCCAGATAATCTTGCGTGTCGTCTTGTATCCCCAGTGCTCGGTCAGCACGTCGCCGAGCATATAGACCAGCGGAAACGTCAGGGTTCCTGCGTCAAACCAGCAAACTCCCCCGACTGAAACCAGCTTGACGGCCATGATATTGGAGACCACGTACAGGGTGATCATCACGCCGGTTATGCACAGCAACGGAAAATCCGGCTTCGCTGCATGTTTATTGTTCTGGAGCTTCACGTTCATGCTTACTTGTACTTCATCAACAGCTCAAGCATTTTCCGGTCAAGCTTATGGCCTTGGTAATCCTCGTAGGCGACATCGTCCCGTCCGCTGTCAAGTATTCCGAATGAACCACGCAAGTTCCACATTGCCCAGCCCCATCCCGCGGATTGCCAGTTTGCCAGATTGTCTTCCAGCCAGCTCAACGTCACATCGTGAGGCGTCTTGTTGTGTGCGCCAAACTCGCCAACCATAACACCGATCCCCTGCTCGATCAATCCCTTCCAGGGATCAATCGCCATGCGTTTCAGCCAATCGCGATCCATCGTGTCACCGCTGGACCACTGATTTCCATCAAAAGAAATCACCACTTGCTTCCTGCCATAGCTTGGTTGCAGGATCAGCAGGACTTCCTTCCCATCGCCGCAAGTAGCGCCAATTTCGGAAAACATGACCCAATCGCCGGCGCCTGCCACAAGGCGAAGGTCGCGAGTCCCGGCGGGAATCTCCGCGAAACAATCCAAATCATAAACGTTTTGGTAAATCTTCCATTGCTCCGAATAGACGGATTTTTTCCATTCGCCTTCACCGGGTCCAGGCACGAATGTCTTGCTCCAAACTGTTTTGCCGTCGGCAACCCATTTCAGTTCAATGTCTTGCGAGACGACTCCGACCTTCAGTCTCAGCTTGGTCTTTTCCTTGGCGTTCCAAGCAATGACCATTTCATGTGGCTGATCCGGCTTTTTGGCGCCAGTAAGCCAACCGACCGCCACTGGCGTTGGCCAGGTTGGGTACGGATAGTGTTCGCTATTGACCCAACTTGCCTTGTAGTGGCTGATTTCCATGGGTTGGTAGCCCCGTGTCGCCTGTGCCACTCCCAGCTTTGCGAGTTCCATGCAAGGTCTGCCGCCCCAGGATAAGCCATCGCAGATCACCAATCGATTCGGATCTTCCGCACGGATCGCCTTCAACATGATTTCGACCACCTCGGCGTACGTCTCTCCGCTAACGCTTGAGGACGGCTCGTTGAACAAGTTGAAGGACAATTCGCTCGAAGGGATCCCCTTGTACCGCTTGGCAAAAACGCCCCAATGCATCGCACAAATCCTACGGGCTTCCGGATCCTTCCACAGATTCATCTTTTCGGCGGGTTTCGCGACCGTATATCCTGGTGCGCGATGGAAATTGAGGCAGATGTGGATGCCGTACTTCTTGCCGAGCGCGACGGCCTCGTCGATGTCAAGCAGGACGGTTTCGTCAATCTTTTCCGGATCCCCGTCGATGATCCAATGCCGGTAGTCCATCGGCAAACGGGCAAAATTAAACCCATGGTCGCGCATAAACGCAAAGTCCCATTCCTGATACTTGCGCTGAGTGCCGCTCCAATAGAATTTCTCCAGCAGGTTGAAGCCTCGCCAGCGTGGCAGATTCTTGTATGTGACATCTGCGTAAGTTGTTGTCAATCCAGCCGCCAAGAGTGTCATCATCATGCACAGTCTTCCTAGTTTTCCTTGCATTTTTCCTACTCCTAGTCTTCTTCGAAGGCGAAGACCGTAAAGAGATACAGGTTGACGTCATCGCCCTTCCAGGCATCGGGTGGCAAGCCGGCCTTTTCAGCGCAGAGGTATCCCATGAATTGTTCCTTGTCAGGCAATTGTTCCCAAACTTGCGGCAGGAACAAGCCGCTGCGAGATCCCTTGCGGATCATCACGCCAGTCTTGCCGGGGATGATCTCCTCATGGGATGAAGCCAATTTCATCGGCGACAAAACCGATATCTCAATCTTCAGGTCGTTGAGCTCATTGGCGGTCACAGCAGGAAACCGGGGATCCTCGAAGGCGGCGCTCAAGGCAAAACGCTCGACGGTCTTGTACAATGGCTCCCTGGCGACAGTCGTGCCAATGCAACCGCGAAGATGACCGCCCTTTGTCAAGGTCACGAACACGGCCGCAGACTCTTGAAGAGACGGCATCGATTCGGGAGCCTTGTAGGACCAGGGCAAAAACGCCAACTTGGACGCGATGCGACGACGTACCAGCTTCAGCAACTCCGCCTGGACGTCGGCGGGAACCGAAAACCCTTCGCCGTCAGCGTCCTGGGGCTTGGCTTTGCTCGCCTTGACCGTTATCGCCGGCTTGTCGCCGTTCCGCAAAAAGGCAGCCGAGCCATATCCGACAACGCGGCGCTTGTCGCCTCTGGGAATATCGCCTGACGTGCCTCGGCTCAATATGCGAATCTCATTCCCGCCGTTGATGGCAGCCCAATACATGGCGACGCCGACGCCGCCCGCCGAGCAAATCGCCGTCTGGACCGAATCCATGTCCAGGCACGAGCCATCGCGGCGCTCCAGCAAGCCTGGAAGGTCAGCCGATTCGATCAGCCTGAGCGTCTCGTCGTCAATGACCCTGGCATCTTGCGCGGGCGGGTAATGGGACAAGTCCGTGCTTGCGAGGACGAGGATTTTCCTGTTTCCTTCGCAGGACTTCAGTGCTTCCGCAAATTGCCTGCAATGGTCTTCGGTCACCTCGCCGAACATCACGGGGAGGATCTTGCATCCCGGCTTGAGCACCTGCAGGAACGGAAGATGGACTTCAACCGTATGGTCCTGTGCGTGGATTCTGTTGTGCACAACGCTTTTCGGCAATGCCTTTCGCATCGCAGCAAGCAGCTCCAGATCGACCTCAACAACGCCAAGGGGCGTCTCGAAGCCTGATGAATCACAGAACACGGCGGGAATCCCTGGAGCTGCACGACCAAGGTCATGCCCGATTACCACAATCGTGTCCGCGTCGCTTTGACGCAGCAGGCGATATCCGGCGGACGCAATCCCCGCCGAAAACACGTATCCGGCGTGGGGAGCCATGATCGCAAGCACCTTTCCAGATATCTTCGCCTCCTCGGGGACACCCTCGGATGATATCAACCGCTCGACCTCTGCACGTAATTCCTTGGCATCGCCAGGATAAAAGCTCCCGGCAACCGCAGCACGACGTACGTTCTGACCGCAACTAATTGAAAAGAGACCCATAAGCAATACCCCCGTTAGGTTAATGATTCCTTTTCCCATGGCGAACACTCATTCCCCAGCAGCTTACTCAAGACGAATCGAGTCGATCTCGATCTGCGCTTCGGCACGCGTGATCGGATCGAACCTGAAACTGGTCAGGAATCCCGTGAAACGCGAGTTGGCCGTGAAATCAAGAACAATGTCCTGGAACTGACCGTTCGCAGTGTACTTGGTGGAAACCGACATCGGCTCGTTGTGCTTTGGAACCGACGAGGTACCCCAGAACAACTGGCAAGTATCTTCCTCGCCATTGGGATGCGGTGAAACCTTCATCCGAACAATAAACTTCTTGAAGCGATTTGAGCGCAAATGCGCCAATGAGCACGTCAATGCGGGATCGAAGGATGCCGAGGTGAAGGCAATGATGCCGTTTTCGCACTTGTAGTCCTTGATTCCCATCATCGGCCCCCAGCCGGGAGACGGCTGTTCCAAGTCCCAGCTGGTCCTCATGTCCTTTCGCGAGCTCTTGTTGATCTGCACGTCATAGGGCCCCAGCCCGACATCCGTCGGACCGTAGTTCAATGGCCAGCCGCCAGCAGGCTTCTTGCAGAACACTTCCCGCACGGCTTCATACATTCCAAACCCGTATTCACGGTTGGGTTCGGCATAGGAGCCTTCGCCCCACTCGTTCAACGGAGACAGCAGGATGCGCTTCTTCAAGCCCGTCCTGTCGGCAAACGCCTTTGCATCCTGGCAGATCTTCTTGAACAGCTCAGGCGTCCTTCCGTAGATTTCCAGATGGTCGTTCCATGGGCGGTCATCCCAGCCCGTTGACAAGTTGGTGAAGAACGGGAGGATTCCGACTTCGTACCACTTTTCCCAGAGGTCCTTGTTGGTTTCCGCAACAAGTTCGAAGGAAAACCTGCGCGGGTCTTTTGCCTTGCCACCATGACTCATGTAGTGGTAGATCGAGGTTGACTCGAACCCCTTGTCCGCAAGCGCCTGGATTTGCGGGGTGGTCACCACGTCCTCGGGCCATTTCATCGCCGAGAAGTGGATGCCCTTGTAGCCGGCAGCGACAGCGACTTCGTTCGCGGCCTCGATCAACGCCTTTGCGCCGCCCTTGCCGCGCATGTCGTTGTCCATGTTGTAAACGCTCCACATCATCACGACGGGCTTTCCGTCAAAGGTGTAGTACTCAGGCATGTTGAAGTAGTTGTCAACCCAGAATTGCGCCACCTTTTTCATGTCTTCGAGGGAATGCGAACCCGGCGCATTGTGGTTTGCCCACATCATCGCCCACTTCATATACTTGCGATAGCGCGCCTGCTTGAACGCCTTGATCCAGTGATCGAGGCCGATTTGCCCCTTGCTCCAGTACCAGTCAACAAGAAGGTAGGTCATTCCGTTTTCCACCAGCCACTTGATCTGCCAGTCAACGCATTCGGGATTGCCTTCGTCGTACCAGCCCAAAACCGGCTTCCGTTCCGGACAGCGGTTATAGACGCGCTGCCAGCCGCCATTGGCCCTATTGTCCCAACCGGGGAAGTAAAGCGCTCCGACTTCGTAGTCGCTTTCCAGTGGCTGGGGTTCAGGCACGTAGTCGGCCTTGGGCAAGCCAAGGGAGGCCGTGATCTCAAGCTCCCCAGTTTGCTCAAACTTCAGGCCGCCTTCGCTGGACAGAGCCAACGTGAACTCGCCTTTGACGGGTCGGGAAGCGCGAATCTTCATCGAAAACTCAAGAGTCTCGAAGGGATCGACATTCACGCCCGAAGCAAAGGTCATGCTGCCGGGAACCAGTTCAGCTCCTGAAGGCAACGACACCGAGGATATCTTCAAGCCACGTGCAGTCTCGCCACCGAGGTTCGTGACCAACATGGCGAAATCACATTCCTGGCCAACGCGATTGATGGCGTTGGGGAGACCGGCGTTCTTGATGAAGATGCTGGCCGGACCGCCGGGTTCGTCGCTGACATACAAGCGATGAAGCGTGAACTCGCCGCCGTCCGAACCGGAAAGGCCAATGCCAAGCTGGCAAAGATTGCCAGCCCACGTGCGCTGCCCGGACAGGTCGATGTTGTACCAATGGCGACGACCGTCGCCCTCAATGTCAAACACCCTGCTCCGTTCGCCCTGGGAAACCGAGGTCAACCATGACAGCTTGCCACGGGTGCTCCCCTTGGCCGAAACTTCCGCAACAACCCAGAATCCGATCTCGTCCAAGGGAACGTTGATCGGACCGACCTGCGCTCCGGCGAACTTGCCTGCGGGAGCCGTTACACGAAGACCTTCGGCACTGACGCTGGCCGTGGAATCTGCGTTGGCTTCCCAACCGCAGGACTTTCCGGCAAAGTCAAAGTTGCCGTCGGATTTCGGCAGCTTGTCGTAGCCGGGATCCATGACGCGGATGCTGCGGACTGCAAAGCCCTTCTTTCCGTGCAACTCCTTGTCATGGGTCGTCGCGAAGTCAAGACGCAGTTTCAGGATGGTCGGGAACTGCCAGTAGGGGCGGATGACATAGGTATGCCACTCGTTGTCCGCATTGACTTGGAACAACGTGTGCTTGTCGCTGTAGAAACCATCGTATTGGGTGTCGTCGGTATCCGTGAAGAACAGTTCTCCACGCCCTGGCAAGTCGGTCTTCATTTCGACTTCCACGTAATGCCACTGGTTTGTCTTGAACTCCTCCTTCGGTCCCGTCAGCCACGGATCCCAATCCATGATGGTACCGACCAACGCACCGTCCTCAAAACGAACGTCAGCCACGTGATTGACCTTCTTCGACCAGCCTTCAACCGCCTTCGGCGAGTCGAAAACCCATTCCTTGACGACTGTCGGGGCACCCGAGGCAATCGTCGATGCGGCAACTAGAAAAAATAGCAATGATTTCATTGAATAGACCTCCTTACAGGGTTTGCAAGAACTCGATGGCGCGTGTAATGTCGCCAACGGGATCGGCTCCGACTTCGCGCTCGATCGCGAAATATCCGTCGTAGCCGACGCTCTTCAGGTTTTCCACGTACTTTGGCCAGTCGATCCATCCGGTGCCCAAGGGCACTTCCATGCGCGTCTTGTTGTCAATGACCTTCGCATCCTTGGCGTGCGTATGGATGATATGCTTCCCCAGCACCTTGACGCCCTCCACGGGCTTGTATTCGGCAAACGCCTTTTCCCTGTCATAGGTACCGCCATCTTGCAACTGGTACCTCGCCGGCCAGAGGATCAGGTTCGCCGGATCGTAGTTGACCGCCAAGGACGGCGAGCCGACCTCGTTGATCATGTCCAGCATGACTTCAGGTGGTTCGGGACCTGTTTCAATCGCGAGCCTGGCGCCGACCTTTTCGCCGTGCTTGGCCAGCTGCCCGAAGGAATCGACGAATCGCGCCCACTTGGGATCGGCCTTGTCATGGGGCATGATTCCGCAATGTCCCTGCCAGATTCCGCATTCCAGGTCAGCGGCGAACTCCAGCAATCTCTTGCCTTCCTCGATGTGCTTGTCCAGGTTTTCCGGGTTGCCCAGGTCAACCTGTCCGCCCCAGGCGCAAATCGCCGAGATTTCCAAGCCGAGTCCCTTGACGAAACGGACCAGCTCCTTGCGTCCTGCGGCATCCATATCCCTTGGATTGATGCCCTGCACGCATGCAAGATGCACGCCCTGGCATCCTTTTTCAGCCGCAAAACGCATCCCGTCATACACGTCCATCTTCAAGTTGTGGACCATAATCGCGATCTTAATCATAATTCCGAATGCCTCCTGCAAAATAAGCTACTATTATTTGGAACGAAAACCAACCTTTAGTTCTTCAAGGACAAGATCCATCTTTGCCGCAATGCGAGCCAGCAATGCCTCGTCGCAAATCAACGGCAACTTGGTCAGCGCCGCCGGCGGACAATCCGCCTTGTACGTCTGGGCGCTGACGTCTATCGAATATGCCTCGCCCATGCGACGACTGAACGCAGACGCCAAATCGGCGGAAGAGAAAAACAAGGTGCCCAGCAATCCCAATCCCGCAGATGTCAACACAATCTCAGAATGACGGGAACTCAAGGACGACAAATGCTCGGACCACAACTGGCCCATGCGGCGGATATGTTCGCTGTTCGCTTCCGCAAATGCCATCGTAATCAGGTACGACAAGCTGGCAAGCTCCTCCTGCCCGTTCGTCACCAGGGCGCCAAATTGGTTCAGGTTGTCCATCGGAGCCGTCGTCAAAATCTTCGATGCGGGGTACTGTCCTCCCGGGAATCCCTTTCCAACGGTCACGAAGTCCGGCTTGCAGCCATACTCTTTGAACAGCAGCAATTCGGGGGACCACATCCCCGTCTGGATTTCGTCAACCAGGACCGGAATGTCGCGTTCACGGCAAAGGCGATGGGATTCTGTGACGAAATCCTTGGACAACCGAACACCTCCATAGTTCATCAGGACAAGCTCATGCAGGAACCCCGCGACCTTGTAGGATCCGGAATCAAAGCGTTTCACCAAGGCACGGAATTGATTGATGTCGTTGATCGGCACGGGAACGACCTTGAGCAGCTTCGCCTTTTCCAGCCCCTGGCTCAAGCCTGGCCACATTCCACGCAAGATCTGGGCGATGACTGTCGTCCCGTGATATCCCGCCTCCAAGCCGCCGCGATAATCGCCCATCACGAAAAACACAGGTATGCGACCGGCATAGACCGGCTCGGGGAAATGACTCTGGAGACGATAGAACCTTGCCAGCATCATCTTGATCCCAGCCTCGCAAGCCAAGCTCCCGGTCTCGAGGTTGATCACGCGGTTCAAAACATGGGGTTCCTTCGAGGACAAAACCGATGCCAGGCCTGACTCATCATCGCGTTCCAAGCCATTGGCGACACGGATCAGCTCACGCTCCAAAAGACGGGTCACAAAACCACGCGTGTTGTTGTGGGTCACATTCGTGATTCCGATGCGAGTCGCCAAGCCAAGCAGCCGATATCCGGGGAAATTATGACCCAAGGATGCCTGGTAGTGCTCGCTCTTGCCGATCGTCGCAAGGCGACCGTCCTCGCCAATACGGTAATAGCCAAGACCGGACAAGGGACACGAACTCAAATGCGTGCTCGAGGCAAAGGAATCCGTCGCAGCACCCAAATTCGCCTCGCCGTCATAGCCTTCGATGATGCGTTCCCCTAAACGATCCTGCAAGGAAACAAGACGGCCAATGAAATCGTCAGGGCAAAATTCCACCTCTTCGCGCCCCAAGGTCATCAACTCGTCATAGCTTCCAAAACCCAAGGCGCTCGAAGCGCGGCAGACGCTGGACACATACGACTCGCCCAATAAGTCAACCAGCGATTTCGTTACTTTATTCATATATCAAAAACTCCAACGTCATCGATTCGTCACAAAAAAGCAAACTCAACCTACCGGAGAAGCCATGTCCCAACAACCCCATCAACCTAGCGAAGAACCCGCTCCGCTCAAAGTCCCGATAATGCCACAGCAGGAACCGACGCAGGAGCAACCGAAGTCACAACCCCAAGCCCATGCGAGCGACACGACGACCCAAGAGGAACAAGTTCCGCTCTGGCTCCAGCAAATGGATCCACTGATCAACCTTCCCCCGGACAAGCTCTTGATCTTCTTTCTCAAGGCCGGCGGCTACTTGTCCTTGTTCGCCATCGCTCTTTCCGCTTTTAAATTTCTCATCACGTTGTCTGCCTATGGCATACGCGGTTTTTTCAACGGGTTATTTATTTTCTTCATCCTAGCCATTGGACAGGCCTGTTTGTCGCTGACCTTGTTCGCTTTGGCAAGGATCCTGACAGCCATCCATTCCGCCAGAGACGGGCAAGATAGTTGAGGAACTGTTGCCTTAATTTTAGAACAACTCCTAAAGAACAATAGTCTTATCGCTTTCACTTGTCAAACCGTGGCAGGCTTTCATCGGGAAGCCTGCCACGATTCGTTTCCAGGTTATTTGGTGGGAAGGATAATCTCGTACGTGTTGACCAATTCAACCCAAGCACCCGCCTCGACCTGCTCCGTCTTTCGCCATTGCTCCAAATTCACGCGGGATTGGGCGCCATTCCAGTTCGCATAGCAGAAATCGACCTGGTTGCGGTCGAAGCGATTCACAATGCTGATTCCACTCTTGGAATCGACGACGCACCACTCGCCTGCAGGACAATCGCCGCCACGCAACCAAAGCTCCTGCTCGGCTTGGGGGGCATCGGGATTCGCCAAGGCAATGCGACGCTCCTTGCCGTCAGCAGACTTCACGACAAGTTCCGCATTCGCAGTGCCTGTCACCGCAAACTCCGGATGCGTCCTGAAGGTCAACTTACCGGAATTCCCTGGGTGGCACATTTTGGAAATCACCTTGAATCCAGGACGATCGCCAAGCAATTCGATCCGGCGACGCATCACGCGACCATTGGACAGGCTCGCCTCCATCTCGATGGTCGTCAAGCCATGGTCGATGATCTTGTAGGGTTCGCGCCAGCCCGGCGACCTATGCCCGTCAGTCGAGTATTCCTCGTATCCGCCCTCATAGGGTATGTAGCCTTTTTCCTCGTCTCCGACCAATCTCATTATCTGCGCGTCGCCTGCGGCCACCTGCCAGATTCGACCACCCGCTCCGGGCAACACGTCAACGCGAACGTACTGGTTGCGCAGGCTGATGATGTTCAAGGGGTCTTGATTGACGCTATGCGCTTCAACCCATTGCTCGATGGGATTGTATCCTTCACGATATCGTGTAATCCCCTCGGCGGCACAGGTCTTCGCGAATTCTTCGACCAAATCCTCGTGGGATTCCGTTTCGGTCACCAGAGAATGGCGCACTCTCTTGAACAATCCATGCGCGTCGCCCCTGCCCAAGGTTACACGGGTGTAGATGATCGGCAGCTTGGCGACCTTGACACGATGGGTCAGGATCGGGTCGCCCGCCACGGCTTCCTCTGCCTTGGCGAACAAGGCGAATGCGGCATCGATCATCTTGGCGTCATTTAGGTAGAACGACGGTGGTCTGTAGATGGTCACATGCCTTTTCGTGTTTGAGCAGACGTTGTCGTGGATCAGTTTCAGATAGTCCCGGATCCACTTGCCAGCCGCGCCGTAGTACGCCTCGGTAAATTCGAACAGCGCCTTATCAATGTCGGCTTCCGGATCCCAAAGGCACTTTGCCATCATGTAGGAACGCAATTCCGCCAATTCGCCGCCCTTGCTGAAGTAGTTTGCCTCTTCGTAGATTCCCGTCACTCCGTGCTTGATGAAGAACTGGATGTTCGGCTTGAGCACTCTCAGGTTCGGGAACGGCATGATGCAGTGTGCGTAGTTGATCACGTAGTCCCAGATATGAAGTCGATTGCAGATCTTGGACCAGCCGATAATGTCGTCGACAAACGTCTTGTTGAAGGGGCAATCCTCGAGCGTATGGACGAAGCAGCATTCGATCGAGCATAGGCGGATTGCGACGTTCGGCTCCGGACGCACGAACTTGGGCGGCTTTCTCGTGTATTGGTAAGCCAGGGTGTCGATGATCTTGTCCGGATGGTCCTTGGCGATATCCCTGGCGACGGCATTGACGAAATGGAGCAAGGGGCCCATCTGGCTGCCTTCCTTTTCGGCCAGCGCCATGCACTTGGCGCATTGGCAATAGGTCTGGTTGTCGTTCTGGGACACGCTGATGATGGTCGCCTTTGGGTTTGCCTTGATCCAGCGGCGCACGCTTTCGATGGTGATCTTCAGCACGTCCGGGTTGGTCAGGCACAACTGGGAAGGTCCTTCCCACACGCGCTTTCCGTTGCGTTCCGAATAGTACTCGGGATGGGCGGCGCCATATTGGCCTGGCGGCACAAGACCGTTGAAGGTATGCACAAAACCTTGGTAGGAAATCTTTCCGCCCCAAGTTTCGTTGTCAGGAATCATCTGGCCATTGTACTTGTTGCGGACGCTGAAGGCCAATGGGCGGCTGCTGGGATAGTCAGTGCAACGATATTCCAGGACAGGAATGAACTCCTTCTTCAAGCCGCCGACCTTGAATACGCCGGACTTTGGAATCCTGAAGCAATCCTCGGTGAACCAACGGCAACCCAGCTGCTCCTCCAAAAACGTATAGACCGCATAGTGAACACCGCGCTGGTTGCCAGCCAATACCAGGCCGGACTTGTCGCTGAAGATGAAAATCCCGTCAGCGCCAAGCTTCGGAAACACATCCGGGAAACGCTTTGACACCTGTTTGCACTTGCCAACGAAGATCGGATAGCGTGTGCCAACCTTGTCTTCCGCCACCACATCCAGTGCTACTCCCGATATCTGTTCAAGATGCACAGCCAAGTCGTCCGCTACGCGAAGTTCGCCAACAGTCGCCTCGCTCGGAACGACAATCACGTGGGTTCCAGAACCAATTTCCTTGCCTTCAAGCACGATCTTCGCATTCCCAAGCTCCTGGCGACGCTTCGCCAATGCGGCTTCCGCCTCGTCCAAGGCCTTGGCGACTCCTTCCATCGACTGGCGAACGGCTGGATCCTTCCCTACACGCTTCAGTGCACGTTCATAGACGCGACGATGCTCCGCAAGCAACGCCGCCCTCTTCTCACATGTCTGGCTTTCGTCCTTTGAAAACATGACGTACTTCAACGATTCCCGGACCTTTTCCGAATTGGGATTCTTCTCAATGGCACTCAGGCAAATCTCATACTGCTCTGCCAAGGGGAATCTCGGCAGCATTTCACGCAGGCGGTGCTTGGCGTCCGGCCAGTTCAACGCTTCGTAGCTCAGCATCTCGATCAGGTTTGCCTTGACGCCCTGGAGATTATCGGAATGCTGCGCCATCAGGCATGAGATGTCCGCCTTCGCGTGGTTGCTTCCGCCATCCTTCAGCTTCAGCATCTTCGCATAGTCTTTCTTTCCTGCATAGTATCGCGCCAGCAGTTGCCGTTCAACCGTATTCAGGTTCGTTTTCGCTTCCAATTCAGCGATCACTTCCTGAGGCGTTTTGATTTTCACGACCGACACGTCGTCAAGCCTGATCCAGGAGTCACGGCAGTGGGACAGGACCAGCGGGATGATGTCAACGTAGTCAGCGGGAACGCAAAACTCCATTGAGATAGGCGTCCATTCGGCATGCTTCTTGACCTGTACCTCGGATGCGAAGCCCCAGCCAAAGCAATTCCAGCCGTAGGCGTACAGGGCGTGGCCGGTGCCGGACTTCACGTCGCTCTTCACGTACCCCGACGCTCGATACCTGGCAAATGGCTCCACCTTAAGCTTTCGGGCTCCCAAGGATACAAAGTAACTCGGCTCGACAGTGCGATGCTCGAGGGACTTCGAACCCGACCGGGCATCGCTGGAATTCCCCCCAACCTCAAACCCTCCATCTTCGAAGATGTTCTCCTGCGCATGCGAAGACTGGAAACCTATCCCCAGGAACAATGCCAATGCCAAACTCAAGTACTTCATCAACGACTCCTTGGTTGCATGCTAATTTCAAAACTCGAAGCGCGTCACGGTGCCGTCGCTACCGGCAATCTCCGCCGTCCCACAACTGATATAGAAATGACCCAATGTCAAACCGCTTTCCTCGTTGTAGAACTTCTTCAGGTCGGGTGCCTTCTCGAAGGTCGCCTTGTCAACAACGGGATCGTCCTTCGCAACCGCACGGCCCGTGATCCGAATCCACTCCCCGTTCTTCCCCATCGAGACCAATTCGACGCGGGGGTTCAAAATCAACTGCCTGTAGGAATCCTTGTGCTTCCCGACATGAAACCAAATCTTCTCGTCGTGATGCATGAAAATCCCAATGGGGCGAACTCGAGGCTGATCGAGTTCAACCGTGGCAAAGAAAAACGGACCTGCCTGAGACAGAAAGTCAGCGACTTTCTTCACGGCCTCGCGCTTCGGCAAATGCAATACGGCAAACTTGCCGGTACGAGTCGCACCCGTGACGGCATCTAACTTGCGGGGATTGACACAGCATCTAGGTGTGCGACAAGAACTCAATGTTATGGAAAACAACGCGAGGAGCACAAAGACTGCGGCTCTACGATACATGAGATTACTCCTTTTCCTCGACTTCATTCATTCATCCAAAGCAAAACCAAAGCGCGATGGCTAGAGGTCAATGGCTACTTCTTGATCAGGTTCTTCAACCCTTCGGCGGCACTCTTGACGCTTTCGCCGGCACTCTTGACGCTTTCGCCAACTTCCTTGACGCTTTCACCAACACTTTTGACGTTTTCGGTTACGTTTTCGGCGGCGCTCTTGACGTTGTCGCCAACTGCCTTCACTGCCTCGCCAACGCTCTGCAAGGCCTGCTTCGCAACATCGATGATCGACATTACCAGCTGCTGCATCGTCTCGGCCAACGCCTGGACAGCCGAAATGCCACCCTGTGACTTGCCGATGTCCTTCATCTCAATCTCGGGAAGAGGAACGGACATTTCCTTGCCCTGAAGCAACTTCGCAGACAAGCCAATCTTTCCGTTCGTGACCTTCACCAAGTCAATCGTCACTTTCTTGCCACCCTCGTCAGGCTTCTCTTCCTTCTTCTCCTTGTCTTCCTCAGCCTTCTCGGGCAAGGAAGACTTCACATTCTCCAAAATCGTGCCCATGTTCGATTCGGCAAGGCCAACTTCATAGGTGATTTGAGGGGCGTCAACCAGCACTTCCCGAACTTCGATCACATCGCTCATCAACGACTTCATGTTGACGTTCACATAGACTCTGTCAAGGGAAAACGCTTGAGCCGTGTTGAACCCCTGCGGATTCTTGATGACCAAGTTCACAATCTCGAACCGACCTGAAAACACGTTGACATTCACATCTTCAACGGAGGCCTCGCATTTCGTCACCTGGGGAACGATCGTATTGATGCCGGTCTTCACAATCGAACCCAAATTCAGGACAACCACAACGGCAATCACAACGATGATGACAATCAACGCAGCAATGATTCCAAGCACTTTCTTCATCTTTTAATTCCTTTTCAATTTAGTTTTAATTCATTGATAACCAAGTAAATATAACCTAAAAAAACCATTCGCTGGCCAGACCGTATGCCCCTATGCAAAGCAAAGCCAACACAAACGCAACCAAAAACTTGCGGGCCTTGAGCGCCGAATGGTGGCGGCGGCGACTGACCTCGGGACGGCGACGTATGCGACCGCAGGCAATCATCGTCTCGTGCAAATCGTATTTCGTAGCATCGCGTCGTGGCATGGGAACAAACCTCAAAAAATGGATTACTGGATGATGCCGCCACTGGAAAGGAAGATGCCCTTCAGGTTCATCTGCAAGGCCTGCGGCGAATCCGAGAAGGCCAGCGCCGTCTCTTCGGTGATGTCGCCCGCCTTCACCCGGTTCAGCAGGCAGCGGTTGAAGCTCATCATGCCTTCTTCGGCACCGCCCTCGATCGCCTGTGGAATCTTGTCGATGGCGTTGTCGAAGATAAGTTTCTTGACGATTGAGGTGTTGATGAGAATTTCGTTGATTGGCACGACTCCCTTTCCGATTGCCCTTGGCGCCAGTCTTTGGCAGATGATCGCCCTGAGGCAGTCCGCCAAGCTTTTCCTGACGGTATCGCGTTCTTCCTGCGGGTACATGTCAAGGATACGCGTAATGGACTGCGCCGCGTCCTTGGTATGGAGGGTCGTGATGACCAAGTGCCCGGTTTCTGCCGCAGTAAGGGCCGTTTCGAATGTGTTTCTGTTTCTCATTTCACCGACCATGATGATGTCGGGATCCTGTCGCAAGGCATGGATCAGCGCGGAATCGAAGGACACTGTGTCCAGTCCCACCTCGCGTTGTTCAAAGAAGCACCTGTTGTCCTGGAAGGTATATTCGATCGGGTCCTCGATGGTGATGATATGGAGTTCCTGGGTGTTGTTGATATGGTCGAGCATCGCCGCCATCGTCGTTGACTTGCCGCATCCCGTCGTACCTGAAACGAAGATGATCCCGTTGCGCGATCCTGCGATGTCCTTGATGATTTCAGGCAGGTTGACTTCCTTGACCGTAGGCGCCCTGCCCTTGACGTGGCGGAACGAGTAGGCGGCGTTGCCGCGCTGACGATGCAAGTTGACGCGGAAACGACCGATTCCTTCCTCTTCCCACGCAAAGTCAAGGTCGCCAGTCGTCTTGTATTCCTCAAAACGACCTTCTGGAAGAATCTGCTCGAATGACTTGTTGAAGAAATACGAGTCGGTCATAACGTCCGTTTCAATCAGGCGGGAATCGACACGCAGGCGGACAAACTTGCCCTCGCGGACGTGCAAGTCGGAGGCGCCCTGCTCAACAGCGTACTTCAACAAGTCGAAAAACACGGAGGCGTCTCGACGCGTCTTCTTCGCAATCAATGCCAATTGACCGCGCTGACGCTGAATGTGTACCAAGAAGCGACCGACCCCCTCCTCCTCGACCAGGAAATCCTCCATGATAAAGTCTTCGCCATCGTCATTCCCCAGCTTGTCTATCTGACTGGGGGGCAGCATCGCCTCGGCCAACTCCGAAAATTTATGCTCGTCAAGGGTGTATTCGGGAATCTCGCAGGATTTTCCCTCGATTCTCAATACCGTTGGCTTCCCTTCGTAGATCTGGCATTCGGAAGCGTCGTTTTCCATGTAGGCGACAAGCAGGTCATGGATAGGTGATCTCATCGGCTCAATTCCTTGGGTTGATTGGATGATTTGTTATAAAATTTGAATTACAGTTAAGTAGAATATAATAAAGCAACTGGATAAAAATTCAAGCCTTGCCACACAGGAGTTGCACGATGTCTCGCGAATCAAAAAAACAACCTCTTCTCACAGCCAAGCAAACAGCAGAATTGTTCGATATCCTGGCGGAATCGATCTCTCCGACCCCGGAATTGAACCACGGATCAAAGCTCGACCTCATCGTCGCAGTCGTGCTCTCCGCCCAATCAACGGACAAGCAGGTCAACAAGGTTACCGAAGAACTTTGGAAAACCTGCAAGACCTGCCAGGACTACATCGACCTTGGCGAAGAGGCCCTGGCGGAAAAGATCAAAACCCTGGGGCTCTACCGAAACAAGGCGAAATCAATCGTCGGACTCTGCAAGATCTTGCTGGAAAACCATCATGGCGACGTGCCTGGTGCGATGGAAGAACTGATCAAGCTGCCGGGCGTAGGACGCAAGACCGCAAACGTCGTCCTCAACGTGGGCTTCGGAATGCCGACTGTCCCGGTCGATACACACGTCTTCCGCGTCGCCAACAGGACAGGACTCGTCAACGAAAAAAAACCCGAAAAAACTGAACTCCAGCTTTTGAAGAAGATCCCGAAAAAGCACCTGCAGCATGCGCATCATTACCTGCTGCTCCATGGCAGATATACATGCAAGGCGATAAAGCCCTCATGCCAAAGATGCCAAATCGCCCAACTATGCAAGAAATCGGGGCTCAACAAACAAACCCAAACAAGAGAAAGCCAAGGATCCCGCTGACAGACAACGTCACCAATACGCTTGGCTTCCACTTCCACTCCATTACGCAAACAACGGCAAAGATCAACAGACCGCGCCAAGATACCTCAAGAGTCGATCCACCGCTCCGCCACAAGTTCGCTATGGGACAGCTCAATATGCTGCCGTCCGCAAAAAAGAACACGACACCGGCAATCAGCCCTACAACCAAGGGACGAATGCCGGACAACGTCCAGACTACTGCCTTGCTTGACTGGAACGCCTCCTTGAAGCACGAGACCAAGGTCGAAGCCACAAAACCAGGAATCGCCAAGACAAACGTGCAAAGGAACGCCCCAAGGAAACTGAATTGCTGATACCCGACGAATGTCGCCGTGTTCAAGCCGACAGGCCCCGGGGTCATCTGGGCAAGGGCGATCATCGTCTGCATCTCGGGGCCGCTCAAATAGGTTGGAACCAGTTCAGCCGACAGCAGCGGAACCATCGCATAGCCGCCGCCGAATGTCAATGCACCTGTCTTGAAGAAGATGACGATAAGATCCCAGAGCGAACCTTCCATTACTGCTTGCCTCCTTCGGAATCGATGACTATCCGTTGACGAATTGACTGGAAGCAAAACCCAACGCAACCCGCTATCACGACGAGCAAAGCGGCATTGATGTTAAATACAAGCACCCCGATAAAGCCGAACAAGGCAAGAATGGCCTCGAACCAACCGCGGATGGCCTGCTTCCCCATGCGAATCACGGCAAACAGAATCATGGCGCATACGCCGGCGCGAACTCCCAAAAACACACCGGCCAAATACGGATGGTCAAGGAAATTCGTCAGGCAATACGCTATGATGAGAATGACGACAAAGGGAGGGAAAATAACGCCCAAGGTGCCGCACGCGGCGCCGGCAATGCCGGCTATCCGAAAGCCTATCAGGGAACTCATGTTCACGGCGATGATGCCAGGCAAAGACTGTATGATCGCAACCGTGTCAAGCATGTCATCCTGGGTCATCCAGCCGCGACGATCGACAAACTCGCGAGTCGAGATAGGCAACATGATCAAGCCGCCGCCCAAGGCAACAGCCGATATCCCAGCAAATACGCGAAACAACGTCAGGCAACGACTCAATTTCGACGCCTCGACCGCACCCTGATTTTGATTTTCCTCTGACATTGGTTGGTTTCTGAAATTAGTTTGTTTAGACTTTTTGAAAATCCTTAAATTTAGCCACAGAAGACGATTCTTCAAGAGAATGCCCCTGAAAAAGCAGTTGATATCGTACGCCCGTCAATTGGCTAAACAAGGCATGGGCACCCGGGGTGCTTGCAGTATATCCGAAGGAGATTATCATAGTGCAGGTGCTCGCAGAACGTCACGCTTTTAGTGCATGAATAGCCTCGGAGAGGCGATATCATGCTTAACCCCTGGTGAAGCTGTGCGGAGCACAGCGGAACCTGGGGCGCCGCCACCCCCAC
>JAGVUR010000053.1 GCA_019136135.1 Verrucomicrobiota bacterium
ATCCTACAAATCGCCCTACAGCCAGCTCTTCAAGCCAAAGCAACCCTTCCACATCAAGGGAAGCGGTTCCGCAATACTTGTGACACTGGACGGGAAACGAACCGCAATCAACGACGACAAAGGCGTCTTCACCGTTCCTGTTGACGAAGCGCCTTGCTTCCTCATCGCAAGCAACCTGGACTTTGAATGGGTTGACATCCCAATCCATCGACAGATCAACAAGGTTCCCGAAATCAACCTCCAAGTACAAATCCTTCCTGACGACACCAACGGAAGCTCAGTCATGATCCTCATGAGCGGATACGACATTCCAGCGCTCCCCGGCGAGGAAAATACAATCCGGGTCCGTTGCAGAAACTTCGGCGATACACCACTTCAAGGAACCCTCGCACTCGTCCCACCGGATACCTTCTCCGACCACGATTGGCCCATAACGCCAGAAGCCCATCGAGTCAACATCATCCCAGGAGGATTCGTCACCAAGCAATTCACCGTCATCCCCCATCAACATTTCAAGAAGAGCCAAGGACTGACCGTCAAGGCAATCCTCAAATGCGACAACGGACTCTCGGCAACAGACACCATCTGGGTAAAACCAATGAAAAACCTCCAGCTTGACCAATGGCATTCCCCAGCACGAGGCTGGAAGCTCAAGCAGGAAATGGACGGGGACAAGCTGATCATCCATTGCAACCCAAAGGAAGGGCACCACCCGTCAGCGCACTTCTTCTGGAAAATCCCCAGCGTCATCGCATAGCAAAAGACGCAAACGGCGAAGAATTCCTTATTCACGATCATCTGAAGCAACCTCAACAACAGGCTACATTCGAATTCGACCTCGGGAGACTCGAAAAGCCCGATGCCTTCATCGCATACGGAGGAGACAACAACAAGAAGCCCGACTTCCCGCTGCGCTCGCTGGGATACGTCATCTCACCAGGAAAGCTGGATACTACGTCAACCTATGCGGAAATCGTTGTCCTCAAGCACACCACCACGAAAAACAAAGACATTTCGCAATAAGACGATCCCACCCATGAACCTAAAACAAGCAGTTGACACCATGACAACTTGAGTACGGACACCCGGGGTGCTCGTACTTGGACGATGTCGCCGCTAAAACGGCGAAACTGGGGCATCCCTAGTCGGACGGGTGGGCGGTTTTGCCCTGCTTCGAAACAAGGCGACCTTAGGTGCATCCCTGCCCAAAAGTCGTGCTCGGAAAGCATGTCACATGCTTCCCGAGTACGAAATCGACATTTTTTTGATTTTTCGTCTAAAATGAGAAATTATTCAAACCAGGACGAATCGACTTCACGTCCAAGCAGATAGAATTTCTTGTCCGGGAACCAGAGGATTCCCTTTCCGTCAACGATGGTGTACGAGGTGTAGAATGAATTTCCGCCCTTTCTCGGCGCGAAGAGCTTAGGTTCCTTGAAGCGGATTGGCTGTTCGCCATCGGGATCAAAGGTTCCAGCGATAAGGAAAAGCGGTCCACGATGCTGGTAGGCGGTCTTTTCTTCGGGATTGAACGTATTGTGAACCAGCGCAAAGTAGGTTCCCGAAGCGGCTTCGTTGCCTTTCCAATCATAGATCGGACACGGCGAACGGGGATGCTTGTACGGATTTCCTGCGGCGTCCTTCAGGGGCTTGACAGGATCCCAGGTCCTCCCATTATCGCGGGATTGCGACCAGACTGGCGAACCAAGGCTGCTGCGGAGCAACGCGAAGAGCCGACCGTCAGGCAACTTCACGATTGCCGCCTCTTCGACGGCGGGTTCGTACTTCCCTACCTGGCTGGGAGGCTGCAAAGCCGCACGATTCGTTGACAAATGAGTCAACTTGATGTCTTCAATATTGGGATTGTCGTCGATGTTCTCGAATTGGAGGAATTCGACCTTGCATCCAAACTTCTCGTCATAGGGCGCCTTGCCATGGCGGGACAATCCGACGAAGAATTTCCCGTCTTGCCCGAGCCTCAGCGGCCGTTGCCAATTGCACCACATGGGCGGGATCAGCGGATTGGGATTGTCAAGATCCATTCTTTCGTTCATCGGAACCATTTTCGGCGCCGACCAGGTTTCGCCTTCATCATCGGAGAATGCGCCGAACATTTGTCCGCAGTGTGGTCCACGGGAGGTTGTCTGTTGATTCCAGAGACAGTACAGCCTGCCCGACTTTGCCAGCATAGGCTGTTGCCACGAGGCCAGTAGTCCGGGGTTCTTCTTGTTGGGCGAGCCTGCCAGAATAACGGGGTCGGTCCAGGTCTTGCCCTTGTCAAGGCTTTTAGAGAAGGCGATATGCTGGTCGATGTCGGCTTCCCGGGAGGCTTGCGTCCAGAAAGCGAAGAGCGTCTCCGTTTCCTGCTTGTAGATGACCTGGAAGTGGTCGTTGTAGGTATCGCCTGGCTTTGCCGGATCTCTGAGATCGGCCGCAATGGGCTGCTTTGGAATGAAGACCAAGTAGTCGGGCTTGTTGACCAGGATGTCGAATATGTACCATTCCTTGTCGGTTCCCTTCAACGCTTCGAGCATCGGGGACAGGTTTGACGGCAAGTCAATGCCCTGGTTTTCCGGATCCATTCCTGCGATGATCGCCCATTTGCCCAGCTTAAACGATTCGCCGGCAGCCATTTCCTTTTGCCAGACCCGCGTCCTATCCGCTTCAAGCTCGCCGTGTGGCTGGAACGCCACGATATCGTCACGCCGGACAAAACCCTTCGCTTTCAGGATCGACGCCATGGAAAGCGGCGATTCGTCATAGGGAGTCAGCACGGTCAACGAACCGCCAGCAATGACCTTGACCTCGAGTCCACCCTCGATGTCAGCGACCAAATACGGCATTCCGACCAATTCTTGTGGAGGTTCGTTTAATACATAGCCGCGATTCGAGTACAACAACGCACCTTTGGCAATCTTTCCAACAAAGCAGTTCAGAGGTTCGAGACGGGCAGGTTTCGCAAGTGCTGTCATTGTCACCACCATTGAGATTAAGAGTGCTTTTTTCATATTTCACAAGATAAGTTGATTGTTTCAGTTCATTCTCGCAACCCGTCCAGAACGGCAGGCAGCTCGATTTAGCCACTACAAAAATCCAAATTCGTTTTGCCAAGTCTTCTAAAGTTCATTGTCATTCTGCACTCCCCTGAGGGTTGAATACGAACCTAAATCTCGCGGGTGGTGCCGCGTTGCCAGCAGTATAGAAATGCATCGGATCCCCGTCCAATGGATTCCCGGAGTGCCATTTGAAATCAAACCGCGGTTCGCCTTGGAGCGATCGCGGGAAAATCGAAACTAACGGAACCTTGAGCTGGAGAATATTGCCCTTGACAGAAAATTCACCCTGCCCTGCCGCCGTGAAGTTCCATCCGCCTGTGGATTTTTCCACAATGGCGGTGCTGTCCTGCGGATTCCAAAGCTTGACCACATGGGTGAAGCCTTCCCAATGGGGCTGTATACGGGATGAGTCAGCGTCTATAAAAAGCGCAATCCAGCCTGGCTTGGGCGATGGGAACGCCTGCTTCGCCCTGACAAGAAACGCAATGTGGGTCTTGTCGTAGGCAATCTTGCAATCGACAAGCAGGATTTCCGCCTCCGGGGAAACGAAATCAGGCTCGCCACGCCAGCCTTTCGAGTTGCGCCTTGAGGTCGAATTGGGGATGGCGACATAGTTTGGCGCAATGTCATCCCACTGTTCGATACCCTTGCCAAGCTCGATGGTCGCCACTGCGCTTGTTTTTTGCGGTTGCGAAAGAAGCCCCTTGAATTTGCGGACATTATGCACGAGTTGCCAATAGAAGTGATCCTTCAGGATTCCATCATGGGGTTCGATGTCCCTGGAGAACTCAGGCGAAAACTGGTCCGGGAAGGCATTGGGCGAGTTCTGCCAGTTTTCAAACCGTCCCGCAAGCCATTCGTTCCAACCGGTGACGAAGACCAGATCCGGATCCAGTTGATGGGCACGATCCCACTGCTGCTGGAAATTAAGTCCGTAGAGGAAGGCGTCCTTGGTAGTCCCATCCACAACCGCCTCTTTTCCGTTGATCCGGCAGGTATAGCTGAAATCCCCCTTGGTGTAGGCACGTCCCTGAACTCCGCCCCTGATGTCATTCATCGCAACAAGTCCGTGCTTCGAGGCATTTTGCGCCACGGAGACGGTGACTTCCTCGGTTCCGCCGTCAGGCTTGACTCCGAATCGAGTTTGCGGGAATGTTGAGCACCATCCCCAGACATGCTGGTCCAATCTGGTATCCTTGGCGAAATAACTTGGTTCATTTTGCTTGAAGCAGAAGAAATCAAGAATTTGCCGATCAAGCTCGACCGCTTCATCCAGGGCTTTCTTGTGCGCCATGATCACCGGCTTGCCGTCCCAGGCATACCAGAGTTCCTTGTATCTGCCTTTTGAGTAGATATCCTCATAGAGTTGCCTGAGTTCAACCGCCGTATTCTGATTGGGAGAAAAATTGAGCATGAAGGCGACTTTTGGCGGGTTGATCCCGTCTTTTCGCGCTTGCTCGAAGACCTTGAAGACGGTTTCGTAGCCCTCCTTCCAGGTATGAGTCAAGTTGGTGCAATCAAAGAAGATGGCGTCAATGCCAGCACATGCCAAGAGTTCGGCATGCTTCCTGATGACGTATTCGTCAGTATCGACATAATATCCCCAAATTGGCTTTCCCCAATAGTGAGGCGTACCGAAAGGCGTGTTTCCCCAGGCTTCATGTTTCGTATCGTGCAGTGCGTCGGAATGCTTGGCAAGGATTTCGGAGGCATTTCGAACCTGGCATC
>JAGVUR010000118.1 GCA_019136135.1 Verrucomicrobiota bacterium
AAACTTCAAACTCGAAGACCCTAAAATCATCTGGGAACATATCCCCCAAGACAACAACGGGGATTTCAGGCTCTCCAACGAATTGAACCTGCTCCTTGTCGCAAGGCACGCCGCCTCCGATCAATACAGGCACCTGCCAGTCCATCGAATCCTGCTTGACGCAGGATACATCGCCAAAAACAAGGTCGATTGGAATGCACTGAAAAACCTCGCTTCCGCCTGGAATCTCCCTGTTCCACAGGACTTGTTCGCAGTCTGGGAACCCTTCTTCCCTAAAGATATCAGCGAACAAATGGCACCAAACAAAAGCGCCACAAAGGCATTTGAAAAAATCTTCGCACTCAAGGCAAGCCTCCCGCCCATCTCAAACCACGACATCGTGATGCACTCACAAGACTTCGCCTCAAAACACTGGATCAAAGAAAGAATCACAGGACTACGCCCAAAAACGATCCGCGCTAAATACAAACTCCCCCCGAAAGGAAACTACCTTGAGCTTCTCGCAACATATGTCAAGGACATCACAGCGAAGGCATGCGTATTCTGCAAACACATCGTACATCGAAAACCTGACATCGCCAAATACAACAAGCTGATCGAACTGGCTGAAAACCAATCCCGAAACAACAATCCATAGAACACAACGGAGCTTAAAATGGACTTGACCAAAAGAGATTTGCTGGCTTCCCTCGCAGTCCTCGGGACTGCAGGACTCGCCGCCAATGCAGCCGCCCAGGACAACAACGACGAAAGGACAACCAAAGACTCCAGGTTCAATGTCAAAGACTTCGGAGCTAAAGGCGATGGTGTAACCCAAGACTCAAAAGCAATCCAAGATGCACTGGACGCCGCCGGCAAAGTCGGAGGCACAGTCTGGTTCCCCGCAGGAAAATATCTCTGCCACCAACTCAAAGTCCCGGCGTCCGTCAAACTCGAAGCAGATCCTGTCTGGCTCTACCGCACGGAGCAAGTCGGGGCAGTCCTCGTGCTCGATTCAGAAGACGCAGATTGCCTCCTCGATATCACCGGAGCATACGGAGTGCATATCTATGGACTCGTGCTCGCAGGGGATAAATTCAAAAACTCACAAAAACAAATCCATGGAATCTTCCTCAACAATAAAGAAAAATTCAGCCCAAAGGAAGACTCAATCGTCATCGACGATACAAAAATCTCAAATTTCTCAGGGCACGGAATCTACCTGAAACGGATCTGGCTGTTCATTATTCGGCACAGCCACTGCATGGGAAACAAGGGAAGCGGCATCGAAATCTTCGGATGGGATGGATTCGTCACCGATAACCAACTCTCAGGAAATGGAGGACATGGCTTTGGATGCGAAAGTTGCGGCGCAACAGTGATGTTCACGGCAAACAGAGTCGAATGGAATGGAGGATATGGTCTCTTCCTGCAAAATGGAGACGCCTGGAACGTAACGGGCAATTGCTTTGACAGAAACCACGGCGCAGGAATCCACGCAATCAACATGCAGTCGACGACAATGACCGGAAATGTCTTCAGAAGATGCGGCAAAGACAGCCATAAACTCGTCGAAGGCGAGCAATCATGTCATGTCAGGCTCGAACGATGCCGTGGTACAACCCTCTCCTCAAACGTCTTCCAGGCAGGACGAGACGATGGGGGCAAAGGCAAGTTCACCCCCCAGGTCGGCATCATCGTCAAGGAAATGTCCTATTCCGTCATCTCCTGCAATGCCCTATTCAAGGGATTCATGGACACGATGCTGATTGACCTCGGAAATCATGGGCCTGATTTCATCCTTCGCGACAACGTCGGATGCAAGTGTTGATCACTCCACTTTTTTCCCGTTCTTGTGGGTCACGCCCAATTCGATGATCGCTTGGCGAAGCGAAGGATGCATTGCCGGCTCCTCTCCGCCTTCGCCAAAGTATATCCATACGTTCTCATTGGTATTGCCAACGCTGCCCACAGGACGCATGAAGTGGTACGACTCCTCGCGCCCAGGCATGTATCCATGTGCCTGATTCATCGAAATCCCGCGTTCCATCCGAGAACGCAATAGATCCCAATGATCCGAATAGACCTCGCGAGGCAAGCACCCGCACTCCTTGCAGACAGCAGAAGCCATCCCGACGACCTCGCCCAGCATCCCCAAAGTGCGCATCACTCGAATGCACGAAAATGCAACGTGCGTCGCGCTGATGATGCGACCGCCCAAAAACAAGTTGTCAACATCACGGGCAACTAGGCAACGGTAGGGAATCTCGTACGGCTTGCCAATCCCACGGTGATAGGCGCAGGATTGAAACGCTTCGCCGAAAATCGACTCGTTGACAGGATCTGGATAGTGCAAGTCTATGCTCCAGGTAATCGCCGCCGTCCCGTCCGAATGCTTGATTCGCTCTTCAATGTCCTTTTGGCTCAGGACGTACTCCCCTACAACACGATAGCTTTCACGCTTCCCGCCAATCGCTGAAACCCAAAGCAAATCGTGGCAACTCAGCACGTCCCTATATGGCGAACGATTCTTGAGCCAAGACCAGTTCCCCAAGACCGTCATCAAGCCGTAATCCCGTATCCACTCGATCTCATCGACCTGATCACGGTATTGTCCTGTTTCCCAATCCCAGCAGCAATTGAACCGCTTGAGACCATTCTCGTCATTGAATTCAATTCCCCAATCAATGTCAGGAAACGAAACAGGATGCTTCCGAACTATCGGCTCCCATAGAACCGAGTGCCCCATCACCTGACGATCGGGCACGCTCGGTGCCAATTGCTCACCGTACTCGTCACGACCTTCACGTCCGTACATCGTCTCGCATCCGCACAATCGCGCCAAAACACCGTCGCCGCTGCAATCCGAATACAAACGGGCACGGCGACGCGTCGCAACGCCCGTCCGCAAATTCTGCGTCACGACGGAAGCAATGCTCCTGCCCTGCAGTTCCACGTCGATCAAAGCCTCGTTCAAAAGCAAATCCTTCCCTTCCCGAAACAATTGCTTCTTCCGTCCATCCTCGAATATCTCCTCCGACTTGACCTGTCCCGGAGTCCCGTCTATCGGACTGATAAGCGCGCTGACATTTCCCAATTTGGGATATTTCCCCACATTGGTCAATCCTCCAGTCCAAACTCGAATCTCGCTGGACCCGCATCCGCCAAGCACGCCGCGATCCTGAATCAACAAGCACTTGACCCCGCTGCGCATCGCTGACAACGCCGTGCAAACACCAGCATAGCCGCCACCGACAACCAGCAAGTCCAGCAACTCTTCCGATTCAACAACTTCATAGCCAGTCGCTTTTCGGCGATACTCCAGCAATTCCCCAGGTTCGCTAGGCGGCACGTCTCCTTCTTCAAGAGTCAGGTACACCGCCTGGCAACGCCCATTGAACCCGGTCAGGTCATGCAACGATATTCTGTGCTTCCCTTCCTCCAATTCAACTTCTCCGCCATACTGCCAATCCCAAGCCTCGCCATTCGTACCTAATTCAGGTCCGCTTGAATATCCATCAACCAATATTTCAAAACGCCCTGCCGGCATCCCACGCCCCCAAGCCGCAGTCCAATCACGAGTCAAAGCCCAGATCTTCCATACTCCTGCCCCCAACTCAACCTCCGTGACGGCATCCTCAACAGGACGCCCCACTCCATGTGCCATCAAATACGCACCGCCCAAAACAGATAGGCTCTGGGTCTCCAAAACCCAACCGCCTAAATCAGCAAAACGAGACACCTCCAAAAATACCGACATCTTGCATACTCCTTAGATTACATGACCAAATTCAATAAGATTCCATTCAACATAATCCCCTTACTCAATTTTGCCATAATTCCATTTCGCAGCAAGTGTATCTCAAGTTCGAGCACCCAAGGCACCCCAAGACCACCTTGGGTGCTCCCGAAACCACCCAAGGTGCAGCAAGACCACCCAAGGTGCCCCCCGACCACCCAAGGTGCTCCCGACACCACCCAAGGTGCTCCCGACACCACCCAAGGTGCTCCCGACACCACCCAAGGTGCTCCCGACACCACCCAAGGTGCTCCCGACACCACC
>JAGVUR010000006.1 GCA_019136135.1 Verrucomicrobiota bacterium
CCTTTTTTTTCAATGCATTTCACCAACATGGTGAACGGAGCAAACTTCCTAATGCCTTTATAATCAATAGGTTATGAATAAAATCCAGCTTCAACTGCTTTTTTTAGGATAATTCACCTGACAGGAACCTTGGGTGGTGTGGGGTACCCGGGGTGGTCTGGGGGCACCCGGGGTGGTCTGGGGGCACCCGGGGTGGTTTGGGGCACCTTGGGTAGTGTGGGAGGCAACGGAGGGGTGCTTGTACTCAGGCGGTGTCACCGGCAAAATGGCTAAAAATGGAGCATTTCTAGTCTGACTGGGTCTGACTGGGTCTGACCGGGTCTGACTGGGCCTGACTGGGCCTGACTGGGCCTGACTGGGCCTGACCGGGCCTGACCGGGCCTGACTGGGCCTGGCTGGGTCTGGCTGGGTCTGGCTGGGTCTGGCTGGGTCTGGCTGGGTCTGGCTGGGTCTGGCCGGGTCTGACCAATCATTCACAATTCAGCATTCATAATTCAGCATTCAAAACTCACCACCATCCCAGGGTTTCGAGGAGTTTCTCAAAACGTGGAACATCGAAGAAGTTTTCGTTGTTCCTGGAGAGTGGTGTGCGAAGCGATGGCGAGCGTCCATGGCAATGATCCACTGAGAGGACAGCATTGAAGACATCGGGTTGCGTGATATCGTCACGCCCATTGGCACGGGCGTGGTATCGTGCGGAAGCGAGGACGTGCGCGTATGCTTTCAGGAGCGCCTTCAATCCGGTGAAGAAATCCGTGTCATAGAATGCTGCTCCGAAGAACTGGAGTGTTTCGAGTCGCGGTTGCAGAAATCGCCTGAACGGAATCCAAGTGTCTTCCGCTGGATTTATGGTTGGCTTGGCTTCGAAGATCCGTGCTTGCTTGAAGGGGAAGTCAGGATGTTCGTCGCCAAGTTGTTTCCAGCTGCCATGTTCCGAAATGAAGGCAAGGTTGCTTTTAAAAAGTTTCAGCCTGCTGAGCATTCCACGATCTAAAATTTCCTCGTCGCGCCTGCAATATGCCGCGAGCCAAGTCCTGAAAATCAGTTTTGAGTACGCCGACAAGCTGGCTTTTCTGGGTTTGACTTCGGCTTCCGGCTCGAATCGTTTCAGCAATGCAGGCCAGACCTCCTTCATTGTGGTCGCATCATTGAGGAAAACAGGTCCGAGTTTTTCCAGGGCATCGAGCAACTTGAGTGTAGCGATGATCAGGTTTGGGATAGGAGCATGGTTTGAGAGCACAAGATCAGCCACCTTGTCCCTGATGGTCTCCAGGGTCTGCCGGGTCAAGCCACATAATTGCGATTCGACGAAATGGCGCCCGAAAGTCATTTCGGCAACCAATGCCTCCACGTCTTTGCGCTGGTCTGGCAATGGTGTTCCCTCGTTTGACAGGACTGCGGGGCAATCCAGGCGCGCCATCACTGAAACCTCGCCGGGGAACGTGGAGACGATATTCATCGGGTAGCCACGACAGGTCAGCGCCTTGACCTTGAAACCGAATTGGGCATGGATCGTGCAGACGCCCTTGTCGTCGAGAAACACGCAACTGCCATCGGGCTTGCGCCGAAAGTACTCGTACCCATTGATCGTGGTCGAAAAGTCCCTGGCAAATGGCTTGCCCTTCCAATCCAGAGAGGCGATTCTATCTCGTTCCCCAGGTTCGAGCCTGACATGGAATCGCCTGCAGCAACGTCCGCACATGATGCATCCGCTGCGTTGTTGTGAGGCGATAAAGACTTTTGGGATTGTCATACTTCGTAGATCATGAGCCTGCAGTCAATGGCCCCGTTTTTCAAGGGGAACGTCTGGACCGGAGTGAGCTTGATGTTCTGAACGCATTTTGGCGATCCCGCAAGGATGGCGATTCGCCAGCCACGGAGCCGATGCACCGCGGCACCGAGTTCTTGGTAGAGGGCATTGTCGGCATCCAATCGAAACCCGTATGGCGGATTTGCGATGAGCAACCTGCGTGTATTGTCTGGCTGCAGTTCGCGAAGCGGCATTTTTCTGAAGCTCAAATTCAACCCTGCGGCTTTAGCGTTTGCCTGGGCTGCCGAGAGTGCGCTTTCATCGATATCGAATCCCGTGACCCTAGGAAGTTTTGCATTTCGTTCGCCACGAAGTCTGCCTTTGAGCCGACTCAAACGATCTTCGGCGGCTTCATCGAAATTCGCCCATCTTTGGAAGCCGAATTTTTCCCGGTACTGCCCTGGCGGGATATTGGCTGCCCAAAGAGCCGCTTCAATCGGTAGCGTGCCCGAACCGCACATCGGATCGACAAGTGGAATATCACGGTCCCATCCCGACAAGCGAAGCATCGCCGCAGCCAGGGTTTCCTTCAGGGGGGCTTCACCGCCTAGACCACGATAGCCACGCTTGAACAGGGGATCCCCTGACAAATCGATGTAAACCGTCGCCTTCTGACGCGCCCAATACACGAAGATTCGCACGTCTGGATTGTTGCGATCCACACTGGGTCGTTCGCCGAATTCCCGGCGCAACTGGTCAACCACTGCGTCTTTTGCCTTGAGCGCAACCATATTCGGGTTGGTATTCGTGCTAGCATGGGCATATGCGCCCACGGCAAAGGTCTGCCTTGGAGTCAGGAATTCACTCCAATTGATTTCGGCGGCGCTATTGTAGATGCCTTCAAGGTCTGGTGCGGCAAATCGTCCCAGCACCGCCATCACCCGTTGTCCGATTCGCGTCTGCAAGCACGCCCGCCAACCATCTTCCCAATCGCCAATAAACGGGATCCCTCCGCTGTTCAGACGAGTGGACTTGAAGCCAAGCTCGCTCAATTCGTCACGAAGCACCGATTCCGTGCCGGGTCCCGCTGACACATAAAATTCCATGTTGTCCTATCTCCACAATTACTTTCCGGGCTTTCCCCGTCGTTTCGCCAGCTCGATTTCTGCCAGGCAGCAATATCCTCTTTGCAGCATGTTGGCGAGTTTTTCATCCAGTTCTTCCCATTGCTCTTCGGTTGGGGTTCTATCGTAGTCCCAACGAGTTTCGCCTGGGTCGAGGAATTGCCATTTGATGTTATCTCCTCGGAAACTCACCCGAATTTTAGTTTTCAATCCATCTTCGTCTTTTTCAACCCAAGCAATGGGTCGTCTCATAGCGCTCATTGCATCTGTTCCTTACTGTTTCATTCACCTTCCCTTTCTGGCTTTTTGCGCCGCGGCCTCGATCTGTTCTTCGGTGAATTGCTCGTCCAATTTCGAGGTGCGTTTTCCGTTGGCGTCATAGAACCAGAATTGCGGAAGCGACTTGAGCTTGTTGCGTTTTGCGGTCGGATCATCCAAGGATTCAATAGTCACTTGGACATATTCGATTTTGCCGCGGCTTTTTTCTGCGATCGAGTTGGCCAGGTTGCCTTGCCTGGTCGATGCATGGCTTTCAGGATCGTGGAAGTGCACGATGCTTGCCTTTCCTTTCACGGCAAGGGACGCCGCCGAGGCACCTTGGGCGCCACGCTCCTCGCGTGCTTCTTCGTCAGTCTTCGCCTTGGCTTCATCGCGACGGCGCATGAACTCCGCCATGTCGATGGTCCCGATGATCGAGGCTACATTGAAACTCACCACGGCTTCTTCCTTGCCATCGATGATCAACTGAAAATTCCGCTTCCGATATCCCTTCAACAACGCGGCTTCCTTCTTCTTCGGAGCACGAGTCGATGAATACGTCACCTTCACAGGCTTGTCCAGCTTAAGACGATCGACCTGAATCGCGTCGTAGACCCCGGGACGCTCCGCCTCCCACTCTTGAAACGAAAACTTCCCCTTCTCAAAACTAACGAAAATCCCGGATTTCTCCTCGCCATTGACCCTAAGAATATCAGAAAACATCAGCAATGGCATGACCAAAAATACAATCAAAAAGTTTTTCATTGACTTCTCCCTTTAGGCTTAAGTAATTAGGTTGCAACGATGTTTTCAAATTACATATTATAATATACATTATGTTTTTTTGAAACTTCCCTTATGTTATGGGAAGTTGTTTTTTCACTTTTGGGATTCTATCTATCCATGAAGATATTAGTTACCGGCACATCAGGTTTCATCGGCTTTCATCTGGCGCGACACCTTCTTGAGGAAGGACATCAGGTCATCGGGCTGGACAACTTCAACCCATACTACGATACCAGGCTCAAGGAAGCCAGGCATGCCGTACTAGCCAAATTCCAGAACTTCCTTTCCTATCGCGGCGACCTCTGTGACAGGCCATTGCTGGATCGAATCCTAGCCGATCACACCCCAGGCGCCTTGGTCAACCTAGCTGCGCAGGCAGGAGTCAGATACTCGTTCGAGCACCCGGAAGAATACATCCGCTCAAACGTGACAGGATTCCTAAACATCCTGGAAGTCGTACGAAGGGCGCCAACCAAAATCCCCTTGATCTACGCATCCAGCTCATCAGTCTATGGAGCCAATACGCAATTCCCATTCTCCGAAGACCAACCGACGGAAACGCCACTCTCCCTCTACGCAGCCAGCAAAAAATCCAATGAACTGATCGCTCATAGCTATGCAAACCTCTACGGAATCACAACGATCGGCTTGAGGTTCTTCTCGGTTTACGGTCCCTGGGGAAGACCGGACATGGCACTATGGCTCTTCACAGAAAAAATGCTCCGGGGCGAACCGATTCAGGTCTTCAACAACGGCAACATGTGGCGCGACTTTACGTACATAGACGACATTGTCGCAGGAATTGTCGGCGTCATCGACGCCACCATCGCAGGATCCATCTCAGGCTGCCAAATCTACAACATTGGAAACGACCAAAGCGAAAAGCTGATGGACCTGATCGGCATCCTTGAACGCGAATTAGGCGTCAAGGCCAAGATGGAACTGCTGCCCATGCAGGACGGCGACGTACTCAAGACCCACGCCGACATCAGCCGCCTCCAAAAAGCCGTGGGCTATGCCCCCACAACGCCTATCAGCGAAGGAATCCCAAAATTCGTCAAATGGTATCGCGACGAATGGCTCCCCACAATCAAATGAAGCCTTGAACGGAACAACGACGCATTTTGTCGTCGAGAAGCGAAACCACGCCCAAAAACTCGCATTTTTCCCTGACGAAAACCCAAAATCTCGCGTGGTTTTTTCACACTTCCGTACTCAAAAACCATGTGACATGCCCCTTGGAAAAATCTCAACAATCCAACTGGAAAGAATCGTTTTGTTCATTATATTATCTTTGTTCACATAGTGCGAACAAAGAATCAAATATAAACACCGGTGAAACAGCCTATGAGCAAGACAATGGACAAGACGGAAATCATCCTGCCTAAAATCAACAGGGCTCTGGAAACTGCAGGGCAACAACCTGCCGCAGTCATTCAGCACAAAGGCTTTCCATGCCTGCGTTTCCCTGCCGGGGCGAAATACAGGATACGCCAGCTCGGGGCGTTGACTCCTGCCATGCTCCCGATGATTGCCGATAGCGTCATTCCCGGCGAATGCATCATCTGGTGCCAGTTTGTCAGTGAACCCCTTGCCGACGAGCTTTCCAGGCGGGGGATCAGCTATGCCGATACAGCGGGGAACATGCTTCTGCACTTTAATGGCAACTTCCTGCAGATTCGGAACTGCCCGAAACCCAAGGAACTGACAAGAAATCTGACAAGGGGACGCAGCCTGACGCCGACAGGACTGAAAGTGCTGTTCCTTTTACTGACTGACCCGGATGCCATCAACTGGAACTACCGCGAGATTGCCGCCCATAGCGGGACGACAATAGGAACGGTAAGCTACACCTTGTCTGACTTGCGTGAAAAACGTCATCTGGCAGAAGTTGGCGATGGGCGAAGACTGGTGGACATTCGAACCCTGTGCCGCCTTTGGGTTGACAACTATCGTCTTCGTCTTCTTCCAAAACTCAGATCTATACGCTATTCAGGTGAGCTGAAGGTGATTGACGAGGGCGATGACCTCGTAGCAGGCGGTGAATCCGTCGCCGAAAAAGAGAGGCTTCTGTCCACGGGAAACGTACTCCTCTGGAAACAGGGAACCAGCATCGCAAAGACAGCGGCGCGGAACCGCTGGCATCTTGATCTGGATGGCAACATAGAGGTACGCAATGCCTTCTGGCCTGTGGAAAAACGTCGTTTCACAGACAATGTCCCCTGGCTTTTGGTATATGCCGATCTGTTGGCGACGGAGGATGGGCGGTGCCTTGAGGCCGCAGAGGAGATTCGCAAGCGTCATCTAGAGGGACCCGCATGATGACATCCATGGAGAAAATTGTGTCCATCGTCTTCAAGACGGCTGAAAGATTGGGCGTCCAACTGATGCTCGTGGGAGCCGCCGCCCGTGATTTCTGGCTGAATCACTTTGAGGTCAGGACGAATGTCCGCTCCACTTGCGATGTTGACCTTGCCTGCTGGGTTGCTGGATGGGACGAGTACAACCAGCTGATTTCAGAGTTGCTTGACAACGGGGGGCTTTTGCCCGACTCGCGCGGTATCCCTCATCGCCTTTGGCTTTCCAACGAAATATCTGTTGACATCGTTCCTTTCGGCGGCGTGGAGAATGAGCGTGGAGAATTCGCATGGCCACCCGACTTCGAAAGAACCGTGAATGTGCTTGGGTTCACCGCTGCCTTCAATAACGCTATGCAAACGATCATAGGCAACGCCCGGCTTCGCGTCATCCGCCCCTGCTGGCTGGCTTTCCTAAAGATGAACGCCTATACGGACAACCAGGATCGCACCAAGGACTTGAAGGATCTTTATGTCCTTGCGGACAACTACATCGAACTCATTGATGCGGATAAAGTCCTTTATGCACCAGATGCCCCTGATGCGGATATCCTGACTGCGGAGGAATTTGACTCCCGCATTGGTGGTGCAATCCTGATCGCCAGGCATTGCAGACGCTCCGATCCACAGGCTACAGACGTCCTTCAAGAAAATGTCCGAAGGTTCAATGCCAAAGGAAACATGACGGACGTTTTCGCTATCCAGAACGGCATTTCACCTGAGTTAGCCCGAACCATCTTGAATGCCTTGCTCGGTTGCTGAGGCATCTAAACGCATCTTCCGTTTTCAGTACCATACGACAGGCGAAACCAAGCCCAAAAACCCGCATTTCCCCCAGCCAAAAGACTCAAAATTCGCGTGATTTTTTCACACTTCCGTACTCAAAAACCATGTGACATGCCCATTTGTGGTGAGGTTGGAGCTTTTGGGACTGGGACCTATGGGACGAATGAGACAAATGGGACCTATAGGACTGGGACATGAGACTGGGACTATGGGACGTTGACGTTGGGTTTTGTGGAGTTTTTTGCCCAAAATCCACTATGAAGCCAAAACAAAAAATCAGCATTCCGCATTCCGCATTCCGCATTCAGCATCCAGCATTCAGCATCCAGCATTCAGCATCCAGCATCCAGCATCCAGCATCCAGCATTCAGCATCCAGCATTCAGCATTCAGCATTCAGCATTCAGCATTCAGCATTCAGCATTCAGCATTCAGCATTCAGCATTCAGCATTCAGCATTCAGCATTCAGCATTCACAATTCCGCCAGGTATTCATTGATCGCTGCGGCTGCTCGTCTTCCCTGTCCCATTGCGAGGATGACGGTTGCCGCTCCCAGCACGATATCTCCCCCTGCAAAAACGCCTGGGATAGAGGTCGCGCCACGCTCATCAGCAATGATATTTCCGCGTTTATTGAATTCCAGTCCTGGCGTAGTTTGTTGCAACAGCGGATTGGAACCATTGCCGATTGCCACGATGACCGCATCCACATCAAGGACATATTCGGAGCCTTGGATCGGCACTGGGGAACGTCGGCCCGACGCATCTGGTTCGCCCAATTCGTACTTCAGGCATTCCAGTCCGATCACTTGCCCACGCTCATTGCCCAGCACACGCTTTGCATTCCTCAAAAGATGGAACTGGACGCCCTCTTCGCGAGCGTGTTCGACTTCTTCCCGCCTAGCAGGCATTTCGACCTCGGTTCGACGATACACCAGATAGACTTCTTCGGCTCCGAGCCTCAATGCTGATCTTGCCGCATCCATCGCTACGTTTCCGCCACCCAGAACGGCTACCCTGCGAGCCTCGACAATAAGCGTTGCGGCGCGACCACGTTCGTACGCACGCATCAAATTCGCCCTGGTCAAGTACTCGTTGGCGGAAAAGACCCCGACGAGATTCTCGCCTTCAATCCCCATGAAGTGAGGCAACCCAGCGCCAGTGCCCAAAAAAACAGCGGAATATCCCTCGGTCTCAAGCAGGGAATGAACCGTGTAGCTCCGACCAATCAACATGTTGGAACGAAACTTAACGCCCATGCGACGCAATGTGTCAACCTCGCTCTCGACAATCGCCTTCGGCAACCGAAACTCGGGTATCCCATATACCATAACGCCGCCGAACTTGTGAAACGCCTCAAAAACGGTCACGTCATGACCGGCACGGCGAACGTCAGAAGCACAAGTCAACGACGCTGGTCCGGAACCAACAATCGCCACACGCTTCCCAGTGGAAGCGGCAACAGAAGGAACCTCGACCTTGCCGGAACTGCGCTCCAGATCGGCGACAAAACGCTCAAGGCGACCAATCGCGACCGCCTTCCCAACATCCTTCAATGCCTTCCCAACCGTGCACAGGCTCTGGCATTGCACCTCCTGGGGGCATACGCGACCGCATACAGACGGCAACAGGCTCTTTTCCTTGATCATTCCTATCGCACCGCCAAAGTCCCCCTGGGCAATCGCCTTCACGAAATCCCTGATCGGGAGTTCGACAGGGCATCCTGAGACGCAGGGCTGCGTCGGGCACTGCAAGCATCGTGCCGCTTCCAGCCGAGCCATCGTCTCCGTGTATCCAAGGGCAACCTCGGACATATTCTTGCAACGCACGTCAGCGGGCTGGCTAGGCATCGGCTGGCTTGGTATGCGCAAGCGTTCCGCCGGCTTCAGCCCCTCTGCCGAACCTCCTAGTTCCGCCCACTTGGCACGCGCCAACGAGTCAAGTCTTTCCTTGCTTGTATCATGATGTTCCATAGTTATTTTCGCGCTTCCAGTTCTGCAGCCGCCTTCTCCAAGTTGCATTGATGGTTCTCAAGCATTTTCCGTTCCTGTCCCGAGTAAGCCTTCATGCGCGACATCATGCCATCCCAATCAACTTGGAGACCATCGAATTCAGGCCCGTCAACACATACGAATTTTGTCTCTCCACCCACGGTGACCCGGCAGCCACCGCACATCCCCGTGCCATCGACCATGATCGTATTCAGCGACACGATGATCGGCACTCCAGTTGGACGAACGGTCTCGGAGCAAAATTTCATCATGATCGTCGGTCCGATTGCCACGACCAGATTGGGCTTGTCTTCCGCCTCGCAAAGTTCCTTGAGGGGTTCGGTGACCAACGCCTTGCGACCTGCGGAGCCATCATCGGTGCAGACGATGACCTGGTCTGCGAAGGAGCGTATTTTGTCTTCCAGGATAATCAGTTCGCGATTCCGTGCGCCCAGGATGCAAATCACCTCGTTCCCCGCCTCCTTGAACGCCTTGGCAATCGGTTGCATCGGGGCAACGCCAATCCCGCCGCCGACGCAAACGACCTTGCCCAGCTTCTCGATCTTCGTCGGCTGACCCAATGGTCCCAGGACCGATGCCAGCGAATCGCCAACAGCCAGTTCGGACAGCAACGTCGTTGTCAATCCGACTCGCTGGAAAATCAGCGTAATGCTCCCTTCCTTTTCATCCGCATCAGCGATCGTCAACGGAATCCGCTCGCCATAGTCGTTGTCAACCGATACCAATACAAATTGCCCGGGACGCCGGAAACGGCACACTTCAGGCGCGTAAACACGCAACATGAATACGTTTTCCGATAACGCCTCGTGATGCAATATCTTATAATCAACTTGTTTCATAGCACTCATTTCAACTCTATTAGCCAACCAGCAACAGCTGTCGCCAGCGAACCCAACGACTCGTTGTAGGCCATGACAGCCAACTCGCCAGATTCAACTCGACGACGCCACGAAAAAGACTTCACATTGACGTCCCTGCCACTACGCCTATACGTCACAACCCACTCTGCAACAAACTCCTTCCCGCTCAACTCCATCCGTTCAACCACGACAGACAGCTTCGCAACACCACTATCGCCTTCCCCGCGACTCAATATCCCATCACCAAGAGCCTTCCGAAGATTGCCCGTGAATACTTCGCGCATCATTCCCTCTAAGCTGTCAGCCCACGTCGCTCCCCCAAGCAAGGAAATCTCGTTATCGCTTTTGCGACATACCAGCTCGCGACGATTCATGTAGCCAGGCAACCGAAAACCAGATACCTCAACCGAATGCCCCAAGTCGCCCATGCAAGATATCTCCGGGGACTTCGACAGCACATACATGCGATTCGGCGGACTAGCAGTACGACAACCAAGGCACGCAAATAACGCCAACAAAATGACAAGGCTTACCTTCATGGTGTAACTCCAGTACACACACATCAAAATCCAGGAAAAAATAATAATTAGTTAAAATAAGGTAATTTGGTAAAAATGCAATGAATCCAACTTTACTTGGCCAGCTCATTCTTGAACCACCTGCTTTCGCCGACTTTCAGTTCGAACGAGTACGCTTGCCCCACCTGCCCTACCTGCTTTTCCGTATCCAAATCAACCAAACGCCGACCTGAAGGCACCCGAATCCTCTTGACACCGTCCCTCAACGCATGAATCGCAACGACTCCATTCCCCGCGTAGAATGCATCCCCGGGCTCCTCCAACAGTGGCGTGCCTCCCGCTTCAGTGACCAGCGCATGAATGAACTGCGGAGTCAACGCCATTGGCGCCGCCAAGTACACGCCTGTCCACCCTGGGTGCCTCTTGATGGCGCCGACAATTAACTCGGGACGTGACTTCAATCGAGCCAATACCTCTGCGTCACGATCGGTCACGTACAAAAGCGGAGCCGTAAAATCAGCATTCAGGTAATCCAACGTGCGCCCCAATGCCGTATCGACACCTCCAGGAAGGTGACGATACAAAACCTCGGCATTCTCATCAAGCACTACGCTTATCCCCGTCAGGCGACGGATCGACTCCGTGCAACCGTAAGGCGACAGGCGACCAGCGTCAAAGCAAAACACCAGCATGTTCCCGTCACGTTGATACCGAGTTTCAATGTGCCGTATCTGTGCCTCGCTCAAATGGGGAGAACGGGCAAACACATACACCTTCGCAGTCGGCAACTCAGGATGAACGATGTCCTCAAGCAGGTACGATGAAAAACCCGTTCCAGCCTGAGTCAGCACATTTGACAGCTCCACCGAACTGACCTGCTCAAGATTCCTGGAGAAATTCCCGATCCTGCTGTAGCAGCTCACGTCGTCATCCAGGAACACGGCAACCGGTGGATAGTCGTTCACATCGGGCTTGGCAAGGATGGTCGCCGCAGTTCGTTTTGCAAGCCTGACATGCTGCCTGAGCACAGGATCTGCCCAAGATTGCCCCGAGAGCGCGAAGAACCACCCGCTTTGGTTTTGCGAAAACGCATATCCCAGGTCGCGTTTGAGGATATTGAGATGCTCTTGATGTCCTTTTGTCGCCCCCACTCCAGTCAGGTCGTAGCCTTGCCCTCGGATTCCATAGTTCGAATAGTCTGTTCTGTAGTCCAGCTCCGCCAGTTGTTTTTTGCCATGGAGGTCGATGGAAGCCGTATGCGAGTAGGAGATTCCATTTTCGCCTGCTAGCCTGAAGCCTCCGTACGGGATGCAGCTTGAGACGGCATCCAGCCAGGGCGAGTTGAGGATTTCGGCGAGCCGATCCTTTCCCAGGTCATTGCCTCCTCGTCCATCGTTGTAGTACGCGCTTGTCCAAAATGGTCGATTCATGGCTGTCTTGAAGGTTTTCGCCAGTTCCAGGATCGTATTGACTGCGACTGCAGACCTGTATCTCAGCAAGTCGATAGTCCGTTTATCTACTGGTCGCGACGGTTCCAGGAAATACCTTGCCGTACCCTTGTTCCAATCCGGGAAGCCCGCAGTTTCGAATGTGACTTCAGGCATTCCCCAGGCACGTCTGAATGCTTCAACATCATTGGCATACGTTTCACTTAGGAATTTCCTGAATGCATCGAGGGATTGCGGCGCCCGATCGGTGAAATGCGGCGGAAACCACTGTTCGTCCCAACCGCCCTTGATATGGACGCCGACGATCGCCTTCCCCCAGGGAACCTGCTGCAGATGCTCACAAAGCGCATGGATCATCCCCTTCGCCTCCCGCAAATAGTCCGGCGAACCATAGAAGACCATGTACGGGTCGTCCTCGGATTCAGGCTTCGCCCGCCAACCGTACGTGACCTGCTGACCCTCTTCATTCCTGGTTATGCTGTCGGGGAACTCCTTGGAAAACCCATACCAGGGATCGCATCCGAGGGCGAGGCACAGCGTCGCGCCTGGCGCTTGTCGAAGCACACGTTTGATGAAGACGTCAAAAGCCGTGAAATCGTACTTGCCAGCACCTTTCCAAAAGGCATTTGGTCCTGAAGCGGACTTGCAGAAGAGGTACTGCAACCTAACACCATCAGCCATAAACTCCTTGCATCCCCTCCAATTTGGAAAGGAATAGAAAAACAAGTACGGCTCGGCTTGACCGTCCATCGTGAACATTGTCCTTCGACCAACACGCTCTACTCCAAACTCTTTCGCACTAAGTTTGGACAGCAACGACTCAAGTTCAGACTCCGATATCGTTGCCTCCAGTTCCGATTCGCTGGCACGGCGACTCCCCTTCACGACCCTGTACGGCTCCAAGCGAAGATCGAAACGACTGCACGACAGCCTGAACGGCAATCCGGAACTCCATATCAACACCCGAACGTTGCCCCCAACAAACTCCTCGCTGATGCTCACCAGGAACGATTGCTCAAGGCCATCAGGCAAGTTGACGCGATTGACACGGCATTGACGCAAGACAGGAGACGCGCCCTCGCGCTCAAGCAACAATCCAATCCCATACCCGTTCCCAACGCACAACCCGGAAGCAATCGTATCGACGCTGAACAGGTACCGACCCGCCTTGGTCAACTTCACTGGATTTGAACGCGCCACAATCCCAGATTTGCCGTCGTTTGCCAACACGACATCACCACGGAAGTCGCCTAGCGGCTCGCCCTCCTCCTCCCACAGGCAATTCATGCTCATCCCGGTACGGACATAATATGGAGCAATCGGAACATCACCGGCAAGCTTGCGTACCGAAAACGAAAGTTCCCCAAGCAAATTCTGGGAGGCTTTCGACAGCATCACCTGATCATGCAATGCCTTGGGCAGCGTCAACTCAAGTTTCCCATCCTCAGCGACCTCGATCTCGTACGAGCGTCCGCCAGTCTGTTCGACCCAGATCAGATCACCGCGCTTCAACTCAAAGGATGCGGGACGAATTGTAGCGTTCGCGCTCCCCTTTGGAGACGAATATCGAAAGAAAAACCCGCGTTGGTCATCCAGAAACAAATCGCCTTCGATCGACTCGCCATCCGTCGCCTGAATTACCAATGGTCGCTTGCCCTCAAAGGTCCGTGCCTTGCCAGAAAGGATCATATCCGCCAGCAAGCCATCCGCCTGATATCCTTTGTCGCTTCCGCTTCCAAGGTAGATTTTATCTCCCCACGGGACGTCTCCTCTCCTTGGCTTGCTTTCGATAAGGTTTCCATCGACTGCCAGCCATTGGCTTTTGGCATCCCATCCCAACTCGAAGCGATGCCATTGGTTTGCGGTCATTGCATACGGCTTGTAGGGACCATGGTTGACTGCATTTGCCTTTTGATTGAATGTAAGAAAAAACGGGTAAGGATGCGAATTCCCGTACGTATTGAGCCCGATTGAAACACCGTCTCCAGAAGACGTCCGTGTAAAGATCAGATATCGGATCCTGAGCTTTCCGTCATTTGGGGATTCAAATTGCGGTCTGTACCAAAACGAGATCCAGCCTTGCTCCGGGTTCAATTCCTTGGGACAATCCAGCTCGTAGCCATGTCCGCCAGAAATCACTCGATATCCCACTCGTCCATCGTGGGATTCGCTTGCGCAACTCAATCCAGCAAAGTCAACCTCCATACCATGGGCTGCCCAACACAATGCCAGTACAATCAAACCAACTATCTTCATGTCCATGCCTCTTGTTTTCCATATACAAAACCAAGGACATTAAATTACCACGAAGAAGACCAAAGACAAAATACAATTGTTGGAGTATATTGATATTTTCGTTTGCAACCCGAATTAATTTCAACCCACAAACCAAGGATTCATCATGCGAAAGCGTATCCTCATCGCACTCCTCGCCACAGCATTCATCGGCGTCTTCGCCCAAGCAGAATTCGATCCAGTCAAGTCCTTCATCAAAGGGCGGACAGACAAGGAAATCGCAACCGACTACAAAGTCGGAGAAGAGATTACCTTCACGATCCAGGCGGACTTCGCGGGACAGGAAGCGCCCAAGGATTGCTTCATCCACTGGAAACGCTCGGGGGACGACCAAAAAGTCGAAACAGGAAAAGTCCCCGCTTCAACAGACCCCATCATCATCAAGACCTCGCTGGACAAGCCAGGATTCGTCAGAGTCGAAGCCTACCTTAGGGACAAGGACGGGAAAATGATCCACAAGCCGGGAATCCGAGGCGAAGGAAACAAAGTCTTCTTCGACGGAGGGGCAGGCGTGGAAATCGAAAAACTCCAAGGACTCCCTGAACCCGAGGACTTCGATGCCTTCTGGGCAAAGCAACGCGAAAGACTTGCACAAGTCCCGCTCAAACCCGAACTTACCCCGATGCCTTCAGACAACCCGAAGGTCAAGATATTCGCCGTCTCAATCCCATGCCCCGGCCCAAACAACAGGCCAACGACAGGATTCCTGACCATACCCGTGGATGCCAAGCCAAAGTCGCTCCCCGCAAACGCACACTTCCACGGATACGGAACACATATCCAAAGAGCGCCACGCAACGGCGCAACCAACGCAATCCATTTCAACGTCAACGCCCATGGCTATGACCTCAACAAGGACGATCAGTACTACAAGGACTTCTTCGAATCAATCCGTTCCAATGGACATAGCTACGGCTTCGATCCAAAGCAAAACGAAAATCCGGAAAACGCCTACTTCAACGGCATGGCACTTAGGTTGATGCGCGCATTCGAATTCCTCAAGTCGCTCCCTGAATGGGATGGAAAGACACTCTGCTCCCACGGTGGTTCCCAGGGCGGACTCCAATCAGTCTGGGCAGGAGCGCTCGAGCCGCAGCTGACACAAATGAACCCAGGCATCCCATGGTGCGCCGACCTCGGCGGAAAAACTGTCGGACGACTCGCCGGCGGCTGGAACATCCCCTACGTCAAGGGTGTTGACTACTACGATTGCGTCAACATGGCGAAACGCATCCCCGCCACATGCTTCGTGAACATCACCCGCGCCAGCTTGGGCGACTACTGCTGCCCACCATCAGGCGTCGCCATGATCTACAACAACGTCAAGGGACCCAAGCGCATCTGGTGGGTGCAGGGCTCAACCCACGGATTCATACCACCGAAACCAAACCAGGACTTCGTCTTCGAAAGCAAATAACATCCCATGGAGGCAAAAATGAAACGATTGCTAACCTGCATCTTGGCGTTCTTCGTAGCAATAGTCGTCGCAGACACTCCAGAACTCAAGCCATATTGCACACAGGCCGACCAGTACGAACTCATCTTCAAATGCAATCCGCTGACATGGGATGCGGACGGATACGAAGTCGATAGGTCGGAGTGCATCGAAGGAAAACTGACCAAAGTCGCCTTCTTCCTTAAATTGACGGACAAAAATGACAAGACGACCTGGGCACTGGTGGAATTCGATCCCTTTACGCAAAACCTGATCGACCTGGGAATCCCCACCCAAGGTGGACCGACCTTCCACCAAAAGATCGCAAACCTCGTCGTCGCATCAAATGTCCCATCAATCAAAACAGGAAATTTCCCGGAAGGCAACATTGAATTCTGGCCCCTCAACTACGGTCCCAACCGAACGCTCAATCTCCCGGAAGGACGGAGTGACGTCTTTGACTTCGACGACACGCCCTCGTCAAACGGAAACTACACCTCAATGCAAATCCACAACTTCCTGGAAAAGCAAACGATCATAGCAATCAACAAGCCATCACACCAAATCTGCGAAGTCGGAATCGGAAACAATACCGATATCGCGCCAAAAAACAATCCGAACGCCAAGCCTAACCCGGATTGGACATTCACGGACTCGGAAGAACTCTACAAGTCCGGAGAACTGATCGTCGCCGGAAAATTCGACAACCCGACAATCAAGCCATTCGTTCCGCTCGACACAAAAAATGTCTTCCTCAAAGGGTACACCGACAAGGAGCAGGCCACCGACTACAAGGTCGGCGAAACGATCGTATTCAGCCTCCAGCCAGAATTCGGCAACCAACAACCGACCGGCGACTTCTTCATCGTCTGGTCACGTACCGGCGATGACGGCGTCAAGATGGAAGGCAGGGAAAAGGTCGTCCACGGAAAGCCCCTCGTCATCGAAACCTCGTTGAGCAAGCCCGGCTTTATCAGAATCCAGGCGACGCTTCGAAACAAAAACAATCGTGTCATCACCAAGAAAGGTCTCCAAGGCGAACAGGCACGCGTCTTCTTCGACGGCGGCGCAGGCGCGGAAATCGAAAAACTCCAGGGACTTCCTGAACCCGAGGACTTCGACGCATTCTGGGCAAAGCAACGCACAAGGCTCGCTGAAGTCCCGCTGAAGCCCGAACTCACCCCGATGCCTTCGGACAACCCGAATCTCAAGGTCTTCGCCGTATCGATCCCCTGCCCGGGTCCCGACAACAGGCCCACGACCGGATTCCTGACCATACCCGTGGATGCCAAGCCAAAGTCGCTCCCCGCACACGCTCACTTCCATGGCTACGGAACTTCCATCCAAAGAGCCCCTCGTCGCGGCTCCACCAATTCCATCAACTTCAATGTCAACGCACACGGCTACGACCTCAACAAGGACGAGCAGTACTACAAGGACTTCTTCGAGTCAATCCGCTCCAATGGACATGGATATGCCTTCGATCCAAAGCAAAACGCCGATCCTGAAAAGGCGTACTTCAACGGGATGGCTCTCAGATTGATGCGCGCCTTCGAGTTCCTCAAGTCGCTCCCCGAATGGGATGGCAAGACACTCTGCTCCCACGGCGGTTCCCAGGGCGGCCTACAGTGCGTCTGGGCAGGAGCGCTCGAACCCCAATTGACCCAGACCAACCCCGGCATTCCCTGGTGCGCCGACCTGGGCGGAAAAACAGTCGGCCGCATCGCCGGCGGTTGGAACATCCCGTATGTTCCTGCGATTGACTACTACGATTGCGTCAACATGGCGAAACGCATCCCCGCCACCTGCTTTGTCAACATCACCCGCGCCGGCTTGGGCGACTACGTTTGCCCGCCATCAGGCATCGCCATGATCTATAACAACGTCAAGGGTCCCAAGCGCATCTTTTGGGTACAGGGTTCAACCCACGGCTATGTCCCGCCAAGCCCAAACCAAACCTATGTCATCACCAATCAGGACGCAGAAGTGAAATAATAAATAACAAAATCGTGGATGTAAAAAGTACAACACATTATTGCTGACTTGCATAAGGCTGAAGCAAATTGGAGGCGATTAGATGTGTAAACAAGGTAAAAGCAGCTATTTCATCTATTACGGATTTTGTTTTGTTTTGATAATAGGACTGTCTTTTGCTTCTTATTATTTTGGACAATTTTTAAGAGTAAGAGATATTTATATTTACGAGGATGGAGATGAGAAGATAGCCATAGCAAAGAAAGCTATTCCAGATTGTTGCTCAAGCATAAGATTATATCTTAGGACTTTTTATTCTTTGGAAGATAGCACAGAGCAAAAAGAGATGCTAATCAATGAGTTGGAGAAAACAATGGAAATTGAGAGAGAAAAACTAAAAAGGCGCGAACAGTATTTGCCCATGAAATATAAAAAGCGTATCCTTGAGACTCTTAAGTACCCGATAAAATAAAACCATAGCACATCGAATTTGTCTTGTTATTGAATGATTTGCCTCTCCATGAGGGCAGTTATCTATCCTTGAACGCTGAACCCAAAGATACATCGCAGAAAATACTGTGCGTATAGAAAAAATGGAATTTTCAGAATGAAAACGAATTTGAAAAAATTCCGGCAAGCCTTCATTGAAAAGAAATACCATTTTGGAAGACTTAATATGTCGCATACAATAAAAAAGAACCTTGTAGTTCTGTTATTAATGCTTATCATTAGTGTTCTGGCATTTTACTCTGGTTTTACAGGACTTGGCTCTAATCTGATTATTATTAGAAACAACAATGAGATTGATTGCTTTTTTAAGGAAACTCCAACGGCAGGAAACTTCTATTTCGACTGCTTTCGTCTGAAATATACGTTAACATTTTCATCGGAAAAATCAAAATATTACTTGGCTGGTGCATTGAATGATATCAATGGAATACTTGATAAAATATGTCAAGAAAACAAACAGGCAATTCCAGAATTTGAGGCATTAAGAGAAGAGATAAATTTATTTCTCATCGGGTACAAAAACTCATCGGGGGCTAAATAGCGACTGCTCAACAATATACAAGTCGTTACAAAACAATTGACAAGACAAAATGATGCGCCATGTTTTGTACGTGGAGAGAATGATCATCCGGGAGGAAAACAGCTGTTTTTCCCCACAATCCCAGGAAGTTTGGGCTAGCCGATTGCCGCCTTGATCGAATCCTGGATGCTGTCTGCTTGCCTCGCGAGTTTTTCGCGGAGCTTGGTTGGCGCGACGAGCCGGACTGCAAATGTTCTGAGGTAGTCGCTTTCCAGTGATTTCAGGTGGTCCGTGTCATTTTGCAGGAGCGAGAATTGTCGCTCCGAATGATCGGAGCATATGATCAGGTCTTCGGGGAGCAACTTTTTGAAGTAGGGCATTGCCGCAAAGAGGATATCGCCAGGTTCCGCGTTGCATTGTTGCGCGAGCTTGTCTTCCAGCTCAAGGAGCTTTTGCGTGTCATTGGCGAATTCGGAGAATCTTCTGAGTTCCGCCTTGCTCCATTGGTTGACGACGATTGGCTTGTCCACCACTCGCTCGACATATTCGTATTGTGGAGGCTTGAGTGCAAGGAACGTTTTGTGCAAGTCCCTTTCAAAGAGTTTCCGCGCAAGCTTTTTTGAGACTTTCGCCTTGACGTCATACAGCCATGCGTGGAGTTCCTGGTCTGTCATATCCCAGAGCTGGGCGGGATCTTGCGAGGATTGCATCAGTTCCTGCTGGACTGCCCGCTGCAGCATTCGCTGTGCAGCAAGGGCGGTTTTGTTCAGGTATCCGTGCTGGTGAAGGTAGGAATAGAATTTCTGCAGCTGCTTGGCATCCTCGATGAACTTCTGTTCGATGGCAAGACCTTGCGGCACCTGCCTTGTGTAGAACTGGATCTTTTCGATGTCCGGGGTGCCGTGGAAGCCGATATGCAGCGCATCCCTCATCAGGTAGTCGAGCTTGTCCGCGCCCAGGTTTCGGTCTGAGATCCACTTTGCTAGCGGATTGTCGCCTTGCAGCATCTGGATAAGTTGTTCGCAATCGCAACCGCAAGCTTCGATTGCGTCTTTCATGTCCAGGATTCTTTCGACGCCCCTGGAGTGGTGGTCGCCTGTAAGGATCGGTTCGACTTGGTGCGAGAACGGGCCGTGTCCGATATCGTGGACCATTGCGTAAGCCTGGATCAACTTGGCGTCATCATCGGGCAGTCTGTGGATTCGGCAAAGCCTTTGCGCCAGCGCCAAAACACCGATCGTATGCTCGAAACGCGTGTGGACGGCTCCCGGAAAGACAAGGTAATTGACGCCAAGCTGCTTGCGATCGCGTAATTTCTGGAAGTGCGGATGCTCGATGATCGGCAGGAAATCCGCCACGTCAACGGGTGGAGTCGCCGGAATGCAAATGGATTTTCTCGGAAACATACTTTATGTGAAGGCTCTCCTTGAGAGAAGCGGGT
>JAGVUR010000182.1 GCA_019136135.1 Verrucomicrobiota bacterium
AAGGACGACAATCCCTGGAAGGAAGGAACCAAAACAGATCGCTTCTATAAGCGATACCTGGTCTATGGAGTCGGCCCCAAGTACAGGATCCCATTCTGGGACCTGGCACTCCACGATTGCATCACAACAACCTGGTATTGGGGAGATTCAACCGACTTCCTCCTGGACGCCGCACCGGAAGTCACCCCGCGGAAAGACGCTTTCAATATCCTCCAAGCGTCGATGCCGATGTTCTGGATCAACAAGGGAACATGGACGCGCGACCGTTCCTCCTTCCTAAGATCCTATTTCCATACGACCAAGATCCACGAACTCGTCGGAATGGAGGAAATGCTCGACCACCAGTTCCTAAACGAGGAACGCACAATCCATAAAACAACATTCACTGGAGGCTATCAAATCATCGTCAATTTCGACGATGCCCCCCAAGACGTGACCCTCAATGGCAAAACCTATAAACTGGCGCCAAACGGTTTCGCCGCAGAAGGACCGGGATTGCACCAAACGATGGTCGTCAAGGACGACAATCTCTACTACAGCCAAGTCGTCAGCGACAACCTCTACTTCGCAACGAAGGCCATCGACGCAAACCCGAGGCTTGACGGAACATCCTCCGCACTGGCAATCGTCACCGTCAAAAAGGAAGGCAGCGATACGCTTAGAGTCTCGATCACTGGAGACAACTCCCTCCCAATCCACAAGTCATTCCTTAAAAACTGGGACTGGAAAACGACCGCAGTTTTCAAGCTTGACGAAGAAGGAAGGAGAACAGGAAACATCAGCTGGAAACTCGAGGACGACTCCCTCGTTCTCCCCGAAGCCGGAAACTACGACGTCCTCTGCAGAAAGGAAGCAGACCATCCAGACTACCAGGTCGAACTGATTCCCACGCCCGGGAAAAATGACGTCCTGCTCGTCAAGCTCACCAACAATGCTTTCGGAAACGAACCCGTCACGGTCGGATACTACGCCGATAGAATTGCACCGGAAACACTCAAAAGCTTCAGCAAGGTCGATAAACTCGGACACGGCAAATCCGTCATGATCGAACTCCAAATCGTTCCGGACCAATACGCCGGAACACATAGGCTGATCGTCATGGCTTCAACCCAAAACGACCTGATCCCTGAAAACAACAGGGTCGACAAGGTCGTGCAATTCCCATACGTTCCCAATAATTGGCCCGTGAAAATCAATGTCGAAACAAAACCACTTGCAGTCAACTCGAGGCTGCATCCAACTGAGCAGAAGATCGACCTCGCAACCCCGCAAGGGACATCGATCAACCCGGATTCCGTACGCATCGTTGACCTGCAGCAAGATCCACCCGCATTCTGCAAGTACGCACAATTCGTTCCTGACCCTGATTTCGACGGCAAGACGAACATGAAGGGAACAATCTGCTTCTCATACGACGCCGTCGCCAACAAGGCACACCGATTCCTCGTCGTCGCATCGCCCAAAAAACTGGCGCCCCTGAACAAGCCAGTCATGCTCGATACGACTACTGACGGGATCGCAACCTACATCACAGACGACTACGAACTCGGATTCCGGGAGGCAACGATCATGGACCTCAAGCCAGGAGTGACCTATGGCGGAGGTCCAGACTTCATCAATGCGATCATCGTCTCCTCGGCCGCAACAGGCTGGGCTTCGGAAACAGATGCTAAAATCAACGAATTCAAGATACTCCTGAATGGACCGGCGAAGTCGATCGTCGCCGCAAACAAGACGCTCAGGACTGGAATGCGCTACACCAAGACGTACACGCTATACCCAGGCAGGTTCACCGTCGAATTCAAGACCGACAAACCCACAGGCGGCTTGTTCAGCAGGGGCTTCTACCCGATTCCAGGAATCTATATGGACGACAAGGGCAATACCGTCGACATGGCGACTGCCAAGAACGACGCGGGCATCTCCGGCAAGAATCCCGATCCCAAGTGGTATGCGGTCCGCGGCAAGGGCTGGGCGCACTCCTGCATCGCCCTGTCCAAGTTCGCCAACATGTCATTCTGGGATCCCATCGGACAAATCGGCTTCTCCTCGGCAAACTCAGACGATGTCAGAATCGCCTACTTCGTCTATGGCGACCAGCCGGACTTTTCCTTCGCGGAACAGGATTGGCTGAGAAGTCGTTGACAAAAATGGGCGGCGCCAACCAGGTAAACCCGATTGGCGCCGCCCGAAAATCAAGCCTTCAAGCCAAATCAATCCTTGACTTCAATGGCTTCGCAGGGGCAAGCATCAACGCAAGCGCCGCAGCTGACGCAATCGTCTTCATTGATAACTGCCTTATCGTCATCGATCTTGATTGCCTCAACGGGGCATTCGTCAACGCAAGCACCGCAACCAACGCACTTTTCCTTGTCAACAACTGCTGCCATCTTTCTTCCTCTTATTTAATTCTCGTTGCTTCCGACTGTGGTCCGTGCCACGACACCATCAGAACCAATGCCATAAATGTAATTGGTCTAACAGCACTGTCAAACAATTGCCCGAAAAATGATACCGAAGAACGTACAACCACCTCAAACAGAAAGCATCAAATACGCCGGCTCAAAACTTAAAATCATCCCCTATATCATCAAGGAAATCGCAAAGCTCAAAAACGTCAGGACGATCCTCGATGGATTCTCAGGATCGACAAGAGTCGCACAAGCACTCGCGCAACTCGACTACAACGTCACCGCAAACGACAACGCAATCTGGTCTAACACACTCGCAAACTGCTACCTCAGACCTGCAAGCGACGACAAGACCATCGCAGAAATCCTCGATCACCTCAACAATCTCAAGCCGGTGGACGGCTGGTTCTCAAAACACTACGGGGGAATGCCTGAAGACACCAAGAAGCCATTCCAAATCAAAAACACGAGAAGGCTCGATGCCATCCGGGAGGAAATCGACGTGCTCAACCTGACGCCGCAGGATAAAAACGTCGTCCTGACAAGCCTCATGCTCGCCCTCGACGCCGTCGACAGCACCATCGGGCACTTCGCTGCCTACCTCGCAAAATGGTCCCCCAGATCCTACAGGGACTTGACGCTCAAGCTCCCGAAACGATTCCCAGTAAGAAACGACGCCAATACCGTCCTCAACCAAGATGTCTTCCAAGCCGCCACAGCCGATTCCTACGACCTCGCATACCTGGATCCGCCATATGGTTCCAACAACGACAAAATGCCGCCGTCAAGGATCAGATACCAGGCATACTACCACTTCTGGAAAACCGTCATCCTCAACGACAAGCCAAAACTCTTCGGCAAAGCGACGAGAAGGGAAGACTCCAGGGACCTCAACGCACCATCTGTATTCGAGGAATACAGGAAAGACGAGAACGGACAATTCATCGCGATCCAAGCGCTCAGAAAGCTCCTCAAGGAAACGAACGCAAACTACATCCTGCTATCATACAGCTCGGGAGGACGGGCAACGCAACGGCAACTGCACGATATCATTCACGCAGAAGCAAAGCTAGTCCATACGGTCGCAATCAGCCATAAGCACAACGTGATGGCATCGATGAACTCGACAAAATCCTGGATCTCACATCAGGACAAACTCGTCGAATACCTGTTCCTAATCGAAAAGTAGGCACGGATTTCCACAAGACCCAACGTCAACGTCCCATGGTCCCAGACCCAGTCCCATCATTCAGCATTCATAATTCATAATTCAGCATTCAGCTTGTCCCAGTCCCATTTTTTCACACTTTCGTACTCAAATGCCATGTGACATGCCCCACGAATACAAAACTGGGTAAAAGCATTTCCCATCATTCAGCATTCATAATTCATCATTCAGCATTCAGCTTGTCCCATGAACCAGTCTGACGGACTACTCCCGTCCGACTTGTCCGACTTGTCCGACTTGTCCGACTTGTCCGACTTGTCCGACTTGTCCGACTTGTCCGACTTGTCCGACTTGTCCGACTTGTCCGACTTGTCCGACCCGTCCGACCGTCCGACCCGTCCGACCTGTCCGACCCGTCAGACCAGCCACCAAACCCCATGTCGCATGCCCGCCCATTCCCCAAAAATCAAAAGCCCAACGACACGCTTTCTTGCATGTGCCATTGGGCTATATTTTTCTTTGGAACAGAACCAGCTTAGAACGACGTACCCACGCGTCCCAGGAACTTCCCGGTACGGGTATCGATCCTGACAACCTCGCCCTGCTCCATGTATTCGGGAACCTGAATCTCCAAGCCGGTCTGCGTAATCGCGGATTTGCCCCGGTTCGTGGCGCTTTGGCCCTTGATCGCCGGCTCGCATTCGACAAGCTCCTGCTCGACGACGTCAGGCATGCGAACGCCAACAATCCTGTCTTCCAGAATCAAGGCGTAAATCCCTTCCATGTCCTCGACCAAGTAGTAAATGTCATCGCCAATGACTTTCGTGTCCAAGGGGAATTGCTCGTAGGTCTCCACATCCATGAAGATATAAGAATTCCCTTCCTTGTACAAGTACTGGACTTCCTGATAGCGGAAATCCGGCTCGTCATAGCTGTCTTCACCTTTGCACGACAAATCGATCTTCATCTGGGTCAACAGATTGCGGCAACGAACCTTGTAAATGGTCGATGCTCCGCGTGCTGACGGCGTGTGCTTCTCAATCGTCTCTACAATGTGGGGAGCTCCATTAATCGTGATGACGCTCCCGCCTTTGAATTGCTTGACCAACATCGTCTTCTTTTCCCCTTTATATGTTCTATGGCTTGTGATTTTAGCGAAGTTCTACGCCCAGCTTGGATGCCAATTCCTCGCGTATCTTTTCCTGCACCTTGTTCACTTCGTCATCCGTCAACGTACGCTCGGCATGGCGATACGTGATCGAATACGCCAAACTCCGCTTCCCCTTGCCCAAGACCTTCTCGTTTTCGAAGATGTCGAACAAATCGATTTTCTCAACCAGCGGGAGCTTCATCCCCTTGATCGTGTCAATGACTTGCTGGTTGGTCAAGCCCGAAGGTGCCACGAATGAAATATCACGTGCAGTCCCAGGGAACTGGGGCATCGGCTTGTACGACACTGCCGCAGGACGCTGCAACTGCAATGCGTCGAAGTCAACCAAGGCGACAAATAGCGGATTGCGCAAGCGAATCCCCTTCGCCAACTCGTCCGCAACCTGTCCAAACGTGATCACAGGCTTCTCGCGAACGATCCAGGCAGCACATACGCCACGCTTGAAGGCGGGATGCTCGGTGGCAACCCAGTCGAACTTGGTCAGGCGACGCAGATCAAGAAAGCTCTCCAGCACCCCCTTCATGTCATAGAAATCAAGACGCTCGGCCTCTTCGGCACCATAGCGACCAAGATGACGATGCCCAGTCATCACAATCGCCAACTGCATCGCTTCCTTCAGCTCGTCGCCTTCCTTCAAGAACACGCGACCAAGCTCGAACAAGCGCAGGTCATGCTCGTTGCGCGATACGTTGTGGTTCACTACCTGAAGCACCCCAGGCAGCATCGTCGGCCGCATGTACGCCAAGTCGTTGCTGATTGGATTTGACACGCGAATGATCTGCTCCTCGGTCAATCCGCTGCCCAGCAGGCACTGGGGCAACGAAAACATCGTGTAGTTCAGCATCTCGTCCAAGCCTAGAGACTGCAACTGGCTGCGAGTCTCCTCCAGGGGAATGAACTTGTCGTCCTTGATATTCCCTGCAACCTTGGCCGAGACAGGCGCCTCGGGAATCTTGTCCAATCCCTGCATCTGGGCGACTTCCTCCCACAAATCATGCTCATGGAGCAAGTCAAAGCGCCATTCCGGCGTCAAGACCTCAATCGCTTCGTCACTGATGCTCGTCACCTCGATTCCGCGACGACGGAAGCTGTCCGCCATCTCGGACGCGCTCAGCGACAAGCCCAAAATGCTGTTGCAACGAGAGACCTCGCAGCGAAGTGCATGACGCTCAAAGGGCTTCCCGTAGCAGTCAATCACTCCGGACACCTGCTTCGCACCGCACAACGAGCACAGCAACGAAGCCGAACGGGCACTCGCGTACGCGGTCGTCTCAGGACTTACGCCACGCTCGAAAAGATAGGAGGAATCCGTCGAGATGCTAAGATTTCGGCTTGTCAGCCTGACGTTCGACCTATCAAACGTCGCCGCCTCCAGCAACACCGTCGTCGTATCATCCTTGATCATGCTGTTTTCGCCACCCATGACGCCGGCCAGCGCAACGCCCTTCTCCGCATCGGCAATCAGCAAGTTCTCTCTGTTCAGCTTTGCCTTCGTTCCATCCAACGTGACGATTTCCTCGCCCTCGTCGGCGCGACGGACGATGATCTTATGCCCAGCCAACGTACGCAAGTCAAAGGCATGCAAGGGATTGCCATATTCAAGCATCACAAAGTTCGTGATATCGACGACATTGTTGATCGACCTGAGTCCGACAGCCTTCAAACGCTTGACCAGCCAGTCGGGCGACGGTCCGACCTTGACCCCTGTAAACACCCTGGCGATATATCGGGGGCACAGTTCGCTGTCACGGACCTCCACGGAAGCGAAGTCCTCGACGGACTTGCTTTCATCGACATCAATCGGGGTTTCCGGATGGGTCAGCTTTCCG
>JAGVUR010000179.1 GCA_019136135.1 Verrucomicrobiota bacterium
GGCTTCCACATTGAACTGGTCTGCCGCGAAATTCGCACGACTCGCGATAATGTCACAAACAGCAACCAATTCAACGTCAGGCATCTTCGAGTAGCTCGTCAAATGCTTGCCGCGACCACAACCACCGCAACCAATGATCCCATAACGCAACTTAGCCATACGTAACAACTCCTAAATTAAGTTCCTATCGAAAATAGACAAAACCACAATGATCACTGGGACTGGTGCAAGGGGATCTGGTATGCGGCAGAGCCAAATTGATGATATGACTTCGCCCCCAGATCCTGATTGACTTGACGGATGTGCAAGTTGACCATCGCACTGGACTCAACTCCCATTAGCGGATGCTCAGGATACCAGGCGTAGCAGGAGGTCAGGGCAAACAAAATCTCCATCCGGCTCGTCAGCGATGACAAGTGCCACGTGGTCTCCAACAATCCGAAAAACTTCTCCTTGCCCGCAAGCTTCGCCTGGGCTTTGATACCGGGAACATTCAACCACGGACAAACCAGGACGTCAAACCCCTCGTCCTTGAAATAAATCGTCGAATCCCACTTGGGCGCGCTTCCATCCTCGCCCTGGGGATAACCGTACTCCCATACGCAGACCAGCACGTCTTTCGGCAAGGATTTCATCACTTCAGTCGATTTCACCGTCTTGCTTCCGCAGGCCGTATATCCCTTCCAGCGAGGGTCGCTCCCGTCCAGCAACATGTCATGCCACATCATCATGCGACAGCCACGCTCCGAAAGAAACTTCTGGAAATGAAGAAGATGCTCGCTGAAGTAAGACCCGATGTCACGGCTGCAAACCTGGCATTTGCCCAGACTGTACGCCTCATCGCAACCGACATGGAAAAACGGCGGCTTGTCAAAGACCTCGTACGTCTCCTCAACCATTTCCTCCAGGTACTTTCTGGTTGCGGGGTTGGAGATGCACCAGGTCCAACCATCGGGTTCGAACAAGGATGCGTACTCGGGATGCTGATCCAGGAGAACATGCTTTCCGGAGCCGTGACGCGACGCGCTGGCGTGCCCAAGCAAATTGATCTGCGGTATCAGGGTAATCCCAAGCTCCTTGCCGACCTTGACCAATCGCCGCATTTCGTCAGCGGTGATATGGTACTCGTCCCAGCTGTACTCGGGATGGCGATCCAGCCTCAAAACGCCCCAGGACTCAATGACGGCATAGTTGAACTTGTAGTACGCAGCCAACCTGATGTCACGCTCAAGGCGACCGGCAGGATACTCGGGCAACAGGCAAAAATGCATCCCGCGGAAGGGAAGGACTGGAAAATCCTCGACCTCAACGCAAGGGACATTGACCTGAAGCGACTTCAGGACGCCACGCTCGCTCTCGCCAATCTGACGCACGGTCTTCAACGCATTGCCGATGCCGCCTAGGTCACTCGCCTCGATCCGGCACAAGTCACTGGTCACCTTCAAACGATATCCATCAGCAATGATCGTGCTCGCCGCTTCCTTGATCGTCAACGATGGCTCCGCCTTCCAGCATCGCGCAAAGTCGCGGTTCACCAACGCACGGACTTCAGCTGCGGCAACAGGCGTTACGACTTCAACGGCACAACCCGTGCGAAGCGCATAAAATCCATCGCCCGTGACCTTGATACTTTGAGGCGAAGGAACAATCCGAGATTGAACCAACCGTTGCCAGCCGGGAGCCGGACCATCACCATGAACACACGCGGCCAGCAACAACGGCAATATCAATCTCTTCATTCCTTCACCTCATTGAATGGCTTGATTCAATCCTTTCGGTCAACCATCAACGCACTCAACTTCTTCGAGAACGACAATGGATCGTCCAACGGAATCTGAGCCGTCAAACATGCCTGACCATACAACAATTCAATATAATCGGCAAGAGTATCCGCCTTCGACTTGTCGCCAACCATCCCACGCATCGACACGATCAAAGGATGTTCTCCGTTCAACTCGAATATCCGCTTTGCCGCCGGCAGATCCTGGTTCATCGCCTTCATCAGCTTCTCCATGTTCGCCGTCATCCCGAATTCGTCATTGACCAGGCAGCATGCGCTCTCCGTCAAGCGCTTGGACAAGCGGACTTCCTTGACCTTGTCGCCAAGCACCTCGCGAACCTTCTCTAGCAGATCCTTGTTGTCCGCTTCCAAAGCCTTCCACTTTTCTCCCTTTTCCGCCTTTTCTTCTTCGGTATCCAGGTCGATGTCCCCCTTGATGATCGACTGCAGCGGCTTGTCCTCGAACTTGCCGATATCCTGCACGATCCATTCGTCAACGGGATCCGTCATGTACAGGACCTCGTAGCCCTTGCTCTTGAACGCCTCCAGCTGGGGCGCATTGGCGGCGGCGGCACGATTTTCTGCCGTGATGAAGTAAATTTCCTTCTGGCTTTCCGGCATCCGCTTCACATAGTCTTCCAGCGTGGTACGTTTGCCTTCCTCGGTCATCGTGCTTTCGAACAGCATCAGCTTCTGGATCCGCTCGCTGTTGGTCGGATCGAGGTGAATCCCGGTCTTCAAGGTCGCGCCGAAATTCGTCCAGAACTCCTGATAGCGTTCCGGCGCCTTTTCCTGCATATCGGACAGGATATCCAGCACTTTCTTCACGAGGTTCTTCTGGATGATGCGCAACGCCTTTGCTTCCTGAAGCATTTCGCGGGACACGTTCAAGGGAAGATCGGACGAATCGACGACGCCGCGCAGGAAATGCAGGTACGGCGGCACCAGTTCCTCGCACTTGTCCGTGATGAACACGCGATGGACATACAGCTGGACGCCCTTGTCGCGTTGTTCGGGCATGAACATGTCATACAGCGGCTTCTTCGGGATGTACAGCAATGCCTTGAACTCGACCTGCCCCTCAACGCTCCAATGGATCGTCTCGAAGGGTTCCTGGAAATCATGGGACACATGGCGATAAAACTCGGCGTATTCCTCTTCCTTCACCTCGTCCTTCTTGCGCTGCCAAATCGCCTTCTGGGAATTCAGCGTTTCCTCCGTAATCGTAACCTTCGGCTCCTTCCCTTCGATCCGCTTCCCTTCCTCATAGCGCTCATACTCCTCGCGACGGATGTCCATGCAAATCGGATGCTCGACGAAATCGGAGTACTTCTTCACCAATTTCCGCAATTGCCACTCCTCGAGATATTGCTCCGCATCTTCCTTCAAATGCAGGATCACATCCGTGCCAGTGCCCGGCTTATCGAAGGGAACCAACGTATAGTAGCCGTCGCCGCGGGACTGCCACTTGACCCCTCCGGACTTGGTGCCAATGCGACGGGTCAATACGGTAACTTCGTCCGCAACCATGAACGACGAGTAGAAGCCGACGCCAAACTGACCAATCAACTCAGGAGGCAAGCTCTCCTTGTTCTCTGACAAATGCTCCAAAAACGCCTTCGTACCGGAACTAGCAATCGTACCGATGTTCGACTCGACTTCCTCGGCGCTCATTCCAATGCCGTTGTCAGATATCGTCAACGTCCTTGCGTCTTCGTCAACGGTCAACTTGATCTTCCAATCGCCAACGCCCTCCAACAACGATGAATCCTTCACGCTCTCAAAACGAGCGCGGTCAATCGCATCAGACGCGTTTGACAGCAATTCACGCAAAAATATCTCCTTGTTCGAATACAAGGAATTAATCACCAAATCCAGCAGTTTCTGGACTTCAGCCTTGAACTGACGAGTTTCAGACATAATCACTTCTACCTTCTTTCTAACCTTATCTACAACAAGACCCAAGCTGCTGAAAGCAACTGAATCATACTACAAACTCAAATCGAGCTTCACCTTCGGGAACGCCGTCAAATGCAACATGACCATCGCCTCGAATTCGCCATTGTCCCAACCGACGCCCAATGACATCACCCAGCAATGCATCACGCGGCGCAACGTGTAGGTGTGCTCGGACAAACGGCTCTTGTCAAAGTCGTATTCCATATCGATC
>JAGVUR010000157.1 GCA_019136135.1 Verrucomicrobiota bacterium
AAAAACTGCACATTAATTGGCGCTGTTGCCTGGGGGTGGGATGGCAAGTGGTATTATCCGACAGACTCCCTTCTTGCCAAGCATGGTTATTTCCTGTACTGGTCAGGCGGTCAGTTTGGACCGCCAAAGGATGCCTATCTCGTTATTGACTTGTCTGCGGGACCGGAGGCAACAACCTTCCCAGTCATCTATCTTTCCGCACCGCCGACAGAAGGCTGGACGGACGAGTACAAGACCACGAAGCTGGTGCTACGCAAAATCCCTGCCGGCAACTTCACCATGGGGTCGCCTACCAATGAACTCGGACGCGATAGTGACGAGACACAGCATCAAGTGACCCTGACCAAAGACTTCTATGTGGGCGTGTTCGAGGTAACCCAAAAGCAATGGGAACGAGTGATGGGTACATGGCCAAGCTTTTTCACCAACGCTAACTTCCGCGACACCCGCCCAGTGGAGCAAATCAGCTACCAGCACATTCGGGGATACAGTGCCGGTTCGGGCTGGCCAGAAAACAATGATGTGGATGCTGACTCCTTCCTGGGACGGCTTCGGGCCAAAACCAGCTTGACATTCGACTTGCCTACCGAAGCGCAATGGGAATATGCCTGCAGGGCAGGAACGACAACCGCCTTGAACTCGGGGAAGAATTTGACCGATACAAAGAAATGTCAGAATGTGGCCGAGGTTGGGCGATATTGGCACAATGGCGGATTGGATTCAACACTAGATTGTGGCATATCACATGGCACTGACAAGGTCGGAAGCTATCTGCCGAACCAGTGGGGGCTTTATGACATGCACGGGAACGTATCGGAATGGTCTCTGGACTGGTATCAGAAAGATTTGGGCAGTTCAGCTCAGACCGATCCACGGGGTCCTGACGGCGACTCCTACCGCGTCTTCTGTGGCGGCAGCTGGTTCTACTTTGCTAGCGCATGCCGTTCGGCGAGCCGCGACAGCGGATGGGTATATGGAAATCCATACAACCATGTGGGCTTCCGGCTTACGATGACGGTTCAATAGTCCAACTTCCCCATGAACCGCCTTTTCCATTGCGCATCCCACAATCCGAAATACTTCATCCTTCAACAACAATTCGTACTACGTCTATTCGTGTCCATTCGTGGTTCCTATTTTTGAAAACATCGCGACGGCGCGATTCGGCGCAATACCACGATTGTACGCAACATACAGCAAGCCAGAGGACAAGCTTACCTCCCATAACCTCGTTCCCTGCAAAGACATAACGGAAGGATCACCAGAAATGCACTCGAATCCTTCAGGCAACGAAGCCGCCAATTGGGCACGCAATCCACACCCGCTACATGTCGGAAATGCATTAGCCATCCAGGCCTTTGTCAATTCATCCAAGCCCAATACATACCCACGGCCAACAAAAAATTCTTCCAACAACTCGAAGCGACGACGCAAGCTGAGCGGGTTGCCGATATTGCCAATATCACTCTCCTTGCACCATCCAAGGAAATCACGCACGAATCCAGGCACTTCGGCATATGCGGTCCTGAAGGTTTGGCGGAGCGATTCCGGGTTGTGGAAGAGATCCAGGATCCTGGACAAATGCCTGCAGGTCGCCATGTCGTCCTGGCTCATGGTTTTCGTCGCCATCACATCGTATAGGGGCTCGTCACTGAAAATCAATCCTAGTTCGTCTGCCTGTCGTCGCAACTCCGTACCTGGCAGGACTTTTAGCGACTCCAATTGGATTTCTCCTACTCCAAGCTCAACCAATTGTTCCACATCTACGATTACATCCTCAAGCGTTTGCCCAGGCAATCCCGCCAGCAAATCGCAATGGGTCTCGAAGGTCTCCGTCCCAATCAAGAACCTCAATCCTTCCTGTACCGAATCCACATCCGTTGAACGTCCTACCAAGGCAAGGACATCCGGGTTGAAGGTCTGGACACCCGCCTCGATATGAAGGTTTCCCTTGTTCGCCAAACGCAATTCACGGCGCACTTCCGCCCCCAACACCCCGGGATGAATCTCCAGGTGGAAGCGCATCTCGCCAAATTCCTGACGAAACAGCTTCAGCAACTCCGCGCCGCGACTGTCAGGAACATTGAACGTCCTGTCCAAAACCCGGATCTCGCGAACTCCCCCATCATGTAGGCAGGTCAGCTCCTCACGGACACGATCAAGGCTCTTCATCCTGACTGCCGTGCGACAACTTGTGCAGTACGTGCATCCCATCGGACAGCCACGAGAGGTCTCGATTTGTGCAAATGGCTTTTCAAAATCAAAAAAACGATCGCTTCCAGGCAAGGGAGCCTCAGCCCAACCCGTATCGAAACCACTGCCGGAATTCTCCCCGCCACGGTACAACAAGCCGGGTATGCCGCCCATGCCCTTACCAGAGGAAAGCCGTTCCAAAAATAACGGCAAAACAGATTCCCCCTCCCCGCGAACCACGTAATCTATAATCGAACTGCTCGACAACAACGAGTCCGCACCCTCGCCGAGGCACTCGGGACCGCCGACGATAATCACAACATCGGGACGCAATCGCTTGATCCGACCAAGGACATCAAGAACAACATGGCGATTGAATATGTACGCCGTTGAACTGACGACATCAGGCTCAAGCGATACGACTCGACGGCATAGCTCGAAGGCATCGTCCCTGATCGTTCCAGATACCAACTCCCATTCCCAACCAGACACATCGCGACACGCATTCGACAACAACGGCAACGCCAGCGACGAATGCGAATACGACGACTCGACTCCCAACCATACCAAACGCATCAAAATCAAATTCCCTACAGTTCGTCATCAGAACGAGAAATTCATCAGCACCATAAATGGACAGCCGCCATTGGCAATGAAGTTCGCCAGACCAAGCTGGAAGCCGCTCATCGCCCCCGTGATGTTGACCAGTCCAATCTGGAACCCATTCACGCCTGCAGCCTTGTTGACCAAGCCCAGCTGAACGCCTTCCACCTCGCCTGCAAGATTAATGGTCGCCAGCTGAATGCCATCCATGCACCCCTCGCCATTAGAACGGTTGATCAATCCAGCCAACTGAATCCCGTGGAAGCACTCGCCAACAATATTGCCGATACTGGCCAACTGGAAACCACTGGCATGACCTTCCACCCTGTTCAGCAAACCGCCTAGCTGAACGCCAACCAACGAGTCGCCAACCTGATTGCCAAAACCGCCTAGCTGAATCCCGTCAAAAGACTCAGCCGTAAAACTAATCAAGCCACCTAGCTGAATCCCAGCTGCTGTCCCGCCAGACCTGGCAACCAAGCCACCTAGCTGAATGCCGACCAAGGATTCCCCTGCATGATTCCAAATGCCGGCGAGAGACAAACCGGATACATTGCCGTCACCCTGGGCAATCAAACCGGAAATGTCCAAATAACCGACATCCCGGTGACGACTCCACAAAAAGCCTATTCGCAAGCCGCAAACATTGGATTCAACGCTTGGATACTGCACATACGGAGACAACGATATCCCCAATATCGAATCCTCAACATAGTACACGGGAACAACGCTCTGGCTCTGAATGACAACAACCTGACCGCGACACACTCCAATTCCCAACACGGCAATCAAAACTAGAAAGCATGCAATCCGCTTCATTGACATTCTCCAATATTTCTTTTGGCTCCAACGGTGGTTCGGTCGGAGTCAGTACCATAGATCAATCGTCAACCTTGACTCCATTAATGACGCCGGGGAAGCCGATTACCTTACATTCAACAGTCTTGAAAATGATGAAATTGTTTTCCACTAGTTCATATCTTGGCGTGACCAGGAAATCCGCCTTGTGGGTCTTGCAGGCATCATAGACTGCGGCTTGGCGGGCAAGTTCAGCCACCCCTGTAAACATCGGCAGGGGCGATGACTCGTCCGTAAACGGAACTCCAACGGCGCGGGTGGAGGCGCCCCAATTCACGATGCCCAAGAACGAACTCGCCGAACCTGTGCCCATCACAGACTCCTCGCGAATCTCAACCACCGGCTCCAATTCCAATTCGCACTTGATCGTCAACTGGGCACCAACCCGGTTCGTCTCCAAGCTGCTGCAACCACACAAAACCACGCAGCCAAACACAACCGCAAGCAATACAAACATTCTCATTGACATAGTTTCCTTTGATCCTTATTAATTAGTACAAATCAACATTCAGCAAGCTTGCCAACTCTTCAAATTCCTGCTTCCAATCGCCATAGGCGACGATGTAGTGCTGTCCCAGGACTTTCTGGATAAAGGCATCCGAGCCGCCATCAAGCTTCACATGCAAGCTAGGCAACTGTGGCGCAGGCGGCGTCCAGCCAGCCTCTTCCCATGCCGGCGGAGGCTCGGCAACACCAGTCACCACGTGCATCACGTACTTGCCAGCCACAGGTGCCAGGCGAACCAAAGTCACCTTGCCGGTCTTCAGCTTCGATACGTTCAGTAAACCTTCGCCAAAGGAACCGAAGGCATTGGGCATCACCGTGACCTTGCCATCGACAGCCGAACCTGGAACATAGTCAGGAACGCCCATCAAAGCACCTTCCGGGGTGAATTCGTAAAATTCCAGGTATGGCGGCAATTGGCCGGTCAAGCCTTGGACGAGCAATTGCGTTGCCGAACCCGGACAATCGTTTTCGGGGACAGTCGGGATTTCCATTTCATCATGGAGCAGCGTCAGGGCGCCTGCCGGAGCAAATTGCATCAATCTCTTGACGCCATCGACGTCGTTGTAGGAAAAAGCGCTGTAGCCTCGGTCTTCGATGATCTTCTTGAATGCCAGGAATAGACGAACGGAATTCTCGACGGTACCCGGTTGAGGTTCCTTGGTGAAAACCCAACGTTCGCGCACTTGCTTTGCAAGTTTTTGTACTTGAGCATCATCTACCTGATCCATCAACTGGTAAGCTTCCAGCAGTTCGAAATGCTCGATTTCCAGTCCAAGGTCACGCTTCAGCGCCATGCCATCGTACAAGGTTCCATACAGGCGCATATCACGATATCCAGCCATCCCGATTTTTTTGCCTCGCAACCACGCTGCCGTGCAAGCCGCCTTGATGTAGCTGGCGACTTGATCCACAGGCCATTCGCAGCGCATCTTGGAAACCACGTACTTGAACGTGTAGCCCATTTGCTCCAACGGGAAGCGCAATGCGGTAGTGCCTGCCTGGTCAGCCGTGGTCACCCAGTGCCCCTCGCCTTCCCAGCCGCTCAAGCCCCAGAGAACCATCGGCTTGTCTCGGAACTGCTCAAGAACGGTAATCACTGCCCATGTGGGAATCCAACCTGCAACGCATACGACCAGCGCATCCCAATCGCCCCGGCGTAATTCGCCAATGGCGCGTGTACATTCCGATCCGTCTGGAACATCGCTTACCGGCGATGCCTTCACCAAGGAAATCCCCAAGGCTTCCAGCTTCGATGCCGCAAGTTCGCAACGCTCGTCAATGAATTCACGAGGCGTATTGACCTCGCCAAACCCAACAAATCCTGCCTTGTATTCACGCATGTTCTGATTCCTCCGTGTGATTATGTTTCAGAAAACAACGAATCAATCGCGGATACCGCCTCGTCAACCAACTTCATGCCGCCGTCAGAACCGACTTTTCCATTGATGATCAAACCGCCATAGCCACCGAGACGCTCGGCGCGCTTCGTCGGCAAATACCCTGCCCCAGAACCTGCGGCCAATTGAACCACGAATGTCTGGGTGGAAGCCGCCCGAGCCTTGATCATCTGCCCAAAATCCAGGAACAGCTCGAAGGGATTCGTCACAATGGCGATATCCCCGAGCCGCAACACCTGCATCTCGAAGTCGTAATTCGGAGTTTCATCCTGGATCTCGTAGCGTTTGACCACCGCCTCGTTGTTCTTGATCAACACGAAATGGTGCAACTTGCTGTCGTACGGTCCAGGACGACCAGGGATCTTCTCGTTTTCCTTCGTCTCGCGGCAGAAATCCAGGAAGGCCTCCTTGACGGGAAGCTTTGCCTCCAATTCAACCAAATTCTTCTTAGCCTCAAGATAATCCAAATACGAGGCGCGACGCAAAGGAAGATATACGCGCTTGCTGAAATGCTTCATCACAGGCGCATAGTCGATCGGCGAATCGACAATGGCGTCATGCGCCTTGCCAATCGCCTCGTCCAAGCGCTTCGACAGTTCTTCGACGCCATCGGCATGCCAGAAGTCAGGCTCTGTCTTGTACGCACGGGTCAAATCACGCGGAGATTGGCAACCTGCAGCGCTGATCTGGCACAAGGTCGTGAACCCATCGCCGAAACGAGCCTTCAGACGTTCGCGAGTTGCGCCCATGTAATCCGAGGAGATGACATAAGTCGATTCCATCACCTGGGATGGGCAAGCGACATTGACGATCATCCCCGTCGGAACACCCGACTTATCATACGTAAAGAGCATTTCGACTCCCGAGTCCTCGCCGCTTTCCATTCCCGAGAAGTCGTCACGCGTCGTATCGCCGTACATTTCCGCCGTTCTGTCCCAATAGACTGCTCGCCTGCAATGCCCGATTCGAGCCTCTCCAAAGGCGCGTCGGATTCCGCCTGCCGCACGCTTGCTCCAAGCCGCCAAGATCACCTCGGAGAGTTTTTCGACTAGGAACGCAATGTAGTCCTCTGGCCTCAGCACACCTTCTGAAATCGGTGTCCAGTCGCGAAACAAGCCACCCGGCGTCAGGTACGGTGCATTGTGGGTATGGATCGCGTTCATCGTAATGCAGCCGGGGCGCAACTCCGCACAACGACTGCAGACAACCTGACGAACCTGATTCAAGACCGCCTCGGGAATGCTGACAACGTCAATGCATACACTGACATACTGGGTATCGCCAGAACTCAACGCCAAAGCTACTGCCTTGATCCTCGAATGAATCCCCTCAGACACGCGCTGATAATACTGACCCGACAACTCGACAACGCAGTTCTCAGGAGTAATGTCCACCTCGCTCCAACCAATCCGCAATTCGCTGCCCATATCCAAACCCTTTTTTCAACCCTGTTCATCGTCTAGTCAACGGCATCGCTAAAAGCAACGTCGCCGACAATCTCTATCTTTCCATTGTTCCTAACCATGACAAACGCGGGTCGCCCCGAACCGCTTGCATTCAACTTCCGTGCGGTCTCCAACCCACCCACAAACACCGTGGTGGAGTAGACGTCAGACAAGGTCGGATCCCCCACGACAACCGTCACTCCCGCCCAATCTGATTCGGCACTGCAAGGCAAACCCGTAAGCGGATTCATCAAGTGACCAACCTTGCGACCGCCAATCACCCGGAATCTCTCGTAGTTTCCACTGCTGGCAATGCAACGATCCGCCACGGCAATAGTACCGCAAAGACCGCCGTCGGGCGACCGAACCCCAATCCGAAATCCCTTCCGCCCACCTGCGCGTTCGGTGCAATAGATGTTGCCGCCCAAATCAATCAGGTATGACTTGAGACCGTGACGCTTGGCAATGTCTATCGCGACACCCAACGCATAGCCCTTCGCAATTCCGCCAAAATCCAATCGCATCCCATCGACTCCAAAACGGACGCTTCGACGAGACTCGTCAAGCTTAAGCTTATCGAAGCCGATCTGCGCCTTGGCCGCCGTTATCTCCTGCTCCGTGGGCCAGGTCGAACGCTTCGCGTGGAACCCCCAGAGCTTGAGCAAAGGTCCGACGGTCACGTCAAACAAGCCTTCGCTCTCCTGCCAGGCGGACTTTGACGCCATCAGCACATCCCAGAGCAACGGCGAACAAACAACATCCTCGCTACTGGCACTTGCATTGACCTTCGAAATCTCGCTGTCAGCGCTGAATACGTTCAACGTGGAATGAAGGCGCCCCATCTCGGAAATCAACTCGCGGAAAAACTCGTCGCCAGCAAGCTGAGGACAATCGTACAACGTCACACGGCATTCCGTATTGAAGACCGAAAATACGCGACTGTAGGTCGCCCCGGGCTTCGTCTCGTCAATTTTGCCATTTGCAGCCTGGGCACCTGAGCCGAAAAACCTAAGCAACAACGCACAAAGCGACAAGGCGATCAACGATGTCGCCAAGATCCTTGCCCATTGCGCTTTCCCCTGCTCCTCCATCAGTCACCGACCTTCTTTTCCGCCAAAGCCAAGCCTTTGCGCGCCATCTTAAGCAACCCTGGATAACGATCCGCCTCACGTGCCGCTTCAACAAGCATCCTGAATCCTGGAACGATAAACTGCTTGTACCATTCCAAACCGTCCTTCAACCACAACTTCGCGAATGCACCCAATGCCTGCAGCAAGCGCTGGTAGGCAGCGGCGTACAAAACGCTGCTCTGGGGTGGAGTCCCGTTGAAATCGTGAACCTTGCGACAGTATCGCCGCCAAACAGAACTACGCAATTCCTGGCTGTAGCACTGGTACGGATCGTACAACAGCGAACCCAAATCGTAGGCGGCGCTCCCCAAGCGCATCCCCTGAAAATCAATCAAGTACACGCGACCATCCAACACCTTGACATTCGCACTCTGCAGATCCCGGTGAATCGGAACCAGCGGCTCTCGCAACAAGACCGATCGCAAATCGCAGTATTCGCTCGCCGCGTCAACCCACAACTCAGGCGCCTCAAGGCAACGATCAAGCATGTTGTTCCGGAAGTAGTCACGCTCCCAATCGTACAATCCCTTCGTGAAGCCCTTCTGCATCGGCAATTCCTCAAGGCGGGCAGCCTGGTCGCCCCGGACGTGCAACAACGCAACCTGCTCGACCACCTCGAACAGCAAATGCTCCTTCATCTGACCAGCGACCTGATTGATGTCGCTCTGCCCCAAATCGCTTGACACCAACTCGAACGTGTCAGCCAAATGCAACTTGACATCAGGAACCCGTACACCTAGGCGACACAGGAAATCGCTGATCGCGGCAAAACCCGCATTCTCGCGACGCTCCGGATTGTACGCACACCATACCCAGCTTTTATCACCAGACTTGATCCGAAGATACTTCCGACCGCTCCCCTGCTTCGCCAACGGCTCCAATTCGCTCTTCTCAGGCTCAATCCCCAAGCTGATGTACACTCGACGGTCAGGCAGCCGGGAGTCGTCAACCGGCTTGGGCGACTGCACATCGTCGCCGACAAAAATCCCATCCGCATACAGAAGCGGACGAAGAAGCCTAGTGTAGTCCCACAGCACGGCATTGTGCAAGTGCGAACCAGCTGGAACCGAGAGTTCGGTTCCCAATCCCAACGAACCCGTGCATGCGACACCGCGCAATTCCAGCTCAGAGCGCCTATGTGCCTGTTCAGCCTGGGCGCTTCGCAGCATGGTATTGTGCTTCAACGCGCAATCCGCAATGGCACCGTGGGCACGAATGTAATCGCCGGCCGTCCCGATGTCAGACCAATACACCCCGTGGTTGGCAACGATTCCGTTGACCAGCAACCCCTCTTCCACCGCACGCTGGTATGCGCAGATGATATCCGGATCTTCCCTGTTCGGATCCAGGAAATCCAGGACATCGCGCCTGAAGATATGGATGCCCGAAAAAGTATATCCGTCCTGTCCGGGATTCCTGAATTTGAGGATTCTCCCATCCAACCCGAGGGAAACGGTCCTTGGTCCCTTCCCGGGAATCACCAGCGCAGTCACAGCCGCCCCGGTCTCAAGGTGGGGCTTGATCAAGGATTTCAGGTCGTAATCAAGGATTACATCAACGTTATGGACCAGGACATGTTCGGCATCGGGCACCAGCTTTATGCCTTCCCGCAAACCGCCACCCTGATTGAGGAGCTTGCTTTCCGACGACACCCTGATATCCCAACCATGGCGCACGCTGAGCCGTCTGCACGCCTCATACACCCGATCGCCCTGGTAATAGGCGTTCACCACGATCTCGTTCATGCCGGTTTCATGCAACACTGAACTCGCCAATTCCAGCAAGGGAACCCCGCAAAACGGAATCAATGCCTTCGGACGACTCAATGTCGCAGGACGCAATCGCCGACCTTCGCCGGCAGCCAATACAAATCCGCTTATCTTGCTCATCTAAACTCCATCCTGTTTTTTCCTAAACTCGTAAGTGGTTACAGTATATTAAATGACATTTTTTTCAACTTGAAGAAACACCTTTTGTTTGATGTTTTGCGAAGGAAACGCCAACGTCCCATAGCACCATGAATGATGAATGACCCCGTCCGACCCAGTCCGACCCGTCCGACCCGTCCGACCCAGTCCGACCCGTCCGACCCAGTCCGACCCGTCCGACCCAGTCCGACCCGTCCGACCCAGTCCGACCCGTCCGACCCGTCCGACCCAGTCCCAGTCCCTCAACACCCACAAAACCCAACGCCAACGTCCCATGTCCCAGACCCCAGTCACATAGGTCTCATTTGTCTCATAGGTCTCATTTGTCCCAGTCCCAGTCCCATAGCCCAACTCCCAAATCCCCCAACCCCGCCACCAAAGGGCATGTCACATGCCATTTGAGTACGAAACCGATGATTTTTTGGTTTGATTCCAAAATGGTTTTGTGCCGATTTTATGTCAAAAAGAATTCTCCTCCAAGTGCCATGTCGTCATTGACATCCTACCTAAACTGCCTATATTTTTACTTTACTCAATCGTAAACACAAAACACGAGATTATCCCCCTTATGCCCTACGAAAAGCTCATTCAACTTTTGGAAAGCGACGAGGTTCCCGCCCCGCCCACGACTTATTCGCTGGGAACGCCGCTTGCATTTTTCGGTTATTTGGACGGTCATGTCCCCGCTGAGCGCGGTGCCGCCAGTCTGAACATCGCAAATGGATACTTGATCGCAAATGGCGCTTTCAGGGACTCGAACATCAAAAACAACGCAACAAAAGACAACCAGGAAACATGGACAACAGGTGATGTATTCGAATTCTTCTTCCAACCGCACGGACGGGAAGACTACTACGAAGCACACGGAACTCCTGAAGGAATCAAGCTCCAACTGCATATCCAAGATTACAGAACATTCAGGCAAATCCCCTTCGAGCAGAAAATCTGCGACGTGGGCACAACGGTCGAAAACCAAATCTTCAGAGAGCAAAACCTCTGGCTCGTACAAATCAAAATCCCGCTGGTCAGGCTCGGATTGGGAATGCCAGGAGTACCTGGCTCGAGATTCGCTTTCGTACGATGGAACTATCCCCACGACGAGGCAAACAAGCCCGTCACAACCGCAACGCAAATCTTCCCTAAAACCGCACATTTCCCGCCCAAGTGGCATCGGATCACGTTCCCGTAACAACCTAAACTCAAGAGGTCATTATGAAATTATTCGTCATCTCACTGGCACTCCTCGCCGCCTCCATGCAGGCGCAACAAGTCCTTACCTGCGACTTCTCAAAAGAATCCCTGACCAATTGGTCACTGCCAAAGGGCGCAACCGTCAAGAGCGACGACCGGGGACCCTACCTCGAGATTACCTTGGACAAGCCAACTGGGGGCGAAGGACGGGCAGTCCTCCCGTTTGACTTCACGAAGTACGTCGGAAAAGCCGTCAAGCTCCAAGCCGAATTCTCATACGACAATGTCTCGAAGCCAAGGGATTCCTGGAACGGCACAAAATTCATGTTGATTTTCCAGACCAAGGATGGGAAAACCCATTGGATGCATCCCTCAGGCTCATACGGCTCGTCGCCCTGGAAACCCATTTCATACTTCGCCAATATCCCCGACGATGTCCAACCAGGCACAATCGAACTCGGACTCCAGGACTCAAGCGGAACAGTCAGATTCAGAAACCTGGTCGTCTCCGTTATCGACCCTGTCCACATCTTCCCAAAATTCACGGATGACGACTACATCTGCGAGTACACCGACCGCCTGAAGAACGAACCGCGCAGACGAGGAGTCATGTCAACAGGAAGCTTCCACCCCGGAGTCATCAGCAGCGACCTGCCAGACCTCCAAAAATGGGGAGCAAACCTCTATCGGTGGCAATTGATCAGAAACTGGGGTTCGCACAACGACTCACAGGACGTCGATGAATACCTCAATTGGGTCAAGGGCAAAATCCCTGGAACCAAGCAGGTCCTCGACAAGGCGCAGGAACTCGGCATCAAAGTCGTCCTCGACCTCCATGTCCCGCCAGGAGGAAGACGAAGTGACGGTTGCATGAACATGTTCGAAGACAAGAAATTCGCCGATGCCTTCAAGGAAGCCTGGCGAATCCTGGCAACCGCAGTCAAAGGGCACCCAGCCCTCTACGGATACGACCTGATCAACGAGCCAAACCAGCCGCGGGATATCGTACCCTTCGGATACCTCCAGCTACAATTCGACACCGCGAAGATCGTCCGTGAAATCGATCCTGACACACCGATCATCATCGAATCAAACGGCTGGGACGCGCCAGGCGAATTCGCACACCTTAGGCCAATCCCGCTCAAGGATGTAATCTACCAGGCGCACATGTACTTCCCATTCGAGTTCACGCATCAGGGAGTCCACAACAACCCCGTCGGAGGACATCGATTCTATCCCAACCCGGACAGGCCAAACGAATACAGCAAGGAAGCGCTCAAAAAACACCTCCAGCCAGTCAGGGACTTCCAGCTCAGGCATAAGGCAAGAATCTATATCGGCGAATTCTCTGCGATCAGATGGGCGGAAGGGGCGCATAACTACCTCAAGGACTGCATCGACATCTTCGAAGAGTACGGATGGGACTGGTCATACCACGCCTTCAGGGAATGGTCTGGATGGTCAGTCGAGCACTCAGATGACAGAAACGACAATGGTCCCGCAAAATCCGATACGCTCAGGAAAAAGGTACTGCTCCAAGGCTTCCAAAACAACCTCAAGTGAATGCCATGAAACTTAAAAACGTCACCCTTGAACTCAGCTCAAAACCGTTTCGGGACGACTCGGACGAAACGATGAGGTCAGTCTGCACAAAGCTCTTCACGCAATGGCATGACTTGACCAAGAATGCAGATGTCATCTCGGTCATGCTATGGCTAGCAGACGGTTCCGAAATCCTAAACTATTCCGGAGACCTCAACCAAACCTTCGAATGGGCATATTGGTGCGGATGCGCCAACCCTGTCCCGATCGACCCGGAAAAATGCACCGAAAGGCAAAAGCGGAATACACATCATTTCCCAAAGCCTTACATCGAAAACCCACAGCCGCGGACATACGCCTGGCTCAAAAAGCTCGTAACCACCATCAAGGAAATCGGCACGCAAATCACAGGAAAACCCATCAGGGTCGGGGAAACCTATGACAATGGACCGGAATTCGCCATCTCGGAATTCAAGTACAAAAAGCATCGGGAAATCTGCCAGGGACACACGATGTACGCAAACAGCGTCGTCACATGCACGGCAACATTGAACGCTGACCAAGAGCCGTACGCCGGATTTCCCAATGGCATCCCGAAGGGAACGTCTGTAGGAACATTCCTCGGAAAACAATACGCCGCACTGGCAAAGGATGTCGGATTCGACTACTTATGGCTCTCGAACGGAATGGGATTCGGAACCGAAACCTGGGGCATTACAGGAATGCTCTTCGACAAAAAGCAATTCTATCCGGAAAAGGCAGCCCAAGCCGCCGAGCTGATGCTCGGGTTCTGGCGGGATCTCTACAAGGCCGCCCCGGGAATCGTCATCGAAACAAGAGGATCCAACTTTTCCGCCGGCGTTGAGATCTCCACTGACGCTTGCCCCCTCAAGGAACTCTACGAGGACTTCAAGATCGCCCCGCCGGTCAACTCCCCCTGGGCTGCCCTCAACTTCAACACAGGCCTGGAAATCGCCGCCTGGATGTCGCACGTCGCAGAACTTCCGGACCATCGGTTCCCATTCAGGTTCTACATTCACGACCCCTGGTTCGCGAACAGTCCATGGCTTGACAGGTATGGACGCGAACCCTGGGACCTCTACCCGCTCCTGGCAGTGTCAAGGATCGACCAAGACGGAAATACACAAATCCCCAACAGCGTCGCATTCCTCTCGGCAGACGACACATGGGGACGACTCCCAGACCAAGTTCCACGCGAAGTCATCCCCCATCTATACGAGGCGTTTAACACTGCGCCCGACCAACCAGGACCACTCCTCTGGTTGTACCCATTTGACGAATACTCGCAAATCGTACGCGGTGACAATCCGCGACCTGACGTCGTCTTTTCCGAAGACATGTTCATCGGCGAATGCATCCAGGAAGGAACGCCGCTGAATACGGTGATTAGCACAGGCAACTTCAGGAAGCTCATCTCTGAAAAGCCGCACGCTCTTGACGGCTCAATCCTTATCGTGCCCATCTCAGCCACGTTCAACCCGTCAAACAAGCAAGCGATCGAGACATTCATTGCAAACAAGACGAAGCTTATCTTCTACGGCAACCTGCAAGGTGCCCCCGATTGGCTGAAAAACCTGCTCCAACTCCAGGAAACAATGCCGATTACAGGCAAAATCGACCTCAAAACCAGCATCAACCTAGACAAAACCGGGGACGTTCCCCTCCCGACAACGGCGTTTGTCTTCCCGCAACACTCCTGTGGGGGAATCTGCGAAATCCTGATTCCAAACGCAAAGGCAACACCACTCGCCTTTGCAACCCAAGGCCAAGAAACCAGAATCGCAGCGTTAGCAAGAACGCTCGATAACGGCACCCAAATCGCCTTCGTAAAAGCATTGCTCCCCGCAGGCGATACAATCAGGCCAGGACGGGCTTTCGATTACGCAGACAAAAAAAATACATTCCCAACACCAAGGTTGCTCAGGCACGTCCTCGGACAATTCGGATGGAGCATCAAGTGCAAAGCATACGAGGTCGATGACCTGCTACCGAGAACGACAATCTCAAGGAATGACAATGCCTTCTTCTTCAACATCTACGCGCCAAACACAACGGTCGAAATGGCAGTCAATACCCCGTGGGGAGCGCCTATCCTAACGGAAATGAATACGAGACTTGACAGTGACGGCAACGCCATCTGGCACCCAAACCGCGCCGAGCATAGGGAATGCAGGCTGTTCGTCAAGCAAAAAACTCCATCAACGATCACCGCGAAAATCGCCCACCAGGGCTTCCCGGAGTACCATGACTCCAAAAAGCGTTCGTACTATGGCTTCATCGACGCGGAAATCCGGTTCTTCGTACCCAAAGGCTACGAAAACAAGATCGAAATCGTCCCCCACTCCTCGTCCTGGGAAGGCTCGATTCTCAACAGCGACCCGCTGGTCCCCCGCTGGGAAGAAACGTCCTCGGGACTTTGCGCCGTTCTCGAAAACTTTACTGGCAGCGTTGCCTTCGGAATCCTAAAATAACTCGAACAAAGGACTGCTATGACTATGCTTTCAATCCATGATTTCCCGCTCGAAGAAGTCTATGACGGCACGATGCTTGGCAATGGTTCCCTCGGAGTCTTCGTCTGGGGACGCGACCAAACCCTGATCGTCACGATCGGTTCCGCGGAAACCTGGGACCATCGAGGAGGCATGTCATGGACCAAAAAGCAAAACTACAAGGACATCCGCCAGGCGCTCATCGATAACAACCCGCAAAAACTCAAGGAAATCTTTGCAACTGATACCGAAAATACGCCTGGAATGCCTTGGAGACCTTCGCTGATCCCAATCGGAAGAGTCGAAATCACCCTGCAACCTTCCTGCAAACTCCTCAGGACGGAACTCAATCTCGCCAACGCAGACCTCAAGGTGATCTACCAAAACGGCTACAATGCCGAAGAGGCGCACGTCAGACTCGATATGACCCAAAAAGGAGAGGTCGTCGTCCTTTGCGACCATATCGAAGCCGTCAAGCCAATCCCGGCATTCGACCTCACCAATGGCGCACTTGAAAAGATCAGCTTCAAAAAACCGCAGATCGTCCAACGCAACCAATGGAATGGATTCATCCAGGAAATGCCCGCTGACGATCCATACGCACTATTCGCAAAACAAAAGCAAAACCAACTCAACATCACGTTCATCAGAGACAAATCCCCCGATGATATCATCAATGCCCTCGACAACAAAAAGCCGCTCTTCTACGACCAAATCAGAAAGGCCAACAACGCATGGTGGACCAGCCTCTGGAACAAAGTCCCTTCAGTAAAAATCGACAGCCCCGTGCTCGAACAAATCTACCACGAAGGAATTTTCAAATTCGCCTCGATGACCACCGCTGATGGATACCCGGCAGGACTGCAGGGACCTTGGATCGAAGACCACGCACTGCCACCATGGTCAGGCGACTATCACTTCAACATCAATGTGCAAATGTGCTATTGGCCTGCCTATCGGTCAGGACTTTTTGACAATCTCATGCCGCTCTTCAAAATGGTCCTCGGATGGAAACCTCAACTGGCCAAAAACGCAAAGTATTTCATCGGAATCGATGACGGATACATGCTCCCCCATGCCGTTGACGACCGTTGCACGTGCATGGGCGCATTCTGGACAGGAACCATCGACCACGCCTGCACAGCCTGGATTGCACAAATGATGTTCGACTATGTCAGGCACACCGGCGATCTCGACTTCCTCAAGGATGAGGTATTCGACTTCATGAAAGGAGCGATGAGAGTCTTCCAGGCAATGCTGGAAGAAAAAGAAGACGGCACCCTCTCGCTCCCCATCTCGGTCTCCCCAGAATACAGAGGCGCAGAGATGAACGCTTGGGGCGCAAACGCATCCTTCCAACTCGCCGCAATACATCGACTCGCCATCAATCTCGTACAAGCGGCCGAAATGCTCCAACTCCAACCAGAACAAGAATGGATCGAGATCCAAGAAAAGCTTCCAGTCGCATCCCTCGAACCAAAGCAAGGCGCCTCGGAAATCGCGCTCTGGGATGGACTCCTGCTCGAGCACAGCCATCGACATCACTCGTACCTGGCAGGAATCTGCCCATTTGACGTCATTGATCCCGAGGATCCAAAGTGGCGGCAAATCGTCAACCTCTCAATCAGAAGATGGATCGCAAGGGGAATGGGAGAATGGTCGGGATGGTGCATGCCATGGGCGGCGATGATTCACAATCGACTCAACAACGGGCAAATGGCGGAAGTGATCCTCGAAATCTGGAGACGATGCTTCACCAATCCAGGCGGAGGAACGCGACATGACACCGCATTCCCAGGACTCTCGCTCATCGGATTCGGTGGCGGAAGAAACCTAATCCAACTCGATGCGATGATGGGCGCTGTCACCGCCGTACAAGATATGCTCCTGCACGAACGGCAAGGCACGATCCATGTCCTGCCAGGCGCCTCGAAACTCTGGAGATTCGTCTCCTTCAACAACATGCCCGCACCTGGTGGATTCCTAATCTCCGCTAAAAGGCATATCAATCAACCAACTGAAATCACAGTCAAGGCTACGAGAACTAACAAAATCACACTCGCACTGCATGGAATCAATCAATATCAGGCGACCGTTGATGGACAACCAATCCAACTCGATAACCAGGCGACATTCACAACAGAACTCCAAGAAGGACAAACACTCCGAATTCAACAGTGCAATTCTTGAAAATAAATATTACACATTCATATTGTTTATTTTACCTAGTTCGGTATTCGTTAATGTCCCCTAAATAATCGTCGAATCTTTTTGCATCACGGAGAAACAATGAGCACACTCGCAATCTATGGCGGCGAACCCACCATCAAACCCGGCGAAATCAAAAATTGGCCCCCAGTTGACAAGACTGATGAAGACCTCATCCTCGCTGCTCTCCACGAACCCAACCAAGCCAGAGGCAAGTATACCGCCCTTCTGGAAAAGGAATTCAACGCTTTTGCCAAGACCAAGTACGCCTACTTCACCAACTGTGGCGGAAGCGCCCTGCACATGTGCGTCGCCGGCTGCGGAATCGGCGCAGGCGACCAAGTAATTACCACAGCCTACACATGGCCCAGCTCCGCAAGCTGCATCCTCCACAACATGGCAGTCCCGGTCTTCGTTGACATCCTCCCCGATACCTTCCTGATGGATCCCTCGAAAATCGAGGCGGCAATCACGCCCAGGACCAAGGCGATCCTCTGCGTCCACCTCCATGGACTCTGCTGCGACATGGATCCCATCCGAGAAATCGCCAAAAAGTACAACCTGAAAATCATCGAAGACGCCTGCCAGGCACACAACGCGCTCTACAAGGGACAACCAGCCGGTACCCTCGGCGATTGCGCAGGATTCTCCTTCAACCAAAACAAGTGCATGACCTCGGGCGAAGGCGGAATCTTCGTTACAAACGACGAGGAAATCTACCGAAAAGGACTGACGCTGACAGGCTTCGGAGATATGCAGCCGACTAAGGATACGGACGAATATCCAGCCTACGCCTTCGGATACAAATTCGCAAACAACGAAATCACAGCCGCTTACGCACTCGCGCAACTCAGGAAATTCCCCTGGTACTACAAGCAGCTGATCGATAACGCAAGAACGCTCCATGCCGAGCTGACAGCCGCTAACCTCAAGGGACTCAAACTCCCCGTCGAACCAGAAAATTGCACCCACAACTGGTACAACTACAATATCAGGGTCGATTTCGACGCACTGGGAATGGCGGACAAGACGACCGCTGAAAAATCACGCTTCAGGCACGCTGTCTGCAAAGCGCTCCAGGCAGAAGGACTCCCCTGCGGAGTCTGGCAACACTGCATCCTCCCGCAAATGACGATCTTCAGAGCCAAGAATGCCTATGGAAAGGGATATCCCTGGACAGTCCCGGGTGCAGACGCAAAGACCAACTACGATGTCGAAAACTTCCCAAATGCAGACAAGTACTGCTACTCGCACATCGCACTCGTCATGGTCCTAAGGGCGCCCAACGACACCGTAATGGCATCCAGGGTCGCACAGGCCATCAAGAAGGTCTTCTCAAATATCGACAAGATCGACCCTGACAAAATCATGAAGTGAGGACTGGCTAACACAAAGCATCGGGGCGCGTCGTCAACTGACAACGCGCCCCGTTTTTATTCCCCAAATATACTCTGCTTATTCCCCAGGCGTCAAGAAACGAATGCTCTTGATCGTAACCCGCTTGCCGGGCAATGCGACGGGATCAATGCGGAACCGAGTGACGCGACCTGTCCAATGCGGGTGCTCGGACAGGGGCAGCACATACGTGTGCATCTCGCTATCGCCTTCAATCAGGCAATGCATGCTTGCCTTGGCGTTGATCGGGAAAAAGCTGGTCGCCCAAAACACTTCCAAATGCGTTTCGCCAGGCTTGATTACCGGGGAGACCGACATGGCGATTTCCACCCGGTCGTACTTTGCGCAAGGCAATGACAAGGTTGGCGAGTAGATAATCGGATCGTTTCCTACGGTAACGAACGTCAAGCCGTCCTTTGTTACATTTGGCGCGTCATCCTTTCCCGG
>JAGVUR010000111.1 GCA_019136135.1 Verrucomicrobiota bacterium
GTATGCGCATACGCTCCTTTCAGGACTGGAGAAAAACAGCTCAAAACAATTCCAGAACTGTTGCCTTAATTTTTGAACAACTCCTAATGAAAACACATAATGTAATCGACTTTCATTGGCATCCCAGAAAAACAGATAAAAACGTTTGGAAAATCTTGGTTTTATTGGTTTTGTGTAGGCGACACGATATGTTAACAGGATTTATTTGTAGTCAAATTTTATCGAAGATTTCAGGGCTAGAACAATGAAAGCTGAAGAAGTATTGTGTTTGTGCGGTGATGTGAGTGCGTTGGAGAATGTCTCGTTGCACTGGGACGAGTCGATGGCGGCGTATCCAGGCGGGTCGGAAATCGTTTTTTTGCGTGACGACGAGATCGTGTCGAACAGTCGAGCATGTGGCTTTGACGAGGATGTGACGTCGCGTTTGTTGTCGGTTGCCGAGAAGATTCGAAGCAGCGAGTACATGTCCCGCCTGGCTTGGCACTGCTATTGGCGCATATTTTTGTCTGAAGCCCCTTGTCCTCCGTCCGATTGGCCCGAGCCTGTGGAGTTGGGCGAGGAACGTGGAATTCTATATTTGCTGGTTGGGATTGGCTATGTTCCCTTGGTGCGTGAGAACCATCGTCAGCTGGGCTTGCCGTTGGAGGTTGCGCTGGAGACGGTCGCACAGGTGAAGCGTTTTTGCGATTGCAACTACTCTCGAGCTTACAAAGGTCGCCTGGGAGTTTTCCAAAGCCAGCTTGGCTGGATGCGATACTACACGAAGGTTCCTTACATTCGCCTTGGTCGCCTGGAGTATTGGCTGCAGCCTTCCGAAAAGGATCTCTTTGTCTATCGCGAACGAGAAACCGAAAAGACAATCGCGTTCTTGCCTGACGGGTTGACCTGCCTCGCCAATGGCCTGCGCCTGTCAAAACCCGAAGAGTACGAGGGGCTGGAAACGCGCTTGACCAAGTACCAGGACGATGGCGAAAAGGTGATTGGAACCCCTGTCAACCCAAGGGGATTTGTCGATCGGCGCGAGGTCGTCTTGCTGCGGGCAAAGTGGGATTTGGTGTTCAAGAAGGGCGATATGAGCCTGGGAATGCACATCCCCAGCGGCGGCAAAATGACCTTTGAAGAGTGCCAGAAATCCTTGGAAAGGGCAAAGGAATTCTTCAAAGAGTATTTTCCTGACAAGCTGCCGGTATCGGTCGTCTGCAATTCCTGGATTTTCAATCCCGAACTGCAGGAGATATTCGGCCCAGAGGCGAACCTGAATCGATTCCAACGAGGATTGTACCTCGTTCCCAACGCAAGCCGACACGGGGATGGACTCTGGTTCATCTTCCTGAAGCAATGGCCGTTCGACCTCGATACGGCTCCAGCTGAAACCAACTTGCAACGAGGAATACTTGAGTTCCTCAAAAAGGGACGGCGCTGGAGATCGGGGCAGATGTTCATACTTATGGACGATATCGACAGATTCTGCGACGGCACATACCTGGAGCAGTTTGACGAGGTCATGGAGCAAATGAAATGAAGCTAAACCAGCAAATGAGGGCATTGCTCGAATCCGTGCGAGAAAAGACCTCGTTTCGCCCGAAAGCGGCTCTTGTCCTGGGATCCGGGTTGGGCAATATCCCCGAAGCTATGGAGGTGGAATCGATCCTGGGCTACAAGGAGATTCCAGGGATGCCGACACCCACGGTCGATACGCACGCTGGACGATTTGTCTTCGGGAAGATTTGCGGGATTGACGTTGTCGTGCTTGACGGTCGTCTCCATTTCTACGAATGCCATGAGATGGACCAAGTAGTCGTCCCGCTCAGGCTGGCAAGGATGATCGGTGCGGAAATCCTGTTTTTGACCAATGCGGTCGGTGGGATTGACGAGCGCTTTGGAGTAGGCGACTTTATGGTTGTCCGCGATCACGTATCGCTGTTTGTGCCGTCCCCGTTGCGTGGCGAGAACTGGGAAGGTTGGGGCGAACGGTATCCCGACATGAGCAGCGTCTATGATGCCGCCTTGCGGAAATTGTTGGTTTTGGCTGGGCGGGAGCAGGGGCTGGAGCTTGAGGAGGGAATCCTGGTTCAGACGAGTGGTCCCCAGTTCGAGTCGCCTGCCGAGATCCGGCTTCTTGGGAGCTTGGGTTGCGATGTCGTCGGCATGTCCACGGTTGCCGAGGCGATTGCCGGGCGGCATTGCGGAATGCGGGTCTGCGCCTTGTCCTTCATCTCGAATTTGGCTGCTGGTCGGAGTTCGACTCCCTTGTCCCTTGATGAGGTCATCGAGGCTGGCAAGATTGCACGTCCCAAGTTCCAGGGGATTTTGGCGGGATTCTTCACAGGTCTTGCACGGGAATTGGCTTGAGGAGTGTGGAATAAAGGGTTAATCATCATTGTTTTTACGACTTTTATCGGTATATTGAAATCACTTGGTTGTTTGAGTTGGTTTTGCACTAGCAGGACCGGTAACTTTAGGACATTATAACAAAAGGCAAGGGTATTATGGGCGAGCTTAAGATTGGTTGGGCAAGGCGCGATGTTTCAACGGATAAGCCGATCAACATTCCAGGGCAGTTTCACATGAGGATTTCCAGGGGAATCTTGGATCCGATCTTTGTGACCGCTCTTGTTGTGGAGGATGGCAACGACCTTGTGTGCTTCCTTTCGATGGACTTGGTCGTGATCCGCAGTGGATTGCTGGACGATATCCGCGAGAAGGTCGCCGAGCAGTTGCCGGGATTCCCCGTGATCAAGATCATCGCCAATGCGACCCATACCCATGCGGCGCCCAGCCACTACAACGATAATAATTTCGGCCATCCCGGCGATATTGCCGACAGTGAAGACAAGCTCCCGATCGAGATGGAAATTGCCAATCCCAGGGAATACCGGGCGTTTTTGTCGTCGAGCGCCGCGGATGCGATCGTCGAGGCATATCGTGGTCGTGCGGTCGGCGGGATTGCGTGGGGTTATGGCTACGCGGTTGTTGGGCACAGCCGTCGCGTGACGTACATGGAAGACGTGTCCTTGCGCGAAGGTGCCATCAAGAATTCCACCCATGGGGTTGACGGTCATTCCCGCATGTACGGCAACACCAACGACCACGCCTTTGCCGGTTACGAGGCAGGAGCGGATCATTTCATCAACCTGATGTATACCTTTGACGCGAACAACAAGTTGACCGGCGCGATTGTCAACGTCCCGTGCCCGTCACAGAATAGCGAAGGCATCGACATGCTCAGCGCGAGTTTCTGGCATGAAGTCAGGGTCCAGCTGAAGCAGCGCCATGGTGACATCTTCGTGCTGCCCCAGGCGGCGGCGGCGGGCGACCTCTCGCCGCGAATCCTCCACTACAAAGCAGCCCAGGCGAGAAGATACAAGCTCAAGTACGGACGCCCAGAAGCCTTCTCCGAGGAATTCAATCGCCTTGATATCGCCGAGCGGATTGCGGAAGCATTTGACGAGGTCCTGGACTGGGCGAAGAAGGACATCCGTACGGATTTGCCAATTCGCCATTCCGTCGAAACCGTCGAATTGTCTCGTCGTTACCTGAGCTACGAGGAACTGGAGGACGACCGCGAAATGCTGAAGAAGCTGGAAGCGACCCCGTTCAAGACCGATGGAACGCCCAGGGAAAACCTGGTCTTCAATTCCCAGTTGATTTCTGGACGCAATCGTTGCCGTTCGATCCTGAATCGCTTTGAGACCCAGGATGCGGAACCGAAGATGCCGATGGAACTCCATGCGGTCAGCTTTGGCGAATTCGCCTTTGCTACGAATCGCTTTGAGATGT
>JAGVUR010000008.1 GCA_019136135.1 Verrucomicrobiota bacterium
CAAGGGAACCGTGGAATAACTTGCCGTGCGGAGCAAGGCAAGCTTATGCCGCGAAAGTCCCTTGACGCAAGGAGCCGGCAAGCCAACTTGCGGAAGGTTCCGGGCAGGAGGCGGGCCGGGCCGGGCGCATCACAATGAGTGATATTTTTCAGTTTTTCAAAGAGCAATGCACAGAGTCGCCTCAGGCTTTCATTTTTTCATGGAATTTTGACACTACCACTCAATAAGTTGAAGTTGGGTCACTGGATTCTTGGTCTTCGAGACAGCACACTTACTGATGCCTGAATCCGTGAAGCAACGCCCCGAAAAACTCAAAAAAACAACAGACAATCCGTTGATTTTCAGGATATTATGATATCCACATAAAGTCATGTTTCCACTCGCCAACTAGGTTGCCGATGATTAAACTTATGCAGGGTTCCGAAGAAATCAACTCGAATGGCAGTTTTCCCTTGTAAAAAAACTGCTGGACGGGAATGCCCACATGAAGGATTGGGACGCCGAACTGCCCGATGCGTCCAATTCCCGCTATCCGACGTCCGCAATTGTCCGCAGCGCCATTGGTCTCATGTATACGACATTGGAGGTTTTGGGACTGGGACAAATGAGACCTATGAGACGAATGAGACAAATAGGACTGGGACATGGGACTGGGACTATGGGACTTGATACTGGGGTTTGCGAATCTTAAGGTTCTGGGACTGGGACTTCATCAATCTTTTTCCATTACCTACTTGCATTTGACTCATATCCGCACTAAATTTAAGGTTGCGGTTTTTCCGTTTGTTTGAACTTAGGAGTCGTTCAAAAATTAAGGCAATAGTTCCGGAATTGCAAGCTAAATTTTTTAACGGCTCCTTGGTATTACAGGCATTTCTTTGCGTGGCGTTCGAGGAATACTCATGCCCAGTTCACCAGCATACCACTGCTCAATCCCGTCCAGATCTTCAGCGCTAAAAATTCGTACTTATTCCCTGAATCCGCGATTCCAGTAAGATTGGGAATGATTTGTGCCAGGCAAGCATTCAATGCCTCGGGCATAACTTTGGCAATATACTTCTGGTTCATCTTGGCAACATTAATTCACTTTCCAAAACTATGAAATATTTCCGAACCGGGACGTTATATCAATCCGGAAATGTCCTGGGCAACCAGGTCGTTTGCTATTTCGGACACACAGGACAGAAGAGCATATTATGCGTATTCTCCGAGATCGGTTTTTAGGCTGTTTTGACTCCAGGCAACATCATCCACCGCTTTCCCCAATTTTGCATTCAGCTCGTGTACCGAAGGATTATAGCTTAATGGAATACCAACCTCACGCAAATGCTCAATGAAATTATTGTTTTGTGCTCCTATGCCCATCTCAACAAGCAACTCAACGGCTTTAATATACGAAGTATCCTGTGACAACCGTTCTCTAGTAAAGCCATCGGTCGCTGTATCCAACACCATAGAAACAATTTGCTCATAATCCGCACTTAGACAGAAAGGCCTGACAACATCCTTCCATTTTGAGAACGGTTTAATCTGCCTATTCGCGTGTGCCCCGTGATATACTATCCCATTATTGTTTATCCAGCCACGTGATTCTGTTATTTTCGTCTATGGAAATATACCCTTGGCTTTTCATTGCCTTAATGATTTTTTCGATGTCTTTGTCCGGTTTTTGAAGCGTATGAAGGGCATGCTGCAAGGTGACCAGCTTTTTGCATTTTTGTTTTTGAAGGATAGCTACGATTCTTTTGAATTCGGTCGGAGCTTTCGCTGAAGCTGAAACCGGCACATCAACCACGGAACTTGAAACGGTAGGCTTTTCATTCTGGATGGGAGAAACAGACGGGCAGGAGGCAGAGAGCAAGGTGGGGGCTTCCGCTGGGGCTTTTACTGGTTCAGCTACCAAAGGAGTATTTATGACTTCGCAAGTGGAACAAGGTCGTGTTAGTTCAAAGAATCGCGTACAGGCACTGCGAAAACTGATAGTAGCCCGCTCATCCCCCATGCCATAAACAAGTTTATTGTCATTTCGAAGACGCTGTGCCAGGCTGGTAAAATCGCTGTCATTTGATGCCAGAACAAAGCCATCGTATTTGCCACTTGCAAGGCAATCCATGGCATTGATAATCAATGAAAAATCAGCGGTATTTTTTCGGTCGACATTGCTTACTTGCGGAAACGCTTCTATGGCATACTGACGCACGGGTTCTTTCCATCCATCCTTCCCGTTGAATACCGATATGTCCCCAAAGGCCCGTTTGGTAATTGCTTCACCTAAACTTGCTATTATGTCAAAGATTTGCGATGCTAAATCCGAACTGATGTTGTCAGCGTCAATCAAAAGTGCAAGTTTATTTGACATTAGTCCTACTACCTTTTTCAAATGCCTCAAAGAACGAGCTATCGATTATCCTAAATCCGTGAAGCAACGCCCCGAAAAAATCAAAAAAACAACTGACAACCCATTGATTTACAGGATATTATGATATCCACATGAAGTCATGTTTCCACTCGCCAACAAGGTTGTCGTTGAATAAACTTATGCAGGGTTCCGAAGAAATCAACTCGAATGGCAGTTTTTCCCTTGTAAAAAAACTGCTGGATGGAAACACCCGCTTGAAGGATTGGGACGCCGAACTGCCCGAGACTCCCAATTCCCGCTATCCGATGTCCGCAATTGTCCGCAGCGCCATTGGTCTCATGAATACGACATTGGAGGTTTTGGGACTGGGACAAATGGGACGAATGAGACAAATAGGACTGGAACTATGGGACTTGATACTGGGGCTTGCGAATCTTAAGGTTCTGGGACTTGGACTTCATCAATCTTTTTCCATTGCCTACTTGCATTCGACTCATACTCGCACTAAACTTAAGGTTGCGGTTTTTCCGTTTGTTTGAACTTATTTAACTACATTGAGAAGGAAGACAAAATGAAGCTATCGGTCATGTTCTTTATGTACCACAGTGGTATTGACCAGGGGAAATACACTCCTGAGGAAGTCGTCAAGGCGTTTAAGGACGCAGGTGCGGACGCCATCGAGACGATGCACGGCTGGCAAAACTCCAGCCCCGAAAACTGGAAGAAAACCCTGGCGGCAATGGCTGAACTCGGTCTTGTGCATTCATGCTGGGATATCGGCGCCGACCTCGTGCAAACCAATTCCGCCGATCGTCAAAAAGTCATCGATACCTGCAAAACGCAAATTGAGTACGCCCGGGATGTCCTGCATGCCCCGACGGTCCTGGTCTATGGTTCCAACGTAAAGCCGGGAATGTCCATCGAAGACGGCATCAAGCTTTACGGCGAAACATTGGGCGAAGTGGCGGATTTCGGTGCGCAGGCAGGAATCAACGTGACCCTGGAAGACTTCGACCCGCATCCGCACTTCGTCTGCTCGGCAAAATCCTGCATGACAGTCTTGGAAATCGCGGGAGACAATGCAAAACTCTGCTTCGATACGGGCAACTTCCTTAACGCCGGCGACCTGCCAGCCGAAATCTATCCCCTCGTCAAGGACAAGATCGCACACGTGCACGTCAAGGAAAAGGCAAGACGACTCCCCGACGACAAGCCGGGAAATACAGCCACCGACGGAGTCCAGTACAAATCCGCGCTAATCGGCGACGGAGCCGCTCAAATCGCACTCGTCCAACGGTTCCTGAAGGAGGATGGATACAAAGGTTATCTCTCCGTGGAAGCCGGCTCAAATCGCTTGGAAGAAGCTACTTACGGAGTCAAATTCCTCAAGGACAGACTCTGATTTCCCGCTGAAAATCAAAAAAGCCCCGCGACTGATGCGATTTGGTCGCGGGGCTTCTTGTTTTTTGTCGCTGTCGCGATCATGCAGTTTTGCCACGTTCGATGGCATCCTGCAGCAATCGGTCGATCAACTCGGTATAGGTGATTCCCGAGGTCTTCATCATCCTGGGATACATGCTGATTTTCGTGAATCCTGGGATGGTATTGATTTCGTTGAGCACCCAGGTTCCATCGGGGCACAGGAAGAAATCGATCCTTGACATTCCCGCGCATTCCATCACCTTGTATGCTCTGACGGCGATTTCCCGAACCTGATCCTGTTCTTGCTTGGAAAGTGCCGCTGGAGCTTCCAGAAGCGCGCCGTTCTCAAGGATGTACTTGGCATCGTAAGAATAGAATTCGACAGTCGGCTTCACCTCACCAGGCAAGGCGGCAAAGGGTTCCCTCGTTCCCAATACCGCACATTCGATTTCGCGTCCGACGATGCATTCCTCGATGAGAAGCTTCGTATCGTACTTGAATGCCTCTTCAACAGCAGCTTCCAATTCGGCGACATCATGTACTTTGGAGACACCGACCGAGGAACCCGTCCTTGCAGGCTTGACGAACAAGGGCAAGCCAAGCTTGCCGATCACACCTTCAGAATCCAGCTTGTCAAGGCCAAGACGCAAAACCACGCCGCGGGCAACGCGAATCCCGTTGGCGGACAGTAACTGCTTCGTCAAGTCCTTGTCCATGCAGTTCGCAGAACTTGACAAGCCGCATCCGACGCAGGTGCAATTCAGCATCTGGCACAAACCCTGAAACGCCCCGTCCTCGCCATTGGTCCCGTGAAGAATCGGAAACATCACGTCAATCGAATGCTGCCGACCACTGGCGACTTCAACAAGTACGGGACCGGAACCGGACAGCATCGGAAACGCAACGTCGCCAGACTTCGACAGGGCGATCTTCGCGGGATCGTCGCTGTTCACCGTGAACTGATAGTCGGAATAAACGCGCCAAACTCCTGACTTGTCAATGCCGACAAGCACGATGTCGTACTTGCTCCTGTCCATTGCGTCCAGGACGTTTTTCGCGGATTGCAGGGATACTTCGTGTTCTGCCGACTGGCCGCCGCAGACCAGGCACACTACAGTCTTAGCCATGGGGATTTCCTTATTTGGGATCAGAGGAGTTCAGCGATCTGGACGGTGTTGAGCGCGGCGCCCTTCAGGAGCTGGTCGCCGGAGACGAACAACGAGAGTCCGTTCTCGCTGCTGATGTCGTCACGAACGCGTCCCACAAGCACGTCGTACTGTCCATTGCTATCCTTGGGCATCGGGAAGGTATTGGACGCCGCGTCGTTGACGATCTTGACTCCAGGGGCCTTCGCCAGCGCTTCCAGCGCCTCTTCGACGGAGACCTTGCGTTCCTGTTCGATGGTGATCGCCTCGGCATGGGAACGGAGGATCGGGACTCGGACGCAAGTCGGATTAACCTTGATCGTCTTGTCGTGCATGATCTTTCTTGTTTCGTTGACCATTTTCATTTCCTCTTCACAATAGCCGTTTTCACCGATGGTCGTATTATGGCTGAAGAGGTTGAAAGCGTAGGGATGGGGCAGGACTTCCGGCACGACAGGGCGTCCCGCCAGGTAATCCGCCGTTTGGTTTTTCAGTTCTTCCATTGCCTTGGCGCCTGCGCCGCTGGCACTTTGATAGGTGCTGACGATGATACGTCTGATGGGCGACAAGTCGTGCAAGGGCTTCAACGCCACCAGCATGATCGTGGTTGTGCAGTTCGGGCTAGCGATGATTCCCTTGTGCAGCTTCACGTCTTCAGGATTGACTTCCGGAATAACCAGCGGAACATCATCGAGCATGCGGAATGCGCTTGAATTGTCAACTACGACGGCCCCAGCCGCGACTGCAGCGCTCGCAAACTCCCGTGACCGGCTGGCTCCGGCACTGAACAAGGCAATGTCAATCCCGGCAAAGGATTCGGCGGTCAACTTTTCGACCTTGACTATTTCGTCCCTGAACAGCAATTCCTTACCGACGGAACGCTCGGAGGCAAGCAAGCGAATGCTCTTAACAGGAAATCTCCTGGTTTCAAGTGTCTTCAGCATCTCAATGCCAACTGCACCAGTCGCCCCAACAACCGCAACATTAAATGATCTGCTCATTCGAGTAAACTCCTGATTTCGTTCCTGATTATCTACCTAAACAACATGATGACAATGAATCGATTCAAAAATTAATCAATTTAATCTTTACTCCATAAAAATCAAGGTTTTGTACCCATAAAATCAACATAAAAACAGCCATGCAAAATTCATCGGTTTCGTACTCAAAAACCATGTGACATGCCCCGTGAATACGACATTGGAGGTTTTGGGACTGGGACAAATGAGACAAATGGGACGAATAAGACAAATAGGACTGGGAAATGGGACTGGGACTATGGGACCTGACGTTGGGTTTTGTGGCGCTGGAGATTCTTGGACGGGGCATTCCGCATTCCGCATTCCGCATTCCGCATTCCGCATTCAGCATTCAGCATTCCGCATTCAGCATTCCGCATTCCGCATTCAGCATTCAGCATTCAGCATTCCGCATTCCGCATTCCGCATTCCGCATTCCGCATTCAGCATTCAGCATTCAGCATTCCGCATTCAGCATTCCGCATTCCGCATTCAGCATTCCGCATTCAGCATTCAGCATTCAGCATTCAGCATTCAGCATTCAGCATTCAGCATTCATAATTCATAATTCATTCCATCGAAAACCTTGTAATCCACAATTTTTCGAAGTACATTCAAGTCATGTCCATTGAAGCACTTTTTGGCTCCTAAACTCCGGAGTACGTTACCATGAAGTTATCATCTATCCTTTTGATATTGGGCACTTTGTGTTCCTTTGGCCAGGAGTTCTTCACCCAGGCCCGTTGGATTTACCATCAGGAAAGCTTTACAAAGGGGCTGAACAAGCCCAGATACTACAGGAAAAACCTGGATATCAAGGAAGGGCTTGAAAAAGCAACCCTTTGGATCTTGATCGATGACAGGGGATTCGTTCGACTTGACGGCAAGCCGATCACCGAGGAATTCGTCATCACCCACAACCCATGCTTTACCGCAGACGTTACCCAATTTCTCACGCCAGGCAAGCACGCCCTCGCATTCAACATCACCAATATGGCAGGAAAAGGAGGACTGATCGCCAGGCTCCAGCTGGAATATAAAAACAACGACATCGTCCAAATCGTGACAGACAAATCCTGGAAAACATCAGCCGATGAACAACCAGGGTGGATGGATGTCGGGTTCGACGACACAGCTTGGACACCTGCCAGGGAATTCGCCGATGTCATGTCGCCACCATGGACGGGACTCTTCGACATGACGCCTTTCCTCGTTCCGGAAGAACAGCGCGAACTGAACGCCAGGGAAGAACGCAAGAAGGAACTCAGAAAATCCATCGTGGAAAGATTGGCAAAGGAACCGAAGCCAGTCGTGAAAATCACCTACGAAAACGAACAGGCGCTGATTGACATCGGAAGCAAAAAGTACCTCCCGCTAATCTACAACGCATCGGGATACTGGGCGCCGGACAATCCCGGATTCATTAAGCAAGTGGAAAGCTTCAGAAAAGCAGGATTCCATCTCTATGGACTGGGACCAAGGCTGACAAAATACTGGAAGCCCGATGGATCAATCGACTTCTCGGCGATTGACAATTTCCTGGAAAGCGCCGTCATGATGACCCAGGAAGGCTACATCATGTTCGACATCGTCGCCCACGAACCTCCAAGATGGTGGCTCGATAAATACCCGGAGGAGTTGATCGACTATGCCAACGGAGGAATCAATCCAAAGGCATACTACACGATCGACAGGGTCAGGGCACCCTCCTACGCATCGGAAATCTGGAGACGGGACTTCTGCGACCTGGTTAGGAAAATCGTCCAGCACATCGAAGCCTCACCCTACTCCAAACGAGTCTTCGCATACAGGATCGACTACGGCGTCTATTGCGAATGGCACTACTATGGCATGGAGCAAGGAATGCCAGATACGTCGAAGCCGATGACAGAGGCATTCAGAAAATGGCTCGAAAACGCCTACAAGGGCGATGTCGCCGCACTTAGAAACGCCTGGAACGACACGACCGTCACCTTCCAAAATGCAACGGTGCCCGACAAGGCGGCCAGAAGCCATACCGGAGCGGGAATCCTTCGAGACCACAAGGCAAACAGGCAAGCGATCGACTACCTCACCTGCATGGGACAGGTCGTCAAAGACTGCCTGCTCCTGGTCAACAAAACCGCCAAGGAAGCATGCGGCAACAGGGCGCTACTGGGAAACTACTGCGGGTATTTCTTCGGCATGGCCTACCCGGCCGAAGGCTGGCATTTGGCGAATGACGAGATCCTTGATTCCCCGTACGTTGACTTCCAGGTTTCGCCTCAGTGCTACGGTTCTTTGATGCGTTCCATCGGCGAACCCCAGTCTGCACGGATGCTGGCGGAAGCGTATCGTCGTCGCGGCAAGCTTGCAATCATCGAGGCGGACACGCGGACTCACGTGCAGGACAAGGCGTTTGGGCATACTTTCGTCGATACGCCTGCGCAAAGCGTGTCGGTATTATCCCGTGATTTTGGGCAGGCATTGGCATTGGGCTGCGGGATTTGGTACTACGACTTCGGCAATATTTGGTACTCGGATCCTCTGATTGTCGAGATGTTCGCAAAGCTTCCCGAGGTACGTTCACGCGGTGGCGATTTCGGCTCGGCTTCCGAGGTCGTCTATATTGGCGACTATGCGAACATCATGTATTCGAACGTAGTCAGGCGCTGTTCTCTTTATGAGAACACGGTCACGTTGTTCTGGCGCGAACTCAGCCACACTGGCGTTCCCTGCGACGCGGCGTCCTTCCAGGATCTGGCATCAGGAAAACTCAAGGACTACAAGGTATATATCTTCCCCAACCTGTACTACGCGACTCCCGAACAACGCCAGCTTGTCAAGAAGCTCCAGCAACGCGGCGCAATCATCCTTTGGCTTTTCGCCCCTGGATACCTTACACCCACGGGACCTTCGTTGGAAGCCATGGAGGACCTGACAGGCTTCAGCCTCAAGATCATGGACGGCAAGCTCGATTCGTACACAACGCCTCTCGATGGCCGAAAGGCAAACTCCAGCTACACATGCCAACTCTCACCGGCAATCGCCATTGACGACAAGGATGCCACCATACTTGGAACGAACACACTGGACGGCAAAACCATACCGACCTTTGCGACGAAAGGCAACAACATCCTCTGCACGGCGGCATTCCTGGATCGGCTTGAACTCAAGAAACTCTTCCATAGCTACTCGATCCACGCCTTCAATAACGATCCCGAGGCGGTCGTCTTCGCCAATCGTTCCTACGTCACCTTCCATAACAAGAAAGCCGGCAAGCAAACGATTCACCTGCCCAGGAAAGCAAGCGTCACGATGCTCTACCCCGTCGAAAAACCGATTTGCGAGAACCAGTCCGAATTCAGCTTCGAGGCGCCGGAGGATTCAACCTTCATCTTCAAGTACGAGTAGAGGCGCAATCTATTTCCAGCGGAAAATCGAGCCGATCGCATTGGGGTCGGAGCCGTCCACCAGGCGCTTGAACACGTCCTTGCATTGCTCGGGAGGCACGACTTCGGAAATGAAGGGCTTGACCTGAAGCCGCTTGGCAGAGAACATTCGGAGCAACAGCCGCATGTCTTCGCGCATTGTCCAATATCCAGGACGCGAATCATGCTTGGGCCTGGCGAAATTATGGGCGCCGATAATCGTGATCCCAGGCCTGTGGACATCGTGATAGAAATCGATGACTTCCGTAGGCGTCCGCGAGCACCCCGTCAAGGCAACCCGTCCGAATTCCGCCGTGAACGTCAGCGCCTGCTTGACGGCATTTGGGTTTCCGGTCACTTCCACGACGGCATTGGCGCCGCCCCTGGTCAGTTCGCGAATAGTCTGCGACACGCCTTCCTCGTTAGGGGAGAATGCATAATCGGCGCCGAAATCAAGCGCACGTTGCCTGCGAATGGCGTTGAAATCCAGGACAATCAGCGGAAATGCGCCGTTGATCCGTGCGCACTGGGCGGCAAATGCACCCAGCAAGCCCTGCCCCATCACAACTACAGACTCGCCAAAATCCAACCTGCATTTCCGCAATCCCTGCAAGCCCATCGAGCCGACAATCGAAAACACGGCTTCCTCGTCAGGCAAGGCATCGTCTTCAATCACAACCAGATCCTCCGGTTCCTTCAGCATGTGCGACGAGTGGGTGCTATGATAGATGGCAACACGGTCGCCAGCCTTGAAGCCCTTGCAACCGCCATTGTCAAGAACAGTCGCCACGCCGCTATATCCCAATTGCATCGGGTATTTGGGCGAAGCGATCAAGCCAAGCAGGCAATCCCTCTCGGTTCCGCGCGACACCAGCGTGCAATGCATTTCCAGCAAAACTCGCCCCGGCACCGGTTCAATGGCAGGAAACGTGCACAATTCGACCTTGCCGCGTTCCGTAAACATGATTCGCCGAGTTTCCATCGATCCAACCTCCTACTTGCATAGTTTCTTCAGAATCGTCTCGTATTTCGGCGGGATATTGCAGAGTTGCTTTTCCCAATTATAAAGCCGTTGGTAGGTCACCCCGATCTTTTCCGCCAGTTCCGTTTTGTCGACTCCTTGCTTTTTGAGCGCTTTTGTCACCAAATTATCGGGATTCGTTTTGGCTGTCGACTTTTTCTTCGACTTGCTTTTTGCTTTCTTCGGAGTTTCGCTGTTTTTGAGAAGATTCAAATCCGGCTTTCGACGCCGGTACTCAAGCCCGCTTGAAACCTCTTCGTATTCCGCCTCCCGCAGCGGGAGGATATACTTTGTCCACAAATTTCGCAATTTAAATCGCAGATTCCAAGTCAGATAATCTGTTTGCATCTCCTTGGCCCAGGCATTCTTGGAGAGCTTGCACAACTTCGCCAACTCTTCGTCGGTCACTCCCAGGTCATCTGCCAGCTTCCGAACCTCGCTTCTCGAAAAAAAGTAGCTGCCATCCATTTCAACCTGGAGATCTTCCAGAATCTTTTTTCTCTTTCCCGCGAGATAGAGATCCTCGTTCAAATCCAGAAAGCTATCGAGTTTCGCCTTGATCTCATCGGTGAATTCTTCTTTTCCATTTTCCAACTTCGAGACGACCAGTGGATTTTTCAAGCCCACTTCTTTGGCAAAATCCTTTTGGTTTATGCTGATGCATCGCCTGAAATCCTTAAGGGCATCCGGATTCCATTCGATGTTTATGCGGCGTTCAGGCTTTGCAGCTTCTTGAGGTGGCGGCGCGACATTCGCCTGAAACTCAATCCCATCGAAATCCAAGTCTTCCCCGAATATGTCCTTGAGATCGCCCACGAGCTCGGAGCGGGCGTCTCCAGCCAGGGCATCGACCGTGGCGAATCCTTCGAGTTCGTTCTCATCAAGCCCCCTCAAAACGAAGAACAACCTCGGATTTTCGTCAAGACGGACGCCGACTCCATACAGCACCGCCGCCAAATGCTTGCAAAGACCGGCCCAATCAGGGCAGGAGCACTTCATCTTGATTTCTTTCGGCTTCGGAAACAGGCCGCTGTCGGCATTGCACAGCAACCGTATGATGTCATTGGGCAGCTTGCCTTGGAGCAATTCCATCACGGAAGTGATTTTCCCCGCGCACTTGGACTTCAATTCATTCCAATGCTTGTCTGGCAAGGGCGTGATCTGTATCTCGACATTGTACGGTTCTCTTTGGCTTCCCATGACCTTCGCCTTGACCGTTCCCTTGCTTATCTGCAGGTCAAGCACATTCCCAGAACGGACATAGGATCGTCCTCGCGGCAGGCGACTGGCGTAGTCCTGGTACGATTCCACATTCTGGCACCAACGCTTCCCCCAAAACGTCTCCGCAATTGAACCGGCGGCTCTCTTGGGCCTGACAGGAGACAGCTTGACGCCTTTCTTCTCCATCGACTTGATATACTTCTCGCACTTTTCCAAACGCTCCCCAACACTTTCGTAAGGTGGATAAAAGTCATATCTGCTCATAGGTCACTCCATTGCCTTGATATCCAATTTGATAAACGAAATAAGCTCTTCATTGGTCATGGAGGTCAGCAGACCTTCCGCACCACCACCAAGTACGCCTTCCGCCAAGTTGCTCTTCTCCTCAAGCAACTTGGCAATCTTTTCCTCCAAAGTCCCGCGACAGATGAACTTGTGAGCCAGAACATTCTTGTGCTGGCCGATTCGATATGCGCGGTCGATCGCCTGCTTTTCAACGGCGGGATTCCACCATCTGTCAAACAGGATGACATGATTGGCAGCGGTCAGGTTCAGACCTGTCCCGCCAGCCTTTAGCGACAAAACAAAGAACGGAGGTCCGTTTTCTTCCTGGAACTGCTCGACCAATTCCCGGCGCAACTTGACGGGCGTGTCGCCGTGAAGGACCAGGCCTTTTTTGCCAAACACTCCACGCAAAAAATCGTGCAGGGGATCCGTCATCTCGCGATACTGCGTGAACACCAATAGTTTTTCCTGACGCGAGGCGATTTCTTCTGCCAATTCCTTCAGGCGTTGGAACTTTCCGCTATCCTCGTCCTGATAGTTTCCGTCGCCCAGGAAATGTGCTGGATGATTGCATATTTGCTTGAAGATGGTCAGGTACTTGAGCACGACTCCCTTTCTCTGAATGCCCTCGGTATCGTTGATTGCCCGTTCCATCGCCTTCACGCTGTCCGCATAAAGCGCGGCTTGCTTCTTGCTGAGATTGCAGAACACATCCATGTCGGTCTTGTCAGGCAGATCGGCGATGATGCTCTTGTCGGTCTTCAATCGCCTTAGGATAAACGGTCCCGTCAACTTTCTGACAGGAGCGTAGTTGTCCTGCAGGTTCCTGGCGAAATCCTGGAATCGTTCCAGAGATCCCAGGAGTCCCCGGTTGATGAAATCGAAGAGGCTCCACAGGTCGGAGAGCCTGTTTTCCACAGGTGTTCCTGTCATGGCTATTCGCCTTGTTGCCAGGATTCCCCGGACCGCCCTGCTCTGCTTGGTACCGGGATTTTTGATTGCCTGGGCCTCGTCGGCAAGCACTGCAGGAAAAGTCAACGTTTTCAGCGGTTCGAGCCGTTGAACCATTCCGTATGAGACGAGTGCGGCGTCAAACTTGGAAAGGAATTGCTCCGGATCCTTTGTGAAGCTTTTCCAATCGTCATTCTCCATTGCGGAACTATGCAGCACGACCAGCTTGAGGTCGGGGGTAAATTTTTTAGCTTCCGCCTTCCAGTTTGCCAGCAGCGTTGCCGGGAGGATCAGCAGTGCGGGCAGTCCATTTAGTTTTCCTTCTGCCTTCCAGATTGTGAGCAAGGTCAGGATTTGTATTGTTTTTCCCAGCCCCATATCGTCAGCCAGGCATGCCCCCAAACCGAAAGCTGTTGTACGCCACAGGTATGCGACTCCTTCCTTCTGGTAGGGTCTCAGCGTTTCATCCAGTTTCCTGTCCAGTTTTGGTAGCGGGATTTTGCCTGGATTTCCCAGGGTATCGAGGAGATTTTGCAATCCGCTACCTGTTTCAAAGGTACAGTCCTCGCCTTCTTCCAGCAATTCCCTGCCGATTCCGTCTCCTGCATTGACTCCCGCCAGCATTCTCAATCCCTGCGCCAACGTCAGCCCCTCCATGGCGGCCAGCTCCCGTGCGGACTCCCACTTTTCCAGCAGCGTTGCAATCTTGTCCTGGTCAACCTGAATCCATTGTCCGCGAAGCCTAACCAACCCGTGGCCCGCCTTCGTCAACTCCTCGATCTCTTCCTCGGTCAAAACCTCGCCGCCAAGACTCATGTTCACGGAAAAATCAAGCAGGGATTCGGCTCCGAACTTGCTTTCCTCCTTCAAATCCAGCTTCGTCTTCAGCTTGACCTTCGGCGGCAGCCCGCGCCATAAATTTGTGATTTTCACCACGATGTTGCATCGTTCGTACAGCTCGATTTCCTGGAGGAACCGGAATGCCTCGTCCGCAGTCCATGCCATTGGGACGAAGATTCGACGCGACTCAAGCAACCCGGCCATGAACTCGCTTTCGCGAGACACCACCTCCAAAGGCGCCAATATCGCACTCATCCCCTCCGCGTTGCCCTCAAACATCTTCAAGGCGGCATAGAGGGGAAGCGTACGGGGCTTGCTCCCATCGCCCTGGCGATACACAAACATGACCAGGAACGCAAAAGGAAAATCCTCGCTGTTCTCCCCCTTGTTCTCCGCAAGGCAAAATGACACCTTCCCCGTGTCCTTCCACCGTGGAGCCAGACTCCGGAGAAAGACCTGGAAGCTGTCCAGTGGATGTTCTCGCCCATACTCCTCGAAACGAACCGCCAATGCCTCCTCGAAATCCGAGTAGTATCCGAGCAAGGCGCTCGCCTGGAAGTATTCCGAACCTTGAATCGGCGGCAATTCCATCAGCAACGGAGCAATTTCGCGACCGCTGGGACGGAACAAAGCCAACTCGTTCCGAATATTCGCCCCGGCGGCAACGTCAATCGATGACAAGTCGCGGAGATAGGTGGAAAACAAACGCCTGAAAAACCTGCGCCCTTCACCGCCAACCGGGGTCTCGCTAGTCACCAAAGACAGCAAGCCAACCCCATTCCCCAACTCGAAAGAACCGGAATCATCCCGCAAATTGCCTTGGGGTGTGATGCGCAAATCATCAGCCCAAATTTGAACCTGAGTGTCCGAATCCACGCGACCTCCCTGCTTGTTCTTTATGATTCGGTGAAGAGCGGCGTTGAGTAGTACCTGTCATAAGAATCGGGCAAGACGGTGATAATGGTCTTTCCCTTGCCGTATCGCTTGGCCAAGCGCAATGCGCAAGCCACGTTCGTACCCGAAGAAATCCCGACTCCCAAGCCTTCGTGCAATGCAAGATCCCGTGAAGTCTGAAGTGCTTCCTCGTCCGTGATGATAAGGTTCTCATCGATCAGGTCGACATCCAGGTTATCAGGAATCAACCCGTCTCCAATGCCTTGTTGCAGATGCGAACCTATGGCGCCACCTGCGAGGATGGCCGCATTTTCAGGTTCCGCCGCTACGACTTTCAACTGCGGGAACTTCCCTTTCAAGATCGATCCGATGCCTGTAAGCGTGCCTCCTGTTCCGAAGCCAGCGCAGAATGCATCTGCGGTCTCGTCGCCCAGCTGCTCAAGGATTTCAATCGCGGTCTTGCGACGATGGACTTCGGGATTGTGCGGATTCGAGAATTGTTGGGGAATGAACCCGTTCGGAGTATTCGCCTTGATCTCCTCCGCCAACTTGAGGCAGTTGTCAATGCACTCGCCGATATTGTCGTGGTCGGGAACAAGCACCACTTCCGCGCCATAGAGATTGAGGATGTGCCTGCGCTCGGGGGAAACGGAATCCGGCATCACGATGATGCACTTGTATTTCTTGACGGCGCAAACAAGCGCCAAGCCAATCCCCTGATTTCCCGAGGTGGGTTCGATGACGACGGATGACGGAACCAGCAACCCCTCCCGCTCTGCCGCCTCAATCATATTCAATGCGGTCCTGGTCTTGATGCTGCCGCCGACGTTGACCGATTCGACCTTGACCAATACCCGGGCATCGTCAGCTCCAGTCAAGTGCTGCAACTCAACCAGGGGCGTGTTCCCCACGGCGTCCAATATCGTTTTGCTTATCGATGACATAAATAATCGCTTGTTCTTGTTACTCGTCCCTGGCTAGGCTTACAACTCATGACCCGATAGGTCGTCACGAAGAATAAACTCCTCCACATGGCAAGTGGCGTCAGGAACCAAAATAATCTTGATCTGATAATCCGACTCAATCCCCTGCAAGACCTTGCGGTCCTCGTTCTTGAAGCGTTCCAGAAGCTTCGGATGAGCCGTCAGCTTGAACGGATGCTGGGGCTTCAACAAGTTGTTGCGCTTGCGCTTCTCCAAAACCTCGTTCAACCTACGCTGGATCTCAACGCTCATCGACATCGTCGACTTCACCAGCCCACGCCCCTTGCAGTACGGGCAGTTGTCAAAGGTCGAACTTTCAAGGGATTCGTTCTCGCGCTGCCGTGTCATCTCAAGCAATCCCAATGGCGAAATCGGATAGACTCGAGTACGGGCGCGATCCTTTGACAAATGTTCCTTGAAGGTCTTGAAGACCAGCTGCTGATCCTTCTTGTCAGCCATGTCGATTAAATCCAAGACGACCAAGCCTCCCACATTGCGCAGGCGAAGCTGGCGCGCGATTTCCTCTACCGCCTCAAGATTCGTCGCCAAAATGGTTTCCGGTTGATCCTTGCCGGACTTGTTCTTTCCGGTATTGACGTCAATGGCGATGAGCGCTTCTGTTTCGTCAATGCAAAGATATCCCCCGCCAGGCAGGTTCACTTTTCTATTGAAAATTGAATCCAGCTGCTGGTTCAAGTTCATCTTCTGGAAAATGGGGGTCGGATGCTGGTACAGGCGCACCTTGATGTCATTGTGCAGGCTGTATCGCGTCACCAATTCCAAAGCCCGATCGTAGGTTTCCTTGGAATCCGTCACAATTTCGTCCACGTCCTCCGTCAGGCAATCACGCAACGTCCGCTCGGCCAAATCGGGTTCCTGATAGACGCGCACGGGCGCGCGACGCTGACTTGCACGCTTCTCGCCGCTCTGCCACGCTTCAACCAACAAATCCAAGTCGCGCTGGAAATGCTCGCGCTTGCATCCCTCGCCTACAGTACGGCAAATCAAACCCATGTTGTTGCCAGGCATTTCCAAGTCACGAACCATTCGACGCAGACGGTCACGCTCGGACTTCTCCTCGACCTTGCGAGACACGCCAATCTGGGAAGAATTGGGAAGCAAAACCAAAAACCTGCCGGGAATGGACAAGTTCGTGGTCACACGAGCACCCTTCGTGCCAATCGGTCCCTTGGTGACCTGGACAAGAATCTCCTGGTCAACCTTGAACAGGTTGGGGATGTCGTCAACAGTTGGCTGTGGCTTCGCGGAATGTTTTTTGTGATGCCGCTTGCCTTTTCCGTTCCGCGTTTGGTTTTGTTGCTTGCCGCCCGTTCCTGTTGTTGCTGCCTTGGGCTTGGCTTCGACTGCGCTTTTAGCCGGTGCCTTGGCCTTCTCGTCCTGAGTTTCTCCGCCAAACTTGCTAAAGTATCCCAGAACCCGTGCCAAAAAACCATTTTTGCCTTTGGGTGGCGTTCCGCCATTGGCATACTTTTCTTGTTTATTGGAAGTCTTTCTCTTTTGTGCTTCCGTCAATTGGGCGCGGCGCGGCTGTGTTTCGACGGGTGCCTTCCGCCGACTCGGCTCCTCCCCCTCGTCGTCGGATTCCTGCCCCTTCCCATTCACTTCCTCTAAAGCATCCTGCGTTGCAGGCAGCATGTCCCAATAATGCAGGAATGCGTTCTTCCCATGTCCTATATCAACGAACGCCGCCTGCAACGACGGCTCCAAATTCCGAATCTTTCCCTTGTAGATGGAACCCACAAGCCGATCGCGGTTCGTACGCTCCATAAAAAAATCCTGAAGCACACCGTTTTCAACAACGGCTACCCGGATCTGCATTTCTTCATTGTTGATGATTATCTGCTTCATCTATTCAATTCGTCTCCAAATGCGCAACAGGCAAAACAATGCCTGATTGCACAGGATTCCCGCGAAGAAAATCAGATATGTCCATCTCATTCTTCCCCTCGGGAACCAATTTCAATATTCTCAAGGCACCATCGCCACAAGCTATGGATAAATTGCCTTCAGACTCCAAAACCGTGCCTGGTGCCATCCCTTCCGGACAGGTCACTGCCTCCGCATGAGTTATAAGTATGCGCCTCAGCCCCTTGGGCGTGAACAACATCGCAAAAACCGATGGCCATGGCGTGTAAGCCCGTACCTTGCGTGCTAGCAATTCAGCCGATTCAGACCAATCTGCGGCACCATCACCCTTCCGGATCTTCTTCGCATAGGTCTTTCCTTCCTCGGGCTGCGCCTCCGGAACCATCGAACCATCCGATATCCCAACGATCACACGCCCAATCCCACTTGCGGCCAAACGACCTAGCTTGTCCTCCAAATCCAGCGCGTTCTCAGTAGGCTCAATCGCGCAAACCGACTTTTGATACACGGGACCCGTATCCAAGCCAATGTCCATCTTCATGAACGAAATCCCCGTTATGTGATCCCCATCCAAGATCGCCTGATTAATCGGCGAAGCACCACGATGACGAGGCAATAGGGACGCATGGACATTCAAACACCCCAAGCGCGGCAAGTCAAGCAATGCCGCCTTCAACAACTGACCAAAAGATGCGACGACAAGCAAATCAACGCCTAATGCCCTCAAATGATCATGGAACTCTTCCGTGTTGACGCTTGAAGGCTTGTCCACCTCAAGTCCCTTCATTTGCGCATACGCAGCAATAGGAGTCGGAACAGGTCGCTGTTTCCGCCCACCAGGCTTGTCAGGTTGAGAGCCAACTCCAACAAGTTCAAAGCGTGTGTCGTGGCGCAATGCATCGAGAACGGGTATTCCAAGACGACCCGATGCAAGATAATACACACGAACTGTGTCTGAAGATGACATATCCTTGGCCTGTCTCCTAAGGCTTGGCAATCCCTCCCCCAACTTAAAATCACTAATAAAAGGTAAACTACTGAATATAATGCCTGAACACCTATATCGCAAGCCCTCAGCCACGACCTCAGGCGCCCTTTCTCCAACATCCCAACCCCTGAGCAGGGACACCTCCGTAACCCCATGCAGCGAAAAAAGGCTCCCGGCTGGTAAATTCCAGCCGGGAGCCCTTGTGAAGGAGACCGGCGGCGCGCTACTCTCCCGCGCTCCTGGGCGCAGTACCATCGCCGCTGAGGCCCTTAACGGCCGTGTTCGGGACGGGAACGGGTGTGACTGCCTCGCCAA
>JAGVUR010000052.1:0-20747 GCA_019136135.1 Verrucomicrobiota bacterium
CGCCCAGATGATCGTAGTCAATAAAGTCAAGATCGGTGTTGCCGAGATGGACGCCTTGCCGGAACTCAAGTACGTCGGTGTCGCCGCTACTGGCTACAACGTTGTGGACTTGACCGAAGCGAGGAAGCGCGGCATCGTCGTGACCAACGTTCCTGCCTACAGCACCGACTCGGTCGCCCAGACCGTCTTCGCCTTCATCCTGGAACATGCCATGCACATCGCCGCTCATTCCGAAGCGATCCGCAACGGCGCCTGGGAGCGCTGCCCGCACTTTACATTCAAGCTCACGCCGCTCCATGAACTTGCCAACAAGACGATCGGCATCGTCGGGCTGGGACGAATCGGACAAGCAGTCGCCAAGATCGCCAACGCTTTCGGCATGAACGTGCTCGCCAACTCAAGATCACGCAAAGACGACCTCCCAGAGTACATTCAACAGGTCGAACTCGATACGCTGCTTAAAAATTCAGATATCGTTACCCTGCACTGCCCATTGACAGACAAGACAAGCAGGCTGATCGACGGCAAGAAGCTGGCTCTTATGAAGCCCACGGCAATCCTCATCAATACCAGCAGGGGACCAGTCGTGGACGAACAGGCACTGGCAGACGCATTGAACAACCAGGTCATCGCAGGAGCGGGAATCGACACGCTCTCCGTCGAGCCGCCAACAAATGGCAACCCGCTGATCAAGGCGAAAAACTGCCTGGTTACCCCTCATCTAGCCTGGGCGACCGCCGAGGCTAAGGCGCGGCTCGTGTCCGTCATCATCGACAACATCCGCGCCTTCATCGCAGGTTCCCCGATCAATGTCGTCAACTGATTCCCATTACAAAGCCACTTCCTAAAAAATGGGCACTATGGTCAATGCTGCGACCATAGTGCCCTTCTTATGTTCAGTTAAGCTTCGCTTGTCTGCTTAGCCGTTTGCCTTGGCGAATGCGTTCATGAATTCCACCAATGCGTCAATGCCTTCCGCAGGCATCGCATTGTAGATGCTGGCGCGCAAGCCACCGACGGCGCGGTGGCCCTTCAAGCCGATCAGGCCGGCTGCCTTTGCTTCGGCAACAAACTTCTTCTCCAAATCTTCGTCGCCTTCCTTGATCCTGAAGGTAACGTTCATCAGCGAGCGGGATCCCTTGTCGACAGTGCCGCGATAGAACTTGCATGCGTCGATTGCCGCATACAGCTTGCCTGCTTTCGCCTCGTTCATGGCCTGGATGGCGGGCAATCCGCCCAGTCCAACCAGCCAATCCGTCACCAGGCGGATCATGTAGATGCCGAAGGTGGAAGGCGTATTGAAGAGGGATCCCTGATCAATATGCGTCGTATATCGGAGCATCGTGGGCACCGTGGACGGGCAGCGGGCAGCCAAGTCCTTGCGCATGATCACAACCGTCGCGCCAGCAGGTCCGATGTTTTTCTGTGCGCCTGCGAAGACCAAGCCGAACTTGTTGATGTCAAAGGGACGTGACATGAAGTCGCTGGACATGTCAGCGATCAGGGGAACATCACCCGTGTTCGGGTAGATGAGGTATTGCGAACCGTAGATCGTGTTGTTGCTGCAGATGTGCGCGTACGCCAGGTTCTTGTCAAACTTCCAGTTCGCGATGCCGTCAATGTGGCTGAACTTGTCTGCGGAACCGTCGTAGATCATGTCGATTTCGTTGCCGAGGATCTTGGCTTCCTTGATGGCCTTGTGTGACCATTCGCCCGTGTCGCAGAAACCGATTTTCTTGCCGGGGATCGCAAGGTTCATCGGAACCATCGCGAACTGGAGGCTGGCGCCACCCTGAAGGAACAGGACCGCGTAGTCGTCGCTGATGTTCAGCAAACTGCGGAAATTCGCCTCGGCGGCTTGGATCACTTCCTCAAACGGCTTGGCACGATGGCTTTCCTCGATGATGCCATATCCGCACCCGCGATAGTCGACAAACTCTTCCTGTGCCTTCAGCATCACGCTTTTCGGCAATACGGCGGGACCTGCGTTGAAATTGTAAACGGCCATTCTTTTGCTCCTTGGATGACTTCTTCTAAAAATGATTCGGATTATTTTTCCGAAAAAACGACGAACTAGTTAATATAGCCTCAAAAGTCGTTTCAGACAAACTAATCAGGCACGAATTTCTAAGAAAATCCCTCGAATGCAAAAAACAACACAAAACCAAACTATGAATGACCCGTCCGACCCGTCCGACCTGTCCGACCCGTCCGACCTGTCCGACCTGTCCGACCTGTCCGACCTGTCCGACCTGTCCGACCTGTCCGACCTGTCCGACCTGTCCGACCTGTCCGACCTGTCCGACCTGTCTTGGAGAACATTAGCCATGGCCTTTGATCAAGGTAGCCTGACCTTCAGGATTTGCCGTCTTCCCCAGCCGATGCCCGAGGATACCATCGATCGTTTCGCGGAATTTGTCGCCCCCCCTCTGGAAACAGTCACCGACGAGCCGTCCTGGGGTTGGGTTTCACCCCGTCACCTTCTTGACACGCGCATTGACGAGACCACCATCAAGGTCGCCGGGCACTACCATGCTTGCCTCAGGCAGGCGCAACGGAAAATCCCCTCTTCCCTGCTGACCGCCGAATGCAGGATGGTCGAACTCTCAAGAATGGCCGAACGAAACGTGGAACAACTCAATAGAAAGGAACGCCGGACCATCAAGGAGGAAGTCAAGCAGGAGCTCCTCCCGCAAATGCCGCCGCAACTGACCGGAATCGACCTGGCAATCGACAACTCCGAAAACCTGCTCTACGTCACTGCGGCGTCCCAGAGCCAACTGGACGTTTTCCTGGGATTCTTCACTAAGACCTTCGGCTTCGAACCAATCCCGCTGACCCCGGATCTGGCTGCCCAGGAACTCTTCGAACTCGATCCGCAGGCAGTGCCGCAACTCTGCCTCTCGCCCGAGAACCTCGCGCAGGAGCTGAACAGCACCCTGGGGCAAAACTTCCTCACCTGGCTTTGGCACTACCAGGAATCCCACAATGGCGCCCTGCCCCCTTCCAAGCTCGGCGACTTCAGCATCCTCATCGATGGTCCGCTCTCGCTGGTTGCAGAGGGTGCAGGCGCCTTCGAGACCACGCTCAAGAAGGGGCTCCCCACCATCTCGGCGGAAGCCAAGGCGGCGCTGACAACAGGCAAGAAACTCAAAAAGGCGAAGATCGTCATCGCCAGGGACGAAGGCGACCAGTGGATCTTTACGCTTGACGCAGACGAATTCGTCTTCAGGGGACTCAAGCTCCCCGAGGGCGAAACGGCATTGGACAACATCTCGATCTTCGAAGACAGAATGACCAACCTCTTCATCTTCCAAAGCGTTTTCTTCGGATTATACCAGAAGTTCCTTGCGGAAATGACGGATGAGAAAAAGGCGCTCGATTACCAAAACAGCGCCAGGGAATGGATCCGAAACAGGGAGGCGAGATGATCGTCGGCATCGGCATCGACATCATAGAATGCGAACGGATGAGACGCTCCATCGAAAAGTACGGGCAAATCTTCATCGATCATTTTTGCACGCCTGACGAACAATCCCAGGCGCCTGCCAGTGAATCGGCAAAGATCATTTTCTACGCTTCAAGATGGGCGGCCAAGGAAGCCTGCTCGAAGGCGCTGGGTACGGGGATCGGAGAACATTGCGCCTGGAAAGACATCCAAATCCGAAAGGATCAATCGGGAAAACCCGAAATCCAATTGGATGGACGAGCCAAGGCCACCGCCGAAAAGCTGGGAATCAGCGCCATTCACCTCTCGATCTCGCACGAAGAACACTACGCTACAGCAATGGTCGTCGCCGAAAAATAACCTGCAATTTATCTTATTGAACAATATGGACATTCGAGTCATCTGCGTCGGGGACGAACTTCTTTCTGGAGATACCGTCAACACAAACCTGGCCTTCATCGGAGAAGAGCTGGCCGCCAAAGGACTCGCCATCGCCGCGGAACATGCCGTGCCCGATGACGTGGACGACATCGTCTATGCGCTCGATTGCGCAAAACAAGCCGATGTCGTCATCGTCGTCGGAGGATTGGGACCGACGGATGACGACCTGACCCGCAAGGGAGTGGCGAAGTTCACCAAACGAGTCATCTTCGTCGATCCCGAGATTAGGCGACGTGTTGCGGACTACCTTGGGCTTCGTACCCAGGGGATGCCCAGCCACTTCCTGGATACCCAGGCGGAACACATCGAATCGGCGACCATCCTCGACAACGACAACGGCACCGCCCCGGGCCAAGTCCTCCAAAACGGGAAGACGATGATCGCCCTTCTACCAGGACCACCACGGGAAATCAAGCCGATGTTCATCCACAAGCTGCTCCCGCTGATCGAGGAAAAGCGGGACTTCATCTGGCAAACCCTGACCGTCAGGGTCTCTGGTCTCCCCGAATCCCAGGTCGAGGCACGGGCAAAGGAAGCGATCAAGGACATACCAGGACTGCATTTCGCAATCTGCCTCAAAAACGATTGCATCATGCTCAGGTTGGGACGACCCGACGACGGCGACAACACCCCGCTGGACAAAGCACGCAAAAACCTCCAGGACGCATTCGGCTACAGGCTCCTCCCAGAAGGTTGCTTGACCAACGCACACTATCTGGGAATCCTGCTCAAAAGCCGCAGTCTCCAACTGGCGACGGCAGAATCCTGCACTGGAGGCGGCATCGCCGCCGCGATCACCGATGTGCCCGGCTCCTCGGACTGGTTCGTCGGTGCAGTCGTCACCTACGCCAACGAATGGAAGCGTGACGTGCTGGGCGTCGCCGCCGAAACCTTGGAGCGTCATGGAGCCGTCTCGGAGCAAACGGTTGGGGAGATGCTTTCCGGTCTTAAGTCACGATTCCATGTCCAGGCGGGAATTGCGGTATCCGGGATTGCGGGTCCAGGCGGAGGCACGCCGGAGAAGCCTGTCGGTACCGTGGTCATCGGCGCCTTTGTGCGAGATTGGCAAGCGATCAGAACCGTGCGTTTCGCCGGCCACCGGGACACGGTTCGGCTCAGGGGTGCAAATGCGGCAATCAACCTGCTGGTCGAGGGACTCTGCGACAACGAATCATGCAAGGAGGCAACAACGTGAAACATGCACTGATATCCTGATCCACAATCATCGGGAATCATCGAAAATCCAACCTGATTTTGTCAAGTCAATGACTTTCGATGACTGTGCTTGCCTTTGGCAAACCCAACATTAGTTTATTTTACTTGGCAATCATTTCATTTCCAACACCTCGTAGAGGCCTATCCTATTCATCACCACAGGAGACAAAAGCAAATGGCAAAAGAACCGGCAAAAGCCAACGTGGCAGACGCAAAAGACAGAAACCTGAAACTGGCACTTGGACAAATTGAAAAGGAATTCGGCAAGGGTTCCATCATGCGCCTCGGCGACCAGTCCCACATTGACATCCCCGTCATCTCGTCGGGAGCAATGGCCCTGGACATCGCCCTGGGCATCGGCGGCTTCCCGAGAGGACGGGTCATCGAAATCTACGGACCGGAAGCCTCAGGCAAGACCACAGTCTGCTTGCACGTGGTCGCAAACGCACAGAAGACAGGAGGCACCTGCGCCTACATCGATACGGAGCACGCACTCGATCCCAAATACGCCAAGATCATCGGCGTTGACACGGACAACCTCATCGTCTCGCAACCCGATTGCGGCGAAGACGCACTCAATATCGCCGATACGCTCGTGCGCTCAAACGCCATCGACGTGCTCGTCATCGACTCGGTCGCCGCACTTGTGCCACGGGCCGAAATCGAGGGGCAAATGGGTGACAGCCACGTGGGATTGCAGGCAAGACTCATGTCGCAGGCGCTTCGTAAACTCACCGCAATCATCAGCAAATCAAATACCTGCGTCATCTTCACAAACCAGATCCGCGAAAAAATCGGCGTGATGTTCGGAAGCCCCGAAACGACAACCGGCGGAAGGGCACTCAAATTTTACGCGTCAATCCGCCTGGACATCAGGAGAATTGCGACGATCAAGAGCCCGGACAACCAACCGCAAGGCTCAAGGGTCAAGGTCAAAGTCGTCAAAAACAAACTTGCGGCTCCTTTCCAGGAATGCGAATTTGACATCATGTACTCCGAAGGAATCTCAAGGGCAGGTTCGCTCCTCGATGTGGCACTGGACATGAAAATCGTCGAGAAGCGCGGCTCCTGGTTCTCCATCGACGACACCCAGATTGGACAGGGACGGGAACAAACCAAGAAAGCCATCGAGCAAGATCCCGCACTGGAAGAGAAGATCCTTGCAAAAATCAAGGAAAAACTCCCTTCACGCCAAGCCAGCGGTCCACTGCCGGCAATCTCAGAAGATGAACTTGCCGCTGAAGAAGTCATCGAAGACGAGCAGTAACATCCAAACTCCATCCGAGCACTCAACGCTCGCAACCGTGTAACACATGAAAAATCCCCCGCCGGCCACGAGAGTCAACGGGGGATTTTTCGAGACGGATTCAGATCCAACTTGTCGCCAAGGCTTCCTTAAATCGTGAATGCGAATGCCTGCTTGGCCTGGACATCAGCCTTGACGGCATCCACGATGCTCTGGGGCACCGGCTTGTCCGTCATCAAGACTGCGAGAGCCGTATTGGCCTCCTTGTCGCGCGGGGCATGGATATCCTCTATGTTCAAGCCTGCATTGGCGCAAGCGCCCGTGATCTTGCTCAAGACGCCAGGACGGTCTTTGTACTCGACGAAGAACGCGTTTCCTCGGGGGACGAAGTAAAGGCGATTGTAGTCGTTCAACCTTGAGATCATGATGTTGTTTTCAGCCACCGTGCCGCGAATGCTGACCTTCGCGCCGCCGCCTGCCTCGAAATCGATGGTCATTGAATTGCCGTACTGCTTGCTGTCGTCGGCGGAGCGCACGATGAACTCGACGCCCTTGCCTTCCAGGAAGCGTTTTGCGTCTGCGGGATCCTGGTTGATTTCGAATTCGCAGCTCAATGCCGAGCAGACCGGTGCGATAAACCACTTTGAGAACTGGTTCAGTTCGCCGTAGAAGCTGCAGGCGATCCGCTTGACCGGACGGTCGAATCCAACATAGTGGCGAGCCAGAGCCGCGATCCTATGTGCCAGCTGCTGGTAGTTCTCGTTCAGTTCCTTTGGAATGCCCTTGTTGACGACGTACGTGTCAACTCCATTTGCGAAGTAGGCGATCGCTTGTTCGCCGGCACGCTTAGCGGCATTGAAGTTGGCCTCATGTGTATTGGCGCCGAGGTGCGGCAACATCAAGTCGGCAACTTCGGCGATGCTCTTTACGCCGGGTTCATCCTTGGGATAGACATCGGTGCAGAACTTGAATTTCTTTTCGGGCTTCAATGCCTTCAGGTCGTTCTCGTTGATGATTCCTGAACGGGCGCAATTGATGATCAGGCAACCAGGCTTGACAAGCTTAAGCAGGGATGCGTTGATCATGCCACGCGTCGAATCATTCTCGGGAATATGAAGCGTAATCACGTCGGATTCCGTAAACAGCTGATCCAGCGTCACCAGCTTGACGCCGAGGTCTTCCGCAATGCTCGCCGAAACAATCGGGTCAAACGCCAAGAGCTTGACCTCGAATCCGCTGGTGCGCTTGGCAACCAACTGGCCGATGTTGCCAAGGCCGACAATGCCGATGGTCTTCCCGGTCAACTCGCTTCCCATGAACGCCTTCTTTTCCCAGCCTCCGGCGCGGGTCGAAATGTCAGCGGGAACCACATGGCGATACACGGCCAAAATCATGGCAATCACCTCTTCTGCGACGGCGTTGGAGTTGGCACCGGGCGTGTTCATCACGTCAACATTCTTCTTCCTTGCGTACTTGATGTCGATCGTATTGAATCCAGCGCCTGCGCGAATCACGGTTTTCAGGTTGGGGAGCATGTCGATGATCTCGGCAGTCACTTCTTCGCTTCTAACGATCAACGCCTCGCAATCGGAATTTGCCTTCAGCAAGTCAACCATCGGCGTTTCGGAATCCTGCACAACAGTAAATCCGTTTGCGACCAGCAAATCACGTGCTACAGTGTCCAATTTCGTCGGAATGACAACCTTCTTCATCGTTTTCCTGTCCTTGTTCAAAATGACTATCTAAGTTAATAATGCTAAATCACACGCCGTCCAGGCGCAAATGCGACAAAAACTTTAATGTAATTGACAAACCCCTTTTCGCCAATAAATTGGGTATTTTCCTTAAAAAATCAAAACTTAGACCCCTATGAGCGAAGCAATCCACATCAAACATCCCTGGCGAGAATTCTGGGCAGGCATGATGCTTTTCATCGGAAACCAGGGCACCATACTCGTTGATACCGCCTTTGAGGACGCGATCACCACATCGCTCAAGGACGAACTCGTGCCGCGGAACCTGAGCTACAAGGATGTGAAGCTCGTCATCAACACCCACGCCCATGGCGACCATATCGAGGGGAACAACGCAATCGACGCCCTTGCAAAGCCCGCCTTCGCCATCCATCCCGAGGGGCAACAGGTGCTTCTCAAGTCGGGCATTGCCCCCAAGCTCCTTCTCCAGGACGGGCAACGGATCAAGCTTGGCGACATCGACCTGGAAATCATCCACACGCCAGGTCATTCCCCGGATTCGATTTGCGTCCTGGATCTGAACTCGAAGACTTTGTTCACCGGCGATTCAGTTCAGGGCAGAGGCACATTGAACATCGGCTTCGCGCTCTACTCCAACCCGAAACTCTACCTCGAATCCATGAAAAAACTCCTTGGTCGAGCCAGGCTTGGAGACATCGAGACCATTTGCCTGGGACATCCGGAACTCCCTTCAAACGGAGCCGTCACCGGCGAACAAGTCACCGAGTTCCTGGAAACATCGATCCAAGCCGTACACGACTACGACAATCTGGCCAGAACGCTCCTGAAAGACAATCCCGACCTGACGATTGACGAACTCAGAAGCGAAATGCTCAAACGCTTCGGAACCACATTGACCCCGAATTGGCCGGAACTCTCCTGGCAAACACCAAGGATCCACCTGGAGCGGGCGAAGAAGCAATGACACCAGCCAGGCGACCGTGACTTGTCCATACAAGTTGCTTTTACCAGTCCCAGGCATTACATTAAGTAGTTTCGGAGCCGTTCAAAAGAATCCAAGTTTGCACCCACACCCCACAATTCAGAATGGAAACCTACAATTTTACGCACCTTCAGCAGCTGGAGGCTGAAAGCATCTACATCATCCGCGAAGTGGCGGCTGAATTCGAAAACCCAGTCATGCTCTACTCCATCGGGAAAGATTCCTCCGTGATGCTAAGACTTGCGCAAAAGGCGTTCTACCCGGGGAAAATCCCATTCCCGCTGATGCATGTGGACACCAGGTGGAAATTCCGTGAAATGGTGGAATTCAGGGACAAGACCGCCAAGGAATTGGGATTCAAGCTGCTCGTATGGATCAATCCCGACGGCATTGCGCAGGACATCAATCCCATCACGCACGGCTCCGAAAAACATACCCAGGTGATGAAGACAGATGGTCTCAAGCAAGCTCTAAACCACTATAAATTCGACGCCGCATTCGGAGGCGCCAGGCGGGACGAGGAAAAATCCCGCGCCAAGGAACGAATCTACAGCTTCAGAAACGAATTCCACCAGTGGGATCCCAAAAACCAAAGACCCGAACTCTGGAACATCTACAACTCAAAGATCAACAAGGGCGAATCGATCAGGGTGTTCCCGCTCTCGAATTGGACCGAACTCGATATCTGGCTCTACATCAAACGAGAAAACATACCGATCGTCCCACTCTACTTCGCCAAGGAAAGACCGGTCGTCGAAAGAGATGGAAACTTGATCCTCGTCGATGACGACAGGCTTCCGCTGGAACCAGGCGAAAAGCCGATGATGAAAAAAGTCCGGTTCAGGACCCTGGGATGCTACCCGCTCACCGGCGCCATCGAATCCGATGCCGATACCCTGGATAAAATCGTCCAGGAAATGCTTCTCACCAAGCACTCGGAAAGACAAGGACGGGTCATCGACTTCGATGGCGGAGCATCCATGGAAGACAAGAAAAAGGACGGCTACTTCTAAGCAAGAAGACGAGTCCAGGACTAGTTCAGCAACAGACCGGAATAGATAAAACTCTACATAAACATCATGATGATCATCCCAGACGAAGAACTGATCGAAAAAGACGTCAATGCATACTTGGAACAACACTGGAGAAAGGATCTGCTCAGATTCCTGACGTGTGGATCCGTCGACGACGGAAAGTCAACCCTGATCGGAAGGCTACTCTACGATTCCAAGATGATCTACGAAGACCAGCTGGCGGCAGTCAGGCGCGAATCAAAAATACACGGAACAACCGGCACTGACTTCGATCCCGCACTCCTTACGGACGGACTCAAGGCCGAACGGGAACAAGGCATCACCATCGACGTCGCATACAGGTACTTCTCCACGTCAAAACGAAAATTCATCATCGCCGACACGCCGGGACACGAACAATATACCAGGAACATGGCAACCGGAGCTTCCAATTGCGACCTGGCCATCATCCTTATCGACGCGCGCCACGGGGTAACCGTCCAGACAAAGAGGCATTCGTTCATCGTATCGCTGCTCGGAATCTCGCACGTCATCGTCGCCATCAATAAAATGGACTTGGTTGATTGGTCGGAGAAGGTATTCGACGACATCCGGCAGGACTACAACACCATGGCGGCGCGGCTTTCCTTCAAGGACGTCCACTTCATCCCGATGTCCGCCCTCAAGGGGGACAACGTCGTCGAGCCTTCGCCCAACATGCGCTGGTTCAGGGGACCGACAATCCTGCACCATCTGGAAAACGTCAACATCTCCAGCTCCAGAAACCTGATTGACATGCGCTTCCCGATCCAAACTGTCATCAGGCCCAACCTGGACTTCAGGGGATTCGCAGGGACGATCGCGTCAGGCGTCGTCAGACCGGGCGACAAGATCATGGTCCTCCCCTCCAGGAAAACCTCCAGAATCAAGACCATCACAACCTGGGAAGGAAACCTGGACTATGCCTTCGCGCCAATGTCGGTCGTTCTGACGTTCGAAGACGAAATCGACGCATCCAGGGGTGACTTCGTCGTGCCGGTCAACAACCTCCCCAGGATCGAATCGCAGTTTGACGCCATGCTCGTTTGGATGGACGAAAAACCCGCCGCCGAAGGACGGGAATACATACTCAAGCACAACTCCTCGCTCACGCCGACGACGCTCGCTAAAATCAGATACGAAATCGACGTCAACACCGGTCGAAAAAAGGAAGCCGATGGGCAGCTCAAACTTAACTCGATCGCACGAATCCACCTGATGATGCATCGCCCCTTGGTCTACGACATCTACGTCAGAAACCACGCCACCGGATCATTTATCCTCGTTGACAAGCTGACCAACGCAACCGTTGCCGCAGGAATGATCATCGCGAGGCTCTCCGCCGCCGAATCCAACCAACCTGAACAAAAGTCAAAAAACATCACTCGCGAGGCTTCCCTAGTCACACCGGAAGAAAGGCAGGCGCTTCTCAAGCAAAAGCCCAAGACACTCTGGTTCACGGGACTTTCGGGTTCGGGAAAATCAACGATCGCCAAGCTTTTGGAAAAAACGCTTATAGACAATGGAAAGGCATGCTTCCTGCTTGACGGAGACAACGTAAGGCACGGACTCAACAGAGACCTAGGCTTCGAAAAGGAAGACAGAAAGGAAAACATCAGGAGAATCGCGGAAGTCGCAAAGCTGATGAACGACGCAGGACTGATTGTCCTGACGGCATTCATCTCGCCTTATGAGGAGGACAGAAAACTCGCCAGGGACATCATCGGCAAGGATGCATTCAAGGAAATCTACATCAACACGCCGATCAGCGTCTGCGAAGAAAGAGATCCCAAGGGACTCTACAAAAAAGCCAGAAGCGGGGAAATCAAAAACTTTACCGGGATCGACGATCCCTACGAGCCGCCGCAAAAGCCAGAACTGATCCTCGATACGCAATACCTAAATCCAAATGAATGCGTCGATACAATCATCGACCACATCATCGAACAGTAAAGGTAAACATTGAAATGCTTTGCCCGGAATCCCATTTCCGGGTTAAAAGCGAATTCAGCGTTCTCAAATCCCTGCGTCAAGTAAAATTGTCACGCCAGCAGGTTTTTGATTTCGATCGGCTTGACGAAGACCGGCGGTCTGACATAGATTGGCTCGCAGGACTTGTCGATTTCAGACCAATCTTTCGGCCACGGGGTCGTCGTATCGAGAATCAACGGCGTGATATCAATGCAATCCACCTTTTTCAGGTTGCCTTGGACGCTTTCTGGAAGTGGCGGAATCAAGGTTGGCTGGGGTGTAATCCAGACATCGCATTGATAGTGCGTTGAGAGAAGGTCTTCGGGATCCAGCGCCGCAGGATCGGCATGCAAGCGGCCATCCTTTACGATGGCGAGGAGAATTTGCCCGCAACGGCCATCCATTATGACTCCAGTCTTTTGCCCAGGCTTTGGATTGGCCTGTTGGGCAGTGGCGACGCAACTTGGAACGCCGCGCAACTGTGCCCCGCTCGCCATGCATATTCCCTTGATGAACGCAATGCCCGAGCGCAATCCAGCAAAACTCCCGGGACCTGTACCCACCGTCCATTGGCGAACATCGTTCAATGCGGCACCTAGCCCCGCCAATGTCTCCACCAGCCAGGGAGGCAGATTGCGGTCATTCTCGCGACTCTGAGAGTCCAAGGTTCCTTGAAAAACCTTTTCATCATTGCGATAAATGAGCAAATTACAAGTAATCGAAGTATCCAGGGCAGCTTTCAACATGGCAGTTCAAACATCGAAGGTTTCAAAGTATATTCTAACTTAAAAGATAAAAATAGAAGTTGGCGCTAGCTATTCACTTCTAATGCATTGATAAGATTCAAGCCACGAGTTTCTCCAGGCATTCGAAGACCTTTTCGGCAAAGAACCGATGGCCTTCGACGGTCAGGTGGATGCCGTCCGAATGAAGCATGAAATCGTACTTGCGATCGAGCATCAGCTTATAGAGATCGACATAGTCCCAGCCAAGGGCTTCGAAGTGCCGTCGGCTCAGATCGCGTTCCCAGTCGTGGTATGCATCCATGCCTCCCGCAGGATCGTTGATCGCCTTGTATTCGGGAACCCTTGAACAGAAATGGAATTCCTCAAGAACCGGATTGGTCACGATGCCGATCGGTGTGCACTTGGCATCTTGGGCGAGTTTTGTGAATTCGTCCATCAGCTCCTGGAGTTCATCGGGGAACACCCGTCGTCCCGGTTTTAGGACATCGTCGTTATTCCAACCGAACATGCAGAGGCAATAGTCTGGATTTCTGCTGAAGACATCGCGATCCACATGGGCCATCAACTCGCGGGTCGATTCGCCGCCGACCGCCGCATTCACGATCGAAAAGCAGATGTCGGGAAATCTGTCGCTAAGCATCCGATGCAAAACCGAGTACCAGCGTTCTCCTGGTGTCGCTGCCCCCGCTACCCCTTCCATGATCGATGACCCAAACAAGCTGATGACGATGTTCTTCATGCAAAATTCCTTCTTGATCCCTTCAAGGTTTTTTCCTGGGTGTCTTGGGCTTTTGTATTTGATGCCTAGTCGTCATTGTCGATTACGCCTTCGTCCCCGAGTTCCGTGTTTTGCCGGGGTGGTATTTCGGATTCTGACTTGCTTGTCCTGTGGCGAGACATCGGAATTGTTTGGGTAGTACGACGCAGGATCGTATTGATGGTAGGATTCCTCGTAGAGGTCTGGATTTGGGTAATCACTCTGGTCGGGAGGCGTCGCATAGCTGTTTGCCCCGGCTTGGCTTGCGTAACTTTGCGCGGCAGGCTGGACCATTGGTGAACCCTCGTCATTATCCTCTTCTTCCTCGGGTTCTTCCTGAGCCTTGAGTTCCTTCTTCTTCCGTATCGATGCCTGCACAAAAAGCAAACTAAGCTCGAACAGGATCCAGGAAGGTACGGCCATCGCAATCTGGGAAATCACGTCGGGGGGAGTCAAAATCGCCGCCAACACGAAAATGACAAGCACCACGTATGGACGCGCCTTCTTGATCGTGTCGATTTCAACGATTCCTGACAATGCCAGAAAGGCGACAACAATCGGCAGCTGGAACATCACCCCGAATCCAAGCATCAGCAAGACGGCAAGATGCACGACGCTGTCAACCTGAAGCATCGGACGTATGTTGTCCGTCGCCATCCCATAGGAAAAGCGAATCAAGGCTGGAAACACCAGGAATATCGCAAAGGCTACGCCTATCAGGAAAAGCAGGCAACTGAACCCGGAGAGCCGCGAGATCGCCATGCGTTCGTGCTTGAACAAGGCAGGCGCAACGAACTGCCACGTCTGGTAAGCAAGAACTGGCGACGCAAACACAAGGGCGTAAACCAAACCCATCGACAACTGGGTAAAGAAAAACGACATCGGCTGCGTATAGACCAGGGTCGCGTCAGCAGGAAATACACCGCTCTTCTTCAATGAATTGATCAGCAGGTCAATCGAAGGCTGAGCCAGCAAATATCCGGGAATGTACATCACGATGACGGCGCACAGCTGAATGAAGATGCGCCGACGCAATTCTTCCAGATGATCCACGAGCGATAGCTTCTTGTCGTCCATGCAAGTCAATCCAATCAGTCATCCGCAAGCAACCGCCGGCACACCATGCAATTCTCGTGGGCGCTTTCGATCGCAAGTCGGCATGTATTACGCTTATGCCTGTGGCGGATTATTGTTGGGGTTTTGCGAGTTGTCCGCCTGTTGCTGCTGCGGCGGCTGCTGCTGTTGCGGTTGCTGCTGTTGCGGCGGCGGAGGATTGCTTTGTTGATACTCGTTAGGATTGTAGTTTGTCAACTCGTTCTTTGCCTTTTGGAATTCGTTTGCCGCCTTTCCGAGTGAGCGCGCGATTTCGGGGAGTCGCTTCGCTCCGAAAAGCAGCAGGACGATAAGGAAAATCAGTGTCCATTCCCAAATGCCGATACCCATAATGTTTCTCCTTGCTTTGGTTGTTTGCTACTAATTGGCTGTTGCCAGTTGTTCCAGATGTTCCAGGTTGTTCAAAAAGTCGACTGTGCAGGCATTGTCCTTCAGGTCCAGTTGCGTGACTCCCGTATTGTCCACCTTCGGGTATGGGTTCCACCCCTGGGTGCCATCAGGATCCACCAGATGAGTCAGCATCGCACGGATCGGACCATAGTGGCTTACAATCAGAACCGTGCCAGTCCCCAAAGCCAGGTGATAGGGGACGATGTCATTCAAGTAGGCAGCCGATCGTCGCTCGACCTCAAGCTTCGTCTCCCCGCCGCGAGGACCGAAATCAGGGATTCGACTCTCGTAGGCGGCGATCTCGTCGGCAAAATGCTCGTTTATGTAGGCCCGTGGCAAACCAGTCCAATGCCCCAAATCCCATTCGCGCAAACGCTTGTCCAACACAATCGTCGAATCCGGGACTATCGCCTTGGCAGTATCAAGGGCACGGGACAAATCCGAGGCGTAAACCGCGTCAAATTGCCAACCGCCCAAGGATTCGGCAAGGCATCGAATCTGGCGTTGACCATGCGCGGACAGCTTGGAATCCGACGATCCTTGGATCGTACGCGTCACATTCGATAGGGTCTGACCATGTCTAACAAGAATGAGCTTCATGGGAAACTATGATACGTTAATTTTATTTTGCAAGCGGCTGAATGAATTCCTTCGCCCTGTAGGCAGGCCACCACTCCTTTCCGATATTCGGCGTGATGAATCCGCAGTGGCCACCGGAATCCGGCATTTCCAGGTAGAGGTACTCGCTGTTCTGCGCAAACTCAAGGGGAAAGCAATCCCCAGCCAAAAAGGGATCGTTCTTCGGATTCACAATGAGAAGAGGACGATCCAACTTCTCAAGATAATTCGATGCAGAGGCAATGCGCCAGTAGTCCTCGGCATCCTTGAAACCACACAGCGGAGCTGTAAAGGCATTGTCGAAATCCTTGAACGACTTGATCCCCGGAAGCAGATCCAAGTCAACCTGATCCGGAAACTGGGCGTTCTTCTCAATCATCATGTCAAACAACTTGTGCAGAAAATGCTCCTCGTAAAAACGGGTAAAGGTCGAATCCAGCGCCAACGAGCAGGCCTTCAAATCCATGGTGGCGCAAAACACGGCGCCGCCAACGACCTCTTCGGGAAGACTGTCAGCTTCGCGAGCCAAGTACAATGCAACTAAATTTCCGCCCATGCTGTATCCCGACAGGGCGACTGACGAGTATCCACCATGTTCGATTGCGTAGTTCACCACCCACGACAGGTCGTCCGTAGAGTCGTTCGTCGTAAACTTCAGCAGCTTATTGGGTTCAGCGCTTGTCCCTCGGTAGTTCCATGCCAGGCAGTCCCACCCTATTTCATTGAATGCCTTGACCAAGGAGAGGACGTAGTGGCGCTTGGTATGCCCGCAAAGCCCGTGGTTGATGACCAGGAGCTTGTCCGAACCTGTCCTGGACCAATCCAGCTGGATCACGTCTCCGTCCGGCGTGTCCATCGGTTCGCGTTCATAGGTGATGTCTTCCTTGGGCCTGATATAGCTGGGAACGATCGTCTGGATATGGGCGTTGCCCAGTAAAAATGGGGTTTTGTAACTGGATTTCTCGACGATTGGCATCTTTCTGTTATTTCTTGAGCAGTATTGTTCGCATTGAGGAATGGGTCAACCTCTTGGCGATCTCAATCAGTTCCTGATATTGTTCAGGCTGGATGACATCTGGCTTCAGGTTGACTTCATAGGTGAAAAGTATGTCTCCGTTGTCCTGCTTGGTCACTTTGGCGGACAGGGTTCCGTCGCCAGACGGTTGAGTCCATTCCAACACTTCAGGCAAAATCAGCACATTCTTATATGAAGGTGGCAACACCAGCCTGGCTTCATAGCGATTCCGCACGGGCCAAGACCAATACAAGGGATTCTTGCGCTTGTCTGTCAACGATGAAAGAGCCCTGGTAAACCTACCAGTGAGAATGTTGAAATACATGAAATCCTTGTCGATAACCCCGTAGTCCTTGATTTGGCAGGCGAAGGAGCGTTCGCCAGGATACTGGTCAAACTTCGTGGTGAATTCGCCAATCAAAGTGGCATTCTGTGAAATCCCCGCGATGATTTCCTGGATGTGGCGCCGCCGTTCCTCGGGCGTGATTTCATCATATAGTTGCTTGAAGCCCGCGAACGACGAACCGGAAACGAGTTCTCGTTCGGTCAAGATCGCCGTTGCGTCGTCCTTGATTTCCAACGTGACAAGGGTATGGGTCTCGTCCTTGCGATCCTGGTCCGGCTTGATGGTATCGCTTTTCCCGTTCATCAGCAAGGCGGGGCAATCTTCAAACCTAGTCGTACCCAGCTGGGCATAATGGTTTTGATCGTTGAGCCAGATGGTCTTGCCGTCATCAACCACGCGGACGAGGACGGCATCGTACAGCGTATAGCTCGGGGTGTTGATGGCATTCTGAAGGATCTTCTTGTATCTTGGCGACGTTGTAGCCAGGATGAATTCCGGCTGCAGCCCCAGCTCCGAGAGAATTGCATAGAGAAGAATCGCCGCATCGCCCGCATGCCCATATCCTTCCTTGAGGGTGACATCCGGCTCGGTCAGGCAATCCAATGGAAGATTCAGGAAGTTGGGCCCAGCCGTGCGGATCGACTTGGCGACGGTGTCGCGTACCGCCTTGACTTGCTCGCTTCTGGGCAATGCCTTGAAGGTCTCGATCAGCTTCTTCGTCTCGGAACCGGGAACCGCCTTGGACTTCAGCGCCAAGGCGATCTTGGCCGCGTGCGTGGCCCAATTCCCCGTGGTCGTCTGGACGGAAGGCAGGAATGCCACCGATGGAGGGCAGGATCTTTCCTTAGCGATCATCGGTTGGTTGACCGAAGTCCAAGTCCAGACGTTCCGGCCATTGTCAGGCTTGACGGACTCGATGATGTTGTTTTCGTGAGCAGTCAAATCTGACGCCAAATACCCATTCTGAAAAACGGCAGTCTGAAGCTTGATGTGCAACGGAGACGATATCGTCAACGTGCGCTTCGCAATGGGATAGACGCCGCGGAAATTTCGATCGCACGAAAAGAAATGATAATTTTTGACGACGCGGGTCAACTTGTACTCGATCTCGCTGCCAATCTCAACGCCAGGCAAGGAGGCGACCAACGTTTTTCCAGCAGGATAGCGAGGGGCTGACGCGACCCACCCAGCATCCATCAAGTTGATCTCTTCCTTCGAAATTTCTTTTACAATGCTCTTCCCCGTCGCCTTGTCGGGATTCGTCACCCGAGCATAGTCCAACTTCACGTCTTCCCAAATCGGATTATATGATTCCTTGATTTCCGAATACATCTTCTTGCCATTGTAGGTCAATATCCGCATCTTCACCGTCTTCGTCTCGGTCCAATTGAACTCGTCGGAGAGTTCGATGCGCAAATCATCATAGATGAATTCAATGTCTATCTCCGCCTGGTCGGCCGTCTCCGGATCGAATGTGGCTTCGCGGCTGAAAATCGCCTTTTTCCGATTGTTGACCTCGATGGTCTTCAGGTGGGATTTCAGCGCCAGGTATTGGTCGGGCATGAATTGCACCGTATTGATGGCAAACTCCGATTTCAACTCCAAGGTACGTGAACTGGGATTGAAATCAAGGCTCTTCGTCCACTTCACCTGACCGTCGCTGATGTCCTGGTAGCTGGGCAATACCACCGGCTTGCCCCAGGCGGGATCGATCTTGAACTCGATGCTCTCGCGAACGCCGCAGGCAATGTCGTTGCAAAACGGATATTTGCGCTTCTCAAGACCAGCATTCCCCAACACGAAGTTGATGATGCCCAAAGAAGAGCCAAATTGGGGAATCGTCAAAATCGCATTTTCGCCGCTGGCGACGAACAAGTTGGTGTCGGCATGCAGCTGGATGGTCGCCTTGAGCATCGTTTCCGTATCCAGCATGTCCTTCGGCGTGAGCACCAAGGACTTGACTATTGCGCCGGGAGCGACGTGCTTGGCGATGCGCTCGAAGAATTGACGTTGCTGCTGCGGGGTGCGGTTGGCGAAGGCGCCACGGTATGAATTGTCGTTGATCCCGTCAAACGCTATGTCAGCCGTCACATCCAGGCTGCCGTCCGCATGGATTTCCGCCTTTGCCTCGATGGTAAGCATATTGTCCTTGGCTGGCGAAAATGGCGTCGTCTTTAGCGTTTCGCCATCGGGACGGGCAACAAGGAAGCTCTTGTTCGCCAGGTAGGAAGGGAACAACTGCTTTGTGTTTTCGTCAGTGGAATCCATCAGCATGTACGTCCCGTCGGAGTTGAGCGCCGCCGTGACCGCATGGTTGAAGTATGGCTGCGGAATCTCGGAATCCTTCAGCGGACCGGCATGGATCAGGACGGGAAACGCCTCAATGTTGGCAAGCTTGAGCATGGCAACCAGCAACGCGGCCTTGTCGCGGCAAACACCGTGCCGATTGTTGAAGGTCAACTCTACGTCGTGGGGTTCGTAGCCGGGCGCTTCCTTCTCCACGGTAATCCCCATGTAGCGAATCTCCTGGGACACGAAGCGGAACACGGCACGGATGATCTCCTCGCGGTTCGTCAACCCCTTGGTCAACTCATTGACCTTGGCCTTCATCGCATCAGTCGTCTTCAAGCGCGGCAGGCACAGATTCCAGTACCACTTGGACACGTCATTCCAAGACGCGATCGTGGAAACGAGCAAGCGTTGAACGACCGTATACCGTGCGGGCATGTCTGGCTCGGGAAACATCTGGGGCACATTCTGGGCAACCCATTGGTACACGATCCTGTCACCAGCTTCCTTCTGCGAAAACGCAACCGTGCCCTCGACCTGGTCCTTCAGGATGTGATGCTTCAAGGGCAATGCCTTGGGGGCATCGATCTCGATCTTGTACCGCACAATCGGCTGGGTTCCCTCGAATGTATGGTAGTCGCTAAACGTATTCGGAACCCTCGGCTTCGTGGTCTCGTGGCGAGTGACGAAACGAAGCGTGTCGCCAACTTCCAAGTCGGGTATCGTCGTCGTCCAATTCTTGTGGTTCGGATCGAAGATGTTCGACGACATCTGCGAACGGTCAACCATCACCTGGGACAACTTCTCGACATCGACCTTGACCACTTTCCCATCGCCTTTGTAGATTTCCGCCAGCACGACTTTCGCCGAACCGTAGCTTTGATTGAACCACAAGGTAATCGTCCGGTTTGCCTTCCTGCCCTTCTCCGTCAGGATTTTGAACGCCTGGTCGTCGTAGGTGATCGACGTACCGTCAGCCTGGTATTTGGTATGGAGATAGTCGTCCACGAGCACATCATCCGCATCGGGATAACGGTCACTGGTGACGGTCGGAATCGTCTTTTTCAGTTGATCCAGATCCAATGAAATTGGCACCGGCCCCGCGCGCAACGCCTGAGCCAGGGCAAGACATACTATCCAAAATGCCAAATAGAGTTTAAGTTTTCGCATAGATCAATCCTTGTTCGAGCGATTGGATTGGCGACGTGTCGGCTTATCTTCCAGCGAGCTTGTCCTTGAGTTCGGCGATCTGGTGATCCTTGAGGCGAATGTCCGCCAGCGCCTTGTCGAGTTGCTGCTTTAAATCGGCATCAGCCCCTGTGGCTTCGCTCTCCTTCAGCGCCTTCTTGGCGGCCTCCAATTCGTCAATCAGCTTGCCGGTATTGGCGAAAATTACCGTCAAC
>JAGVUR010000052.1:20758-35666 GCA_019136135.1 Verrucomicrobiota bacterium
TTGCGCATATTCTCGTTCTCCCTCTTCAATGCCGCCAAGGCAGGAGCCGACGACGTGTCGGAACCGCCTTCCTTCAACTGATCCTGAAGAGCCTCGACCGACTTCTGCAACTCAGCATTCTCGTTGCGGAGTTTATCAACCTCCTGCTTTGACGGAGCCAATGAAGCCTGCTTGACCAGCTCCTGACAACGAACCAACTCGTTCTTCAACTGGCTGACCTGGCTCGCCATAGCAACAGAAACAGCCTGGGTCTCAGTCAATTTCTTCTGGGCCAACGACACACGAGCCTGCTCGGACTTGACCCGTTCGGCAAGCACCCCCAACTCCTTCTTGCTCTCCTCCAATTCGGCACGCTGGGACTTTTCAGCCTCCAAGGAGGACTTCAATGACTCGTTCTCCAACAATGCCGTATCCAATTTTATCTGGACAGCGCTCAATTCCTTGTTCTCGGCAAAATGACCCGACACAAGAATGATCGCCAACAACAACGTCGAAAAGAAAAAAAACACAGTTGTCAAATTCTTAAACATACATGCTCCAAGAGAAAATATTACGTATCTTTTTATGGTTGATTATGCTTTTTAAATAAAAACATAAATATGCCACTCTTTCCCAAAAGTTCCAAATTTCCGACGCGAAATCTTCTACAAAAAATCCGTCTTCTTTTTCTGCCTGTTTTTAGCCTGCCTCCATCGGTTTTCAGCTTTGTCGGTGTTTTCTAGCTGGAGATGGGCTGGGACAAATGAGACGAATGGGACAAATAGGACGAATGGGACTGGGACTATGGGACGAATAACACCCTGAAACTAAATCTAAAATCAAGGCTTTGTATTTGGTTTTATGGACTTCATGCCTCATATTACTAAATTACTCTAAAGATGATTCCAATCCAAGTCAACCCCATAACGAGACACTTTTATGAAACACATTGCCACGCTTTTGTTGCTCACTTCCATGCTAGCCATCGCACAGCAGCTCGTCGTCAACCCGGATTTTTCCGATTTGGATTCCCAAGGCCGTCCTCGCGGCTGGCGAATCCACCAGAATGTCACCGTCGAAAAGGACACAGACGGTTCCAACAAGCTGGTTATCAAGGACATCCAGCATTCCAACGCATCGCAGACACTCCCTCTCAAGCCGGAATACGGTCGTCTCAGGCTGGATTTCTGGATGAAAACCACCAGTGTTGTCTATGGACCGGAAGGCTGGCATACGGCAAGGCTCCCCATGGCTTTCTACGACAAGGACGGCAAGCAGGTCGGTGGCTGGCCCAATGTCTTCGGCTGGTGCGGCTCAACCAACTGGAGACACTGCAAACGAACGTACATCATACCGGAAAATGCCGTCGAACTCAGGTTCTCGGCTGCGCTTTACGGAGTGTCGGGGACCGTCGAATTCAAGAACATCACCTTTACGGTCATCGGAGAACAATCAGCCAAGCCAGGAAACGTGCCTTGTCCCATCGACCCTGAAGTCGCCCAATCGCTCGATGGCGCCTGGACACAAACTTCCGAAACACGGGAAACGATCTCGATGAACGGACTGTGGCAATTCAGGCCCGTCGTTGACGAAAAGGCTTCTGATGACCAACCGCCAGGCGAAAACGATTGCTGGGGATGGTACAAGCTGCCGGCCAGATGGCCGAGCACATGGGTCGCGTCGCACGCCTTCCAAGAACCGCTGATCGCTCCATACCTGGAAGCCAACTTCGCGGAAGGACTCGCAAAACCAACGGAAATCGCATGGTACAAGAGAACCTTTACCACGCCTGACCATTGGACTGACAAGGAAATCACACTCGACTTCTCGCTCCTTAACACCTATGCAAAAGTATTCGTCGACAACAAGCCCGCAGCCGAACTCTGGTTCCCTGGCGGAGAAATCGACCTGACCGGAAAGCTGATTCCCGGGAAAAGGCAAACCCTCGCCATCCTCGTCAAGGCAATCCCTCTATCCAACGACGGAGACGCCTTCATGGCGCCCGACCGCATCATCAAGCAAGAGGCGACCGTCAAAAACAAGGGCATCAGCGGCAACCTGGAACTCAGGGCAAAGCCAAAGGGAATGAAAATCGACTTCGTGCACATCGTTACTTCCACGAGCCGAAACACGATTACCTTCAATGCCGAACTCCTCAACGCAGGAGACGATCCGCTTGTCGTCAAGGCGGACGTCACCCTGCCGGACAACTCGGTCAAGACATTTACCTCAAAGCCGCTCAAGCCCAATTCCGACAAGATCATCCCGGCCAAATTCACCTGGAAGAACGCGCCGATCTGGGATTTGGACACCCCCGTGCTCCTCAAGGCGAAGGTCGCCATCCTCGATCCCAAGACAGGAAACGTCATCGACCAGACAACGCCCATTGACTTCGGCTTCAGGGAGTTCACCGCCGTCGGCAAGGACCTTCACCTCAACGGGATCCCCATCCACCTCAGGGCGCTCCATTGCGATGCAGGTTCCAACAATTGGGTCCGTACCAACACCAAGGAAGACGCAGCGGAAATGCTCCGCAGGATGAGACTCTACGGATTCAACTTCCTCATCAACGGCCACTACAACTTCACGTACGGCTACATGAACCATCTGGAAGGACTCCTGGAGGCCGTCCAGGAAAATGGTTTCCTGATGTCTTTCTCGCTGCCCCATCTCAATGCGTTCGACTGGAAGCTGCACGAACAAGAAACACGGGACAGATACGAGAAAACGACCCGGTTCGTCATACGAAAAGTCGCCAACAATCCCGCCGTAGTCATGTACGCAATGAACCATAACGCGACAGGGTACTACGGAGACCAAAATCCGTTGAAGATCGACGGAAAGTACAAATATGAACCGGAGGGCATCGACTGGAGCAACCCGGCACGCCAACCTGGATTCGAACGGTATTTCAGGCGAGTCCAGGCAAAGCATTCCGAATACATCGCCAAGAAAATCGATCCGACGAGATTGGTCTACCACCACGAATCCGGCAACCTCGGAGACTTGCATTGCATCAACATCTACCTGAATTGGGCGCCCATGCAGGAACGATCGGACTGGATGGAGCACTGGTCCAAGAACGGAGTCAAGCCCGTGTTCTTCGTCGAATGGGGCATGCCCCACATTTCGAGCTGGTCAAGCTATCGCGGTCCCGCCTTCATTTGGACCGCAAAGGCTTTCCAAAGCCTCTGGGCCGCTGAATTCGCCGCTGCGGAAATCGGGGAAGACGCCTACAGGCAAGCTGAGGAATTCGGCCTAAAGCCCCTTGAGCTGGAGGAAAAACTCTGGGCGACCGGAGAACCCTTCGCATGGTGGCAACTCTGCGGCGGAGTCAAGCACTATCCATTCTACACGAATATCCTCGCCAAGTTCGTGTCGGACAACTGGAAGTCATTCCGCATGCAAGGCATCTCGGCGATGCTCCCCTGGGACCAAGATATTCTTTGGGAAAAGCCAGCCAGCACGCCACCGCCGGAAAAGCACGAAAACCTGAATGACCTGAAAAAACCAGGAATCGTACCCGATGTCAATTCGGACGACGGAGGAACCCGGTTCATCTACGGAACGTCACCTGCTTCCGACTGGGCGCCATCCCCAGTCGGAGAGACCTTCCTCAGATACAACATGCCGACTTCGGCCTTCTTCGCCGGGCAAAAAGACCAGCCGACGGAGAAATCACATGTCTTCAAGCCAGGCGAAAAGCTCAGCAAGTCAATCGCGCTGGTCAACGACACCAGGCAGGTCAGAACAATCAAGGGAACATGGAAACTCAAGGACGATGACCAGGTGGTTCATTTCACCGAAACAGTCAAGCCGGGACAACTCGAATTCATCTACCTGACCATCCCAATCAATGACAACATGGAGGCGACTCAGCAAACGCTCCAAATGACAGCGACGTTCGACAATGCGGACACATGGACAGATGAATTCAACTTCCAAGTCCTGCCACTGGAAGACAAAAACCAAATCCCAAGAACAATCGTGCAACTCTACGACCCAAAGAATCTCTCCACAAAAACAATCAATAAGCTCCCAGGCGTCAAAATCCAGAAACTCAAGCACGACACGCCACCGAACCTGGAGCAGGTCATTGTCATCGGGCGTGAAGCGCTGGACGAGCCGGTTCATATCGACTGGCTTGCCAATGCAGTGCAAAATGGAAACGTCCTCTTCCTGGAACAATCCTACGACGCCCTCACAGAACAACTGGGATTCCGAGCAAACATCCACGGACTCCGAGAACTCTTCCATACCAAAAACCCACATCAGGTAATCAAGGGAATCCTGGACAATCCCAAGGACGGAAAACCATTCGCAGACATCAACACCGCTTTCGCAAACTGGCGAGGAAACGCAACCCTGGTGCCGCCATACCTCGACCTCGATGAAAGGGAATTCTCAGACCCAAAATGGAATTGGCTCGACTTCTCCAACACCAGAGTCTGGAGAAGCGGAAACAGGGGATGCGTCGCCTCGGTGCTCATTGAAAAGCCGACGATCGGAAACTGGCACCCCATACTCGTAGGAGGGTTCGACCTGCAATACGCACCGCTCCTCGAAACCATCCAAGACAATGGACGCACGATCTTCTGCCAACTCGACGTATCCGCAAGAACAACGCAAGACCCCATCGCGCAAAAAATCCTGCTCAATATCTTCACGTACCTGGATCAGGCGCCCAAACCGCAACCGCCCAAGAAAGTCCTATACGCAGGCGGACAAGAAGGCGAAAACCTGCTCAAGGCACTCAAGATCGACTACGAACTGCTCCAGGGACAACCAAAGACCAACCATGTCCTCGTACTCGCAAACGGATTGGACAAAAAACTCCTAACCCCGTCAACGCTCACACTCGACACGACAGCGATGCTGGCTATCGGACTTGACGACAAAGAACTCAATGCACTGGGACTCAAGGCAAACCCACCGGAAAAAGTCCGCTCGACAGCACTGCCAAACACGACACCGGACGTGCTCAGGGGACTCACCTCAGCTGACCTTTACTGGCACGCAATACTGGAGCAAGCAACTTTCTCAGTTCCGGAAGACCAACCAGAAGACACAAGCAACCTCTGGATAACCATGCCTACATTTAGCGCGATCGACAATGGAACTCGTCAGCTCGTCTTCCAGCAAGTCGCGCCATGGCACATTGACGTCGATAAAAAACCTTACCTCAGGCACTCCTACAGGAGAGCCGCCTTCACTACCGCGAAAATCCTCGCCAACCTAGGCGCGAAAGCACAAAACCCGCTGGTTAAACAGCTCGAAAAAAGATTGGGAAGCAAACGTTTCATCGACCTCACTGCAAACTGGAAATACAAAATCGACCCTGACGTCATAGGCCGTGAGCAAAAGTGGTTCGCCTGGAACGTCGATACGTCATCCTGGAAGCCCTACCAGCCCGGCACAACGCTGGAAGACCAGGTCCCCGAACTCAAGGACTACGACGGATACACATGGTACGCACTGCGTTTCCAATCGCCGAAAATCGCCGACGATGTGACGCCGATCCTGAACATCGGTCCCTGCGACGACGAATCCTGGACATGGCTCAACGGAAACTTCCTCGGAGAAACAACCAAGGAAACAAACCCTGAGGACTACTACAGGGCGCACCGATCGTTCAAGCTCGACAAGGGACTGCTCAGGACAGACGGACAACCCAACACACTTATCGTACTCGTCAATGACACCTACCTCAAGGGAGGCATGACCGGAAAGCCGAACATCACAGTCCCACCTCCATGGCTCGAGTCATACTATGTCCAAGACCCAATCGCCACAGACGACCCATATAGATACTACAGATGGTAAGCTTGTAACCACTTCAAACCACCCTTTTTGTCTTGTTTCCAGGGTGGTTTTGGTGTTTTATAAAAAACGAACAATTTCAATCGCTGTATTGAAAGCTGTTTCTGGATATGCTATACTATTTTTTCAGCAAACACAGATTTGTTATCGGCGTTTTTGAGTTTGGAGAATTGCAATGAGGTAGGTATCAGCCATACTTCAATGGCGAAGTTAAAAAAAACGATAATGTCACCACGATTGCGTTGGTAAAAATCTGTACAGCTTTACAATGTGACATCGGCGGTATTATGGAATTAATCCAAGGTAATATGTAAATGATAAGGATAAGAAGGCGAGCGTAGTGGCAGAACAAGCAGTAAAAAAAACAGAGCCTGTTCAAGCCAAGCCAATTTTGAAATGGGCAGGTGGCAAAACGCAAATGCTAGGCGATCTTTTGCCAAAAGTACCAGTCTCCTATGGTCGATATATTGAACCATTTTTTGGCGGTGGAGCAATGTTCTTCGCGTTGCAACCGGAAAATGCAATCATTTCAGACAGCAATCCGGAACTGATCAATATGTACCGGGAAGTTGCCAATCATGTGGATGATGTGATTCAGCACCTCAAGCGATATGTAAATACTTCTGAGGCATTTTATGCAGTACGAAGCCAAGAATGGACAACACTTCCAAAAGCAGAGTCAGCTGCGAGAACAATCTTTTTGAACAGAACTTGCTTCAATGGACTGTATCGAGTCAACAAGGAGGGGCAGTTTAATGTCCCATATGGGAAATATATAAACCCAAAGATTTGCGATGAAGATGGGTTGAGAGCGGCATCTGTAGCATTGCAAAAGGCAAATATTTTGTGTGGTGACTATGCATTGGTTTTGGAGCATTATGCTCGGGCAGGTGACTTTATTTTCCTCGACCCCCCGTATCTGCCTGTCTCAGAGTATGCTGATTTCAAGCGGTATACCAAAGAACAATTTCACGAAGAAGATCATGCTGAGCTTGCAAGAATGGTTATGATCTTGCATGAACGAGGATGCCAAGTCATTTTGACAAATTCCAACCATCCACTGGTGCATGAGTTATATGCTCCGTTCAACATTGATGTTATTCAGACGAAGCGACATATTTCCTGCAACAGCAACACTCGTAAAGGTGAGGATGTCATTGTCACCATTCCTCCAAAACAGCGTACTTTATCGAAGTCGCTTCCTCAACCCCTTCCGAAACAGGTTTCTGCTTATCCACCCACTCGTTTTATGGGTTCTAAGAGCAAGCTGCTATCTGAAATATGGTCCGTTGCATCGCAATTTTCGGTGAATACTGTTGTCGATCTTTTTTCTGGCTCTGGCATTGTTGGCTATATGTTTAAAGCACAAGGCAAAGCAACTGTCAGTAACTGGTAGAAAACAATTCTGTTACCCTGCCATTAGATGAAGCGAAAGAACTTCTGGCTGTACACAAGGAGTCGAATCATTTTGTGGCATCTACCTTTAAAGGCCTTTACTACACTGATGAAGAAAACGATTTGATTGATACGCTTCGTACTAATATCGCTGATATCAAGGATCAATATAAACATGCGATTGCTATGACGGCACTGATCCGAGCCTGCATAAAAAAACGTCCCCGTGGTATCTTTACTTACACAGGACACCGATACAATGATGGACGAAAAGATTTGAAAAAAACACTTGCTCAACAATTTCTTGAGGCTGTTGAGGCTGTCAACAAGGCTGTATTTGATAATGGACAGATTAATTATTCCAAGCAGGGTGATGCTATGGACTTAATAGTTGAACAGGCGGATTTGGTTTACATCGACCCGCCGTACTACTCTCCCTTATCTGACAATGAATATGTTCGTAGATACCATTTTGTAGAAGGTCTTGCCCGTGACTGGAAGGGCGTTAAAATTCAACAACACACTAAAACAAAGAAGTTCAAATCGTATCCTACGCCATTTGCTACTCTCAAAGGTGCAGCAGAGGCGTTTGATCATCTATTTAGGAAATTTGCGGACAGTATTCTGATTGTTTCCTATTCTTCCAACAGTTTGCCTACTCAAGATGAAATGGTAGCGATCATGGCAAAGTACAAGCAGCATGTAGAAGTTATCCCTATTGACTACAGGTATTCGTTTGGAAATCAGAGCGATGCCAAGACAAATAGAAATTCCGTACAAGAATATCTTTTCGTTGGGTATTGATTGGAGATTGCCAGCATGAGTGAACAGATTAAAATATGGCTTGTAGGTAATACTGGCTTGCGCAATCCCAATCGAATTCAAGAAGGTCTCTTTGTCTATGCCAACTCTGCGTTCATCGGAAATCTCCGAGGACGTGAAAACGAACTCGGCTTTATGAATTTGCTTGATGAGAAAGGCATTATTCAGAATAAGGAAGGCAAGGACAGTACGGGAAGTCATGCCCGTAAATGGCGGTTGATGTTTGCCAAAAACGGCTTGATTTATCCACAGATTCAGAAAAAGGACGGTCGTCAAGAGGAACTCGGCGCCCTGGACGACATTACGCCCTTTGGCAGATCATTTCTAAAAGCTGATACATATCCTGCGGTGCAGGAATGCTTTCTCCGAGCGATGAGCGTAGAGCAGTTTTCAATGCCAGATGGCAGGTGCTATTTCTCCCCATTAAGGTGGTTGCTGGCAATCATGCTGGAGCTTGAGAAGCGCACAGGTTCCTCCGAACTGAAAAGAATCGAATTTGCTCTATGGGGACAAACCACCAATCCCAGCTATAACTTGGATGATGTTGTTGACAATATCCTGGATTTGCGCAACCGGAGAGCTGATGCCCCGTCTAAGCGTCAGTTTGATAAGAAAGAGATTGCCAAAAGAAGCAAGAACTATGATAAAAAAGCTGATAATTTCTTAGATTATAGCGATATGAATATGCGATACCTTCGCATTACAGGTGTGCTTCAACGAAAAGGCAGGGGCCTTATAATCGTTCCCACAAAGCATCTCCTGGCAGAAAAGCTTGCAAAATCCAGTGCAAGTTCAGTGCCTATTATAAAGCAGTATAAGTTGCTCTGCACTGGCGCACCTTTGCCCACCGACAATGCGGATGTCGCAAAATCGTTGTTGGAAGATTTGATCAAGCAGATGAAAGAGCGTCAAATTCTATTTGACATATCTGACCTACCTCTGAATACCCCGACAGAAATCAATACTGCAAGAAAGAGACTTGAAAATATCCTCGCGCAGGCGGACGAAATTCAGTATGCCAACGATCAGCGCAATCAATGGGAAGACATTAGAGATTACATGACGCTGCTGATCCAAGGTGGTGGCAAAAAAATCTATGACGAGGATAATGCCATTGAAATACCAGAAGATGAAACCCCTGTATATCTTGAATGGACACTTTGGCGTGCAGCATTGGCGATTAATCACATGGTGAATAAACCTTATGAAGTCCGTGGATTCAAATTAGATTCAGACTTCATGCCTGTTTCAGTTGCAGGTGGTGGAAAAGGCGATCTGTATTGCGAATTTAATGACTTCACCATCTTGACCGAAGTCACAATGTCCACATCCTCCCGCCAAGAAGCAATGGAAGGCGAACCCGTCAGACGGCATGTTTCCGATGCTGTTTTGAAATATGACAAGCCCGTTTACGGTATGTTTATTGCTGTTCGCATTGACACCAACACAGCAGAGACATTCAGACACGGTATTTGGTATGCAAAAGACGATATGAAGCAACGGCTGGATATTGTTCCGCTAACATTAGAGCAATTCCAGAAATACTTTGTGGCAATGTTTGAATCGAACAAAACAAATCCAGAAAACCTCAGGGATTTGATCGTTAAGTGCGAATCTCGCAGGGATATTTTGGAAGCACCTGCCTGGAAGCAATACATTGACACTACTGTATCAGAAGGATCGCTTGAAATCACCGAAGGCATTAGTATTTGTAATGAAACGGAGGCACCGCTGATTCCAGCTGGTGCCATCGTTCGGCATGAAACCTTTGGCGAGGGACAAGTTGTTGCAATTGAGGCGATATTTCCCGAATGCTCTGATGAAACCATTGAATTACCCTATTTAAGATCGTTGCCGGATGAAGTTACTTTCTACCCTGATGGTAAAAGCCTGCTACATGATCGCTTCGGCGAGGGAACAGCACAATCGTATGTTATTGTGTTTCCCAAAGCTATTATGCGGCTATCATATCCATCTGATTTTGTTGACGGAACGCTTAGTATAGATTGACGAATACAAAAGCAATATTGTTCTAAAATATAGCAAACCATGTCCCATTGATGGCAAACAACAACTCCTCCGAGCCCCTCTAACATAATAGCATGTCACATGCCTTTCGAGTACGTCTTTTGGAAAATTCTGCAACTTTCGCATCTTCCAATCTCTGTGTATAAAAAGTTTTTTGAGTTTATTTTGCGAGTAATAGGAAACTTGAAATTCCAGCTTAAAACGACACCTTAAATGTATTCAGTATTCTTCCTCGACTGTCCTGTTTTGGGGCGGTTTCGTATCCACCTTCAATCATCAAAGAACAACGATGAAACCACGTCTTGCAATTCTATTGACATCGCTTTCGATGGTCGTCGCCGCACAGGCCGATTCCGTCACTGCGACCTTCGCCGACAACGGAAAAGAACTGTCAAACCCAGGAATGGGTTTCGTTTTCCACTTCTACGACAATTCCCTCACCAACTACGGCAACAGGACGGCGCCGGAGGATCTGCTCGAGGACTGGCCTGGACTCACGCAAATCTACCTGAGGATTCCGTGGTCGGTCATCGAACCCGAGGAAGGAAAATTCGAGTGGTCGGTCCTCGACACCCCGATGCAACGATACCAGAGGCGGGGACTCAAGGCATCCTTCAGAATCTCCTGCTCCGAAACGGGTTTCAAGTACGCAACGCCAAAATGGGTCCAGGACGCCGGGGCAAAAGGATACTACTTCAAGCCAGGCCAGGGAATCGTCGAAGACGGAACGCATTGGGAACCGGATTTCGGAGACCCGATCTTCCTGGAAAAACTTGACAACCTCCTGGCTAAACTGGCGGCAAGATACGACGGACACCCGGATGTGGAATTGTTCGACATCGGCTCCTTCGGCACCTGGGGTGAAGGACATACCTGGACATCAACCAGGCTGGAATACCCGAACGAAGTAATCCTCAAGCACGTAGAACTGTACGCCAAGCACTTCAAGAAAACCATTGTGCTGGCGCAAGACGACTTCCTCTCAAGGCCGGGATTCAAGACACCCAAACTCGTCGTCGGCTCGTTCGTTGACCTGACCTTCGACTTGGTCATCCCCAAGGCATGGCACGGCAAATCCTTCGTGCTTGCATCGGGATTCTACAGGGGAAACCCATACGCCAGGCTTAATGGCTGGAAACACAACCCGAACTTCGAGAACAAATCGCCGATTGCATTCATGGACATCGATGAAAACGGGGTTCCGACCGTCAGGGCAAATCCGGAAATGACCTTCCCCGAAGGCAACGCATTTCCGGAAGACTGCCCCTGCGCAGCCAAACTGATCGAATTTGACTACGATCGCCAGGCAATGCCCTACTCCGCCAAGATCAAGGCTTCCTACTGGAAGGGGAAAACCGTCCCTGATGGCTTCCATCCATTCCTGGACATCTTGTCTTCCACGGGGCAGTTCATCGTCGGTCTTCCCCGGGAGGCCGAGGACCAAGAGTTAGTCGATGCCTTTGCCCGGCACAAGATGGGGCTTCGCGACGACTCGATCCTGGTCTCTTCGCCACCCCGGGCCTACTTCCACGCCAAGGCGGCACAGCAGCTTTGGCCAAATGCACCGATCTACATCGAATCCGAGCATGTAGGCGGTTCGATCAGGAAAAACTGCTGGGAGGATGGGCATGGATTCTTCCAATCGATCGTCGACTACCACGCTTCCTACGCCTCAATCCACTGGTGGCCGGATGAATTCCTCGCCGATTGGCGCGAACTCATCAAGAAGATCAACCTGGTCATCGGATTCAGGTTCTTGCCGGTCAAGGTGACTTTCCAGAACTCAGTGTCCCTGAGAGAAGGAACCCTGGAATTCGAGACCACTTGGCAGAATCGCGGAGTTGCTCCTGCCTACAAGGACTACTTCCCGATCATTACCCTCAAGAACAAAAACGGAGGAGTCGCCGCAGTCCTGGTCGATGATGCGTTCAACCTCAGAAACCTGCCCGTCAGCGTTGACCAATCGGCGAAAACACTCTCCAGCAAGCGAACGATCAAGCTACCGCCAAACATCAGTGCGGGAACGTACGACGTGATGATCTCAGTCGGAGACGAATTGGGCAAGCCAATCATCGAATTGCCCATTGACGGCAATGACGGCAACCGCCGATACAAGGTAGGAACCCTCAGCATCGCGGCGGACTACTCAGCCAATGCGACCGCCGTCAAGCTGGACGGCAATCTGCTCTCCACCGAGGTGGAGTGGACGATCCACAGGAAGATGGATGGCGTCATCTTGCCTTTCATCCATCTCCAGGCGCCTTCGGGGCACTTGTCCAGGGTCGGACAAACCAGTTCGAAAGACAACTTCCTTGAGCCGGGAAAGCATACTTCTACGGGACAGATCGAGCTTCCCGTCAACGATGACAAGATCAAGCCGAAGGACGGCGAGATCTTCTCGATCTGGGTTGGATTGTGGTGGCCGGCAAAGGTCGCGATGCCAGACGAGCGACTTCTTCCCGACGATGGCGTTGACAAGCGAATCAAGATCGCGGAACTCCTCTTCAAGGATGGTTCCTGGACTTTGCTGCCCAAGCCATGATTTGAGTAATGATGTATAGTGTTTAATTGCCTCTTGCATTTGATTCCACAACCATAACCGAAAGGAACACACCATGAAAAAGCTATTATTGTCGATGACCCTGTTTGCGGTCACCCTGTCTTTCGCCGCCGAATACGAAGATTGCTGGTTTTACGCCTCCCGTTCCTTGACCGCTGACCAGCACGTCGTCGAACTCAAGGAACTTCTCGAAACAGCCGCCAAGTCCCACTACAATGGAATGCTGCTTGCATGTGGACTCGATACCTACGGCAAGTGGGACGCAAAACGGAAAGCAAGGCTTGCGGAAGTCAAGCGACTCTGCGACGCCAACAAAATCGAGCTGATCCCAATCATTTGGTCAATCGGCTATGGAACGATGCTCGGATACGACAGGAATCTCGTTGCGGGATTGCCTTGCATTGACGTGCCCTATGTCGTCAAGGGCGATACAGCTACGATCGTCCAAGAAGAGACCGCCCCACTCCAAAACGGAAACTTCGAAGAATACGAAGGACATGCTTTCAAGATCAACGGATGGATCGATGCGCCAGGAAAACGCTCATTCGTCGATACCGACGTCAAAGCCGAGGGCAAGGCGTCGATCAGACTGGAAAACTTCGCTGAAGACAAGCATGGGCACGCGCGAGTCTGCATGCTCGTAAAGCTCAAGAAGAATCGGCAATACATGGTGTCCTGCAAGATCAAGACGGAGGACTTTGTAGGCTCCAACAGCGTCAAGATCCAACTCTACACCCTAAAAGGCGATTCATACTGCGCATATGAGCCCGCAATCGAACCGACCCAGGACTGGAAGGAATACAAGACGTACTTCTCCTCTGGCGACAGAGAGGAAAGCAGGCTGTACCTCGGCACCTGGGGCGCAAAGGCAGGAAAGGTCTGGATTGACGACGTAAAGCTGGAGGAAATGGGCGTCACCAATATCATCCGCAGACCAGGCTGCCCCTTGACCGTCAAGGTCGCGGATAGCGACAGGGTACTCGTCGAAGGACAGGACTACGAACCCGTTCCGGCCGCAAAGCAATTGCTTCCTGCAAACCCCGAACCGCCTTTGGTTCTGAAGCTCACGCCTGCCGCCAACCTCAAGGACGACACCAAGCTGCTCATTTCCTATTACCATCCCGTCAGATACGGAAGATGGCAATTCACGACCTGCATGTCCGAGCAGAAAGTCTATGACCTTTTCCGGCAATCAGCCCGGGAAATCAAGGAGGCGATCAATCCTAAGAAGTGGTTCCTGAGCATGGATGAAATCAGGGCAGGAGGCACATGCGCCGCTTGCGTCGCCAGAAATACGGATATGGCGCACATCCTTGCGGATTGCATTACCAAGCAACGCCAGTACATCAAGGAAGTCGCGCCCGACGCCACGATCTACATCTGGTCTGACATGCTCGACCCAGCACACAATGCACGCGCCAGCTACGCCAGTTGCAAAGGTTCCTTCGAAGGAGTCTGGAACATGATCCCCAAAGACATTGTCATCTCATGCTGGTACCACTTGAAACGAGACATCAGCATGCCCTTCTTCGAAAACCTCGGCTTCAGGACCCAGGGTGCGGCATACTATGACGTGGATACCCTTGACACAAGCAGGGAATGGCTTGAAACCTGCAACAAAACCAAAAACTGCACCGGAATCATGTACACCAGCTGGAGAAACAAGTACAAGCTGCTCGCGGACTTCGGCAACATGGTCCATGAAAACCAAAAGCCGCTCAAGTAACCCCTAGTCACCAGCAAAACTCATGACGCGACCGGGAAAGGCAACTCGAACTGTAAGTTTTACCCGGTCACCGTGACCAATTCCACTGGAGATCAAGCTATGAAGCAAGTTTGCACCGTGTTGTTATTGTTGTCGTTCTTCGTTCTGGGCGCACCCAAATGGCATTCCACGTTCTACGCTGACGGAGGCGGCTATTGGAGGGGACGGCTGCCCATAGTAATCGCCAACAAGGGCGAAGACGCCGAAGGAAATCCCGTAAGCCTAGACATCGAAAAGGGATCGCCGCTCATCGGAGAACTCCTGGGACGGCTGCGCGTGGTTGACGACCAGAATCGACATGTGAAATTCCATGTGCAGGCTCCTTCTGGATTGCCTCTTGATGAAAACATTCCCATCACGGAGAAATGCAAGCTCTTCGTGCCTGTGAAAGCCGCCAAGGACGAAACCGTCACCTACCACGCCTATTTCGGAAATCCGAAGGCGTGGCTGATTCCGGAACGGCTCCAGGGCATCGAAAGCGGTTTGGCCAACGGAAGTTTTGAAATCATCTCAAGGGGCTTCCCGTTGGGATGGCGCAT
>JAGVUR010000037.1 GCA_019136135.1 Verrucomicrobiota bacterium
CTGTCCGACCTGTCCGACCTGTCCGACCTGTCCGACCTGTCCGACCTGTCCGACCTGTCCGACCTGTCCGACCTGTCCGACCTGTCCGACCTGTCCGACCTGTCCGACCTGTCCAACCGCCCAAGGTGCCTCCAGACCACCCAAGGTGCTCCCCCACCGCCCAAGGTGCTCCCCCACCGCCCAAGGTGCCTCCAGACCACCCAAGGTGCTCCCCCACACCACCCAAGGTGCCCCCAACCACCCAAGGTGCCCACGACCACCCAAGGTGCCCCCCAACCACCCAAGGTGCCCAAGCCACCCAGGGTGCCGTACCTAATAGTGTCATGGTCTCAAAACGATTCCGCACGCTACTTCGGCAGGGATCAGAATTTTGCCTGTTTTTGTTGCTTTTGGCGGCGAATGGCATCCATACCCAGTGTGAAACTTGACTTTTCAGTTTGAGGATTGACATTTTAATTTTGGCATTTTCCAACACTTTATAATTTGGACGGACTTTACAGCAATGAAGATTACGAGTGACATTCATACGCACACATACCTGTCAAGTTGCGCGGCACGGGATTCATGGCCGTGGGATTTCATGAAGGTTTGCGGCGAATTGGGCATCAAGACCCTTGGTTTTTCAGATCATTTGTGGGACAAGGCGGTTCCTGGCGCCTCCAAGTGGTACGCCCCGCAAGACGTCGACCACGTCTTTCAGTTGAAGGAGCAGTTGGCCTCCCAGCAATGCCAAGAAGCCGTTGGCGACATGAAGATCCTCTTCGGCTGCGAAACAGAATTCCTTGGAGGCAAGCATGTTGCGTTGTCCAGGGAAGCGGCAAAGCTATTCGACTTCGTCCTCATCCCGCCAGACCACTTCCACATGAAGGGATTCACCGTACCTGCCGACTTGAACGAGCCCAAGGACATCAAGGAATTGATGATTCGCCGATTCATGGAAGTGATGGAACTTGACATGGCGACCGCAGTCGTGCACCCGTTCCATGCGATGGGTTGGACCCCGGAAATGCCCAGACTCATCCAGTCCATGATCACGGACAACGAGTACATCGAGTGCTTTACAGCCGCCAAGCAGGCCAATTGCGCTATCGAAATCAATACCTGCGCCGTCAAGCCCGTCGAAGACGGCGTCGGCGACGATTCTTTCTCCCCCGAGTACGTCAGAATGATGACCCTGGCGCGGGAAACCGGCTGCGTCTTCTCCATCGGATCCGACTCCCACAATCCGAAGAGCATCGCAGCTTTCAAGTACGATCGTTTTGAGAGGTTCACGGAACTCTGCGGCATTGAATCCATCCTCTACCAATAAGTCCACAATCTCGCGAACCCGAAGTTATGAAACCATTGCATTATCTCGGCTATGATGTCCCCAATCGACTCTCCCAGGAAACCCTCCTACTGGCAGAGCTTTACCTGAATACATCCGAAATCAAGGACAGAATTGCCACCTGCAACTTCGAGTTGGACGAACCCGGCGGACGGACACTCCCCCAGCAATATGCCGAAAATGCCAGGAAAATCGCAGAAAACGCACCGCTCTGCATCCTGCCGCAGGAACGGCTAGTCGGCTCGGCAACGTACTTGAAGGCCGTCCAGCACGCCATGCCAGGAGGACGATTCCGAGGACACAGCCATACGACCGCGAACTTCGCAAAAGCTGTCACCCTCGGACTCTCAGGACTCGAAGCGGAAATCCGCCAATCAATCGCCAACCCACAGCACAACGAAGAGGAATACGACTTCCTCAATGCATGCCTGGAAGTCATCGACGCCATGAGAATCTGGCATCGACGCCTGGTGAACGCCCTGCCAAATGCATCCAACTACGCACAGCCGATCCTCAAGATCCTCAAGCAAGTCCCAGAACACCCCGCAACCAATTTCTACGAAGCACTGCAGGCACTATGGTTCCACTTCGAATTCCAACGGCTCTGCGGAAACTGGTCTGGCCTGGGACGAATCGACCAATTGCTGGCTCCGTACCTGAAAAAAGACTTGGCTCAAGGTCGAATCACTCGTGACGAAGCCCGTGAACTGATTGCGCACTTCTGGATCAAGGGAACCGAATGGAAAGGCATCCAGCAAGGCTCGGGCGACGCGCAACACTACCAAAACATCATTCTTCTGGGCGTTGACGATTCCGGGAAGCAGGACATCGACCCCACCGTCGCCGAGCTTATTTTGGACGTCGTTGAAGAGTTGCACATCTCAGATTTCCCGATTGCCGTACGCGTCAACAAGCGCACGCCGGATTCGATTCTACGAAAAATCGCTTCGGTCCAGCGTCATGGCGGAGGCATCGTATCGATCTACAACGAGGACATCGTCCTTCAGGCACTGCAAAACTTCGGCTACGGGGAGCAGGCATTCGCCTTCACCAACGACGGCTGCTGGGAAACAATCATCGGAGGCAAGACCGCCTTCGGCTACATCCCCTTCGACGCACTCCAAATCTTCCAAAACGCGCTCTTCGGCGAAGATGAAACGCTACGGAACCAACCGACTTCCTGGCCGCAGTTCACCTCGACCCAGCAACTCTTTGATGCCTGGAAAGACCTGATGGCAAAGCACGCTGAACAACTCGCGAAAGCCCAGGACAAAGCCTTCTCCGACCCCAACGACCCAGCGCTTGCACTCTCGATCATCGTTGACGATTGCATCAAGCGCGGCAAATCCTACGCCAATCGAGGCGCGCACTATTCAGTTCGGGCAGCCCATGCCGGCGGTCTCCCAGATGTCGCAAACTCGCTCCATGCCATCAACACCTTCGTCTTCAACGACAAGCTCCTCACCCTGGACCAATTGAGGCAGTACATGCTGGACAACTGGGAAGGCAACGAACAACTCAGAGTCCAAATCGCATCCTCAATCGAATACTACGGAAACGATAACGACCAGGCTGATCAATTCTCAAAGCAGGTCTTTGACGCATACATCGAAATCTACTCAAAGCAGACCAAGACGCCCTCTGGAGTCCTCACCCCCGTCGGCATCTCGACCTTCGGGCGCGAACTCGACTTCGCTCCGAAACGCTTGGCAACCGCCTTCGGCACCAAGCACGAAATCCTCCTCGCGCCAAACCTGTCCCCAACGCCAGGAACCGAAAAGCACGGCCCGACAGCCGTCATCAACTCGTTCTGCAAACACGACTTCACCAAGCTCAGCAACGGAACACCGCTGGACATGAAGCTCCACCCATCCGCAATCCAAGGAGAAGCAGGGCTGGATTCACTCGTCGCATTCATGAAAACCTTCGTGGAACAAGGCGGATCCTATTTGCAAATCGACGTCGCAGACAGCCGAATCCTTCGTGACGCACAACTCCACCCAGAACGTTACCCCAACCTGTCCGTCAGAATCTCGGGATGGTCGGCGCGCTTCACCACCCTTGACAAAAAATGGCAGGAAATGATCATCGCAAGAACCGAACTCGCTTAAACATAGTACAAACTCAAACAAAAGGAAAAAATCAATGACATGTAGCTACCCTCTCCCTGAACATCCCAGACCAGATTTCCAGCGTCCAAATTGGGTCAACCTCAATGGCCAATGGAAATTCCGTTTCGATCCTGAAAATTCTGGGCTCAAGGAAGCTTGGCAAAACGAATCTGCTGAATCATTTCCATTGAACATCCAGGTACCTTTCGGCTGGGGATCGCCCTTGTCGGGAGTCGCTGACGAAGCTGACATCGGCTGGTACAAGCGCACTTACCTTTTCCCTGAACAGATGAAGGGACAACGCATCTTCCTGATCATCGGCGCTTCCGACTGGATTACCGAAGGCTGGCTGGACGGCAAGCCGATCGGCAGGCACGAAGGCGGCTATACGCCGATTGAGTTTGAACTGACGCCTTTCATCGTCTGGGGCAAGGAACAAACCATCACAATCCGTGCAGAAGACACCCACCAACCCTACCAGCTCTTCGGCAAGCAAGGCTACGGAAATGTCAACGGAATCTGGCAAACAACCTATCTCGAAGTCAGACCGGACATCTATCTCGATACCGTTCATTTCTTCCCGGATATCGACAACGACCTCGTCACCGCGAAAATCACGCTCAGCGCACCGGCAAAATCCGCACTGACCGCCGCCATCAACTTCAAGCCGGAAGACAGAAGCGAACCGGCAACCGTCAAATTCGAACCTACTCAGCGAACCGCGAAAATCAAAATCCCGCTGAAAAACGTAAAACTCTGGGACTTGGACAACCCATACCTCTATGAAGTGACATCGACGCTTACCGGAGACGGAATCAAAGACGAAGTCCAGCAGTACTTCGGCATGAGGAAAATCTCTGTTGCCCCGATGCCTGGATCCGACTACCCGTACGTCGCCCTCAACAACAAGCCGATCTACCTCCAGCTCTGCCTGGATCAATCCTACCACCCGGAAGGATACTACACCTTCCCGTCTGACGAATTCATGAAGGAGGAAATCCTTATCTCCAAGCGCTTGGGCCTCAACGGAAACAGGATCCACATCAAGGTCGAAATCCCCAGAAAACTCTATTGGGCGGACAAACTCGGACTGCTGATCATGGCTGACGTGCCAAACTCATGGGGACAGCCTGACAACGATATGTTCGCAGCTTCGGAATTCACCATGCGCGAAATGATCAAGCGTGACATGAACCACCCGTCGATCTTCAGCTGGGTCATCTACAACGAAACCTGGGGACTCTTCACCAACTACATGGAAGGCGACCAGAAAAAACGCGTATATCTCCCCACAACACAGCGTAAAGTCGCCGAAATGGTTGATGTCGCCAAAGCCCTGGATCCCTCGCGACTTATCGAAGACAACTCGGTCTGCAACCTCGACCACGTCGTCACCGACTTGTTCACCTGGCACAAGTACGCTCCTGGTTACGAATGGCAAGGCATTCTCGAAGAAGCCGTTGCGAAAACCTATCCCGGCTCAACCTGGAACTACATCGGCGGGCACTGCCAGGGCAACGCGCCGATGTTCAACTCGGAGTGCGGCAACGTCTGGGGATACAACGGCTCAACGGGTGACGTGGACTGGTCCTGGGACTACCACATGATGTTGAACGCCTTCAGGAGACACCCAAAATGCGCTGGCTGGCTCTACACAGAACACCATGACGTATGCAACGAATGGAATGGATATGTCAAATACGACAGAACCGAAAAGTTCACCGGGATCGAGGAACTCTTCCCGGGAATGTCCTTGCGCGACCTCCATTCAGACGCCTACCTGGCACTTGACACAGCCCTCTGCAAGGCGTTCAACGCAGGTGACACCTATGCAATCCCCATGTACCTCTCACTGATCACCGACCGTTTCGCAGGCAAGAAACTCGAGGTCACCGCGACCGTCCGCTCCTGGGATTCCACAGGTCAGCTGACCGAGACCGCTGTGCCCAACAAGCCCGTCCAAGTCCAAGCCACCTCCTGGCTGCACAAGGACCTGGGTACCTATCCCGTCAAATTGCCCAGCACGGACGCAACCGGCGTCGTCTGCTTCACGGTCAGCTGCGACGGCACCCCGATCGCACGGAATTTCACCTGCTTCGTCACAAAAACCAATCAGCCCAAACCGAACTGCATCGTGAAAAAGCCCGCAGATTTCATCGATGCGACCTGGTCGCAAAAGCAATGGAACATCTTTGACGGACTCAAGGTCAACGGTGCAGGAAAAGGTCAGTTCCAATACGAATTTGAGATTCCTCAAAATGCCAAAAAGGCGACGTTCCTCGCAGAAGTCTCAGCCAAGCGCCTCAACGGGAAGGACATGGACAACGTAGACGCAAAGGTCGTCGACCTTAGCTGCATGCTTGGAGGCGGTTCTCACGATCCATCCAAGAACGCCAATTCCTACCCGATGACAGACACCTATACCTGGGAATCCACGCTCGAGATTCTCGCCAACGACAAGTTGGTGGCTACCATCAAGCTTCCGGACGATCCCGCAGACCATCGCGGCATCCTCTCATGGTTCGCCCAAAAGCAGGACCGCAACCTGTCAGAGGCAGGTTCCTACGGATTCCTGGTCAAAGCCGAGATTCCCGAGGATATCCTCAAGAGCGCCAACGGCAAAGTCGTCATCACGCTCCGTACCGAAGCCAATGGCCTTGCCATCTATGGCAGCCAGTTCGGAAGATATCCTCTCGATCCGACGCTTCAAATCGACTAAGCTCAATGCCGATTATTGAACTCATACAACCTCAAAACGACATCACCATTTCCGTCCTGACGCCGAAGCAAAGGGATTTCCTTGACAACAGGGACTTCTCCAACCTTCGCGCCAGCGACGATGAACTGGTCGATTGGCTCGGATTGAAACAAGATGACACTGGAGACAACAGCATCCCCAGACCAATCATCTTTACCTGGAACAAAATCCCAGCCACGAGTCTCAACTACGTCCTGGAAATCGCCACAGATCCAGATTTCCAGAACGTCGTCAGGCAAATCAAGACTCGAAATACGCGACTGGCAGTATGGAACCTGCCCCAAGGACAGACATACTACTGGAAAGTCTATTCCGAAGGCTTTATGAACGTCTCGGAAACGCGAATGTTCAGTACCGAGCCCGACGTGCCCCGCTGGCTCTTCGTCGGCGGACTGACCAATGTCCGCGATTGCGGCGGCTGGATGACCTCCTCCGGCGTTCGAATCAAGCAAGGACTCCTCTACAGGGGCTCCGAAATGGACAGGCACCACGCAATCACGCCGCGAGGAAGAATCGCAATCAAGGACGACCTGAAACTCAAAACCGACCTCGACATCAGGGGAGATACGGAAATCCCAATCGACTATGTCCCGCCGCTGGAAAATGACGGCGTCGGTTGGATCAACATCCCAATCGCCCCATACGCCGATATCGGACAGCCCAAGGAAAAACTCCAATACAAAAAACTCTTTGAATTCCTCTCCACCCCGGAAATCTATCCAGCTTACTGCCACTGTTGGGGAGGAGCCGACAGAACAGGAACCGTCTGCCTGCTCCTGAACGCAATTTTAGGAGTCAAGGACCAGGATCTGATTCTAGACTACGAACTCACTTCTTGCGCAATCTACGGAGCACGAAAACGAAACTTCAAGCTCTTTGCGGAACTCCTCGACCTCCTGGACCAATACGCAAGCAAAGACGAACCACTCGAAACCAAGGCGACCAACTTCCTCCTAGATGCCGGAATATCAGACGAAACCATCCAAAACATCAAGTCCATTTTCCTCGAATGATGAAAATCCTCTTGCCGACAATCGCGCTCTCCTGCCTCCCAATCCATGCCGCCACGCGCCAAGACCAATTGGATCAATTGGCACAACGTGGCTGGAAACACGTCATGGAGGTGTTCTATAGCCCGAAAACCAAGCTTATCTACACAAGCCTCCCCTCAAAAGTCACCAAGGCCAGGCACTTTGACAACGGCCTGCTCCAATGGTTCGAAGGACTCTCATACGGTCGAGGAATGGAGGATACGCCGATCCTCGGCGGGCTGGCGCTTGACATGCTCGTTGACCAATACAACGTCACCAAGGACGAATCGCTGAAGGAAGAAGCCTACAAAATCTTCCAGGGAATGGACAACTTGGTCAACGCGCACCCCTACAAGGGTTTTCTAGCCAGGGGACTTTGCGAGGAAGACGGCAAAAGCATCTGCGCCCTAACCTCCAGGGACCAGCACACCCACTTCTTCCATGGACTCTGGAACTACTTCAACTCACCATTGCCAGACGATGCCACAAAAGCGAAAATCCAATCCCTCTTCACCGATATCGCAGAGCTGATGATCCGAAACGTAACCGAGGAAAACGATTGGCACTTCCTGCAAGCAGACGGATCGAAGGATCCCAGAGGACTCTCGAAAATGTGGAACGTCTATCCGCACGAGGCCTCACGACTCCCGATGATCTACATCGCCACCTGGGATGTCACAAAAAAGCAACGATACTGGGACGAATACATGAAGTGGGCAGACAAAACACTGGAAGCCTCACTCCAACTCCCGCAACAACCCGACTCACTGATCAATGGGTTGATGCCGCCATACGCCTTCCTGCAAATGAACACTTCGCTCGAACTAATCCTCAAAATCGATCCAGACCCTCAGCGGAAAGCAAAACTTCGCCAAGCCATGCAATTCCCCGCAGAACTCGCCGCAAAAAAGGCGCCGCCAATGGACGCGGGAAACGGACGATACCTCTGCTCCTGCGCAGAATTAGCCCTTACGCAACTCCTTACGCCAGATTTCCCATTTGACAAAATCCAGTCCGAACTGGTCGCAAAGGCACTGCTGGAACCGCCAGTCGATATCGTCGCATCATGCCGTGCAGTCCATGTCATTGCAGCATATTGGAAGGCACGCGCCAATGGAATCGAATTCTAACCCTAGAGGGAGTCAATACCAGCCCCACCTAACAACGAACTTCTAAAAAACTAGAGGACACACACCATGAACAGAAGAGATTTCCTAGGAACCTCCGCTCTCATCGGCGCCGCATCCGCACTCCTGCCCAACACGGCAATCGCACAAGATAAGCCCAACAACAAACTCGTCTTTTGCGCCTTTGCGGATATTCACTATTACCCCGGCTCATTCCCGCACGATTCCTGGGATTGGCTACAGCAAATCCTCGATCGGGCAACAAAACACAACGCCGATTTAATCATCCAGCTAGGCGACTTCACACACGGGACAGACTCGGCGTGGGACTACGTCAAAAAATACAATGACTTCAAGATCCCAACCCTGCACACACCGGGAAACCACGACTTCGATTCTTGCACTTTCGAAAAAACCTTCGACATGTACAACCTCCCGAAAGGCTACAAGTACGTCGATAAAAACGGCTTCCGAATCATCATCACCGACCCGAACTACTGCTTCAAGGAAGGAAAGTACATCCACTACTCAAAGGGAAACTACTTCAAGCTCGGCGGAGGTGCGCACGTCCCGCCAGAACAACTCGAATGGCTCAAGGATACGATCGAAAACTCACCATTCCCATGCATCGTGACCTCCCACCAAAGCTACGAACGCGACAACGCCAGCTGCTCAAACTACCTGCAAGTCAGAAAAATCTTCAATGACGCAAACGAAAAGAACCCAGGGCGAGTAAGATTGGTCATCAATGGGCACCATCATCACGACAATATCAGGATTCTGGATGGGATCGTATATTTCGACCTCAACTCCGCAAGCTACGAATGGGTTCCAAAGGCACACGACAAGTATCCGCCTGAAATCGCAAACAAACACCGTTGCGCAAGAAATACCGTGATGTACAACGACCCGATCTCGGCAATCATCACCATGACAACCGATGGACAACTGACCATCGAAGGACAAAAAAGTTCTTTCCTCAATGGCATCACACGGGAAATGACCGGGAACTCCAGGCTCGATGGCGCAGGAAGGCCTTGCACGCCAGACATCCAATCGATTGATCTGAAACTCAACTACAAGGCATAACCCAACCCACCTGCACTAAACCCAATCGCGTTGCCTCGCAATCTTCCGCGTGGCTGCGCGATTTTTTTGTTCTACATGGTCTGGAACCCCATAGTTCCAGGTCCAAAATCCCGCTGGTCTCGAAAAAATCCCCTCCGATTTTTTCACACTTTCGTACTCAAATGCCATGTGACATGCCCCCCGAATAGGCTTTTGAGTAAATCTTGTTTTTGCAGGAAACCGCCCCCACGCCACCCTGGGTGCCCCAAACACCACCCAAGGTGCCCCAAACACCACCCAAGGTGCCCCAGACCACCCAAGGTGCCCCCCGACCACCCAAGGTGCCCCCCGACCACCCAAGGTGCCAGTCACATGAATTATGAATTTTGAATGCTGAATTATGAATGATTTGTCCGACCTGTCCGACCTGTCCGACCTGTCCGACCTGTCCGACCTGTCCGACCTGTCCGACCTGTCCGACCTGTCCGACCTGTCCGACCTGTCCGACCTGTCCGACCTGTCCACCTGTCCGACCTGTCCGACCTGTCCGACCTGTCCGACCTGTCCGACCTGTCCGACCTGTCCCAGTCCCAGAAACACAAGCCCTACAAAACCCGATGTCAGGTCCCATAGTCCCGGTCCCAGATCCCAGTCCCATGGGTCACATTCGTCCTATTTGTCTCATAGATCCCAGTCCCAGAACTCGGTTGATCTCTCAAGAAAAAACACCTCGAAAATTTCACACTTTCGTACTCAAAAGCCATGTGACATGCCTCTTAAGTTCGACTTTGAAGAATCTGATTTTCCCCAATTCAGCATTCACGATTCAGCATTCACGATTCAGCATTCACGATTCAGCATTCACGATTCAGCATTCACGATTCAGCATTCACGATTCAGCATTCACGATTCAGCATTCACGATTTCGCAGGTCGTCTTGAGTTCGATTCTCTTGCCTTCCTTTGAGGACTTGTCGAAGGACAGCATGACTTCCAGGACGTGGTTTGCCAATTCGCCATTGACGCGGTGCTTGCGATTGTTTTTGAGTGCAATCGCCATATCGGCGGCGCCGATACTGCGGCTGTTGTCCGTGTAGATGTGCGACAGAGGCGCCTCAACCCAGTCAGCGTAACCACGGCGCCACACCTTGACCGGTCCACCGAAGGTGTTTGGATCTGGAACTTTCAGCGAGCCTTCGGTTCCATAGATTTCGATTGGGCTATGCCCATGGCGATAGACGTCAAAGCTCGCAACCATCGTGATGACTGCTCCGCTAACGAATTCGATCACACCGGCCAAATGAGTTGTCACATCAACCTTGTACTTGCCGAACGGCTTCAGGCCTTCGGCCACATATTCTTCTGCGACCTTGTCGCCAATCGTGCGTTCTTCGAATCCCTTTGTCGTGAAAGCGGTGACGCTCTTGGCAGGTCCCAGCATATTCACGAGGGCGGTCACGTAGTAGGGGCCAAGATCCAGCATCGGACCTGCGCCGTAGCGGTAGAAGAATGGAGCCTGCGGCCACTTTTCGGGTCCGCGCCCCATGACCATGGCTGTTCCGGACAAGGGCTTGCCAATCCAGCCATCGTCAATCATCTTGCGGCAGGTCTGCTGACCGCCACCCAAGAACGTATCGGGAGCGCAACCAACACGCAATCCCTTTGCCTTGCCCAGGGCGATGACCTTCGCAGCATCGTCAATGTCAACGCCAAATGGCTTTTCGCTGTAGGCGTGCTTCCCGGCGTTCAACGTGTCAATCGCAATCTTCGAGTGAACTTGAGGCGGAGTCAAATTCAACACAATCTCAATGTCCTTCTGGGCAAACAATTCATCGTTCGTCATCGCAGGAACGCCATGTGCCTCTTCCTTAGCCTTCGAACGTGATGGAATAATGTCCGAGCAGGCAACGACTTCAATCATGTTGAATTTCTTCGACGCATTGAAGTACGTATCGCTGATCATTCCGCAACCTACGATTCCGACCTTCGTCTTCTTCATCGCTTGATTCCTTCCTCTAGGGGTTGATTCAATAACTAAATGCTTGGTTTCGACAACCAGAAAAACGCAAAAACAATATTATAACACACATTTCACATAAACAAAGATATCCGAAACTCAATCCAGCGGATTTTGGACTTCAGCGCTCATTTCGGGATGATCTTAAGGTTGTCGAAGTACAGGGTTCCGACGGAATCCTTTGCGCTCCAGACCAGGACACGAATTGACTTGATGCCTTCTGGCACGGTATATTTGGAGCCGTGCCGCGTCCAACGCCTGGCATTTCCCGCCTGTGCAAAGACGCAGTGCATGCTTAATCCGTCAAATTTTCCCTTCCCGTCGTCTTCACTGTATTCCGCAATATAGATTCCGTATCTTCCCTTTGTGATTTTGTTGAGCACATCGGCTTCAACTCGAAAGACTTGCCCGAGAATGACATTGATCGGGGGTGACCAGGCACGGACATGATCGGGATTATTTTCGACAGCCGTCAACTTGAGGCATTTTCCATTGTCCTGCGCAAGTTCGGTTGTCACTTCCGCTTGTGGTTCCTGTTTCCAGTTTTCGGCATCGCCTTCAAACGTAGTCTCGTATTCCTGTCCTTTTGACGGTGCCGGCTTTTGTGGCTTAACGGGTTTTGGGGTTGTGATTTTCGCGGCTTCGACCAGGAAATCCGCCAATTTTTCGGCGACCATTCGATGTCCGGCCTCGTTGGGATGCGCCATATCCGCCATCAATTCGCAGAAATCCTCGTGCCCCAGCGACTTGAGGATGTTGTTGACATCGAAAAGCAGCAGCTTTCTGTCCTTTGCGATCTTTCGGATTTCCTCTGCAAAGTCATCCATCATCGTGAATCTTGGTCCATTTCCCGGTCCTGTTGCGATCAGCAGGATTGCGGATTCGCCCTTTGTTTTTTGGGCAACTCGATCGATATAGTCATTGACCGCCCTGGCGTAGTACTCCCGGGCGATTGCCCCCGACTTGTCGTTGTACCCGATCCATACCGTAACCAAATCCGGGGTTTCACCGTTGAAATCGCGATTGATCCAAGCTCTCAAGTCGTTTGTCCTGGCCCCGCCCACTGCCTTGTTGAGCACGGTAATGCCCTCGTTGCCAAGCCATTCCCGCAGGATATTCTGGAGTTGGATCGAGTAGCGGGTCTTCTCCTTTTCCCTGAGGCTAGTCCCTGCGGTGACCGAATCCCCCTGGCATTGGATCAGTACAGGCTTGCCCTCGCGGAGCTTCGTCAAAAATCTATCTGCCGGCATAGGCTGGAAGGCATCAGGCTTTTTGTCAATGACCGGTTCCAGCTGCACATGGTCAAAACACGCCGTATGCTTAGGAATCGGCGCATTGTCGTACCAGATAGTCCATCTGCAACCGAAGCGCAGGATGTCGATGCCACAAGGCGGAAGGCTTCCCAATTCGCCGATCAAACCAACAGCCGATTCAGGAATGAACTCGTCCCAGCCAACCTTGTACGTTGTCCATGACGTCGATTTCATCGGCACAAAATAGACGTAGCTGTAAGAACCTTGGGTACTGACAAGAGATATCGGCACCCAAGCGTCAGAGCCATCGCCCTTTACGCGAAATGATATCCCTTGATACTGATTCCAAACCTGCTTCTCGGGAATGCCAAAGGAAAGACGACAGGATACAGTGCCAGGCAATGTAACCTCCAGTGCCCCGGAACCAACAGCGGCTTGATCGGTCAATTTGAATGACGATTGCTGACCAGTCTTCGTCACCCCCTCTAACTCCTCGAAATCCTCCAACACCAACGGCTGAAGCGCAAATGCACTCAAACAGATAAGCAACAACCATAAATTCTTCATTTTTTTGCTCCTGGATTTCAATCTTGGATGGATATCTCAACACTTCCGTGAAAGTAATCCCGATACTAGCCTTGTCAACTCCCCCCCTAGCGAAAATTCGATTTAAATCCGCACTTGCCAAAACGGATTTTGTTGCAGAATTCCGGAATTACGATACATTCATATCCTTTTCTAGTTGTTGTCTTTCAATATCCTAGGTATGCATCGTTTTTTGCGCGAATTACTCAAGTTTTTTTCCACGCTTATCTTGTGGTTTCTTTCCATTGCCCTGGTTGTTTCCTTGATCCGCTTAATCATGCAAGGGAAGACGACCTCGTTGGGCTGGGCAGTCACTGCTGGCTTGGTGGGCGGCTTGTTTGTTTTCCCCAAGATCAAGCTCTTGCCGCTGTACGTTTTTGGCCATGAGTTGACCCATTGGGCCGTAGCGGTTCTCTTCAGGCGCAAGACGTCAAATATTCGTTTGCGCCTGAGATCGGGAAGCGTTGACGTGGACAGACCCAATATTTGGATCATCCTGGCTCCTTACTTCATCCCATTCTACATGGTCCTCATACTCGGGTTCTACGGCTTGCTCTTGTTTTGCTTTCGAGAATTGCCCCTTTGGGCGGAAACCACGATGGCTATTTGCATCGGAGTCACCTACGCCTATCATCTGGTCCTGACTTTTATCGCGATCTCCAACGGGCAACAAGACCTGAAAATCAATGGTGTCGTCTTCTCGCTGTCGCTCATCCTGGCGCTTAATCTGATCTTCGTCTATCTGGGGCTGATGCTGGCGACCAGACAATTCCAACCCGGCACCCATATCCTCTATCAGCAACTGAAACTCCAGGCACTAAGCGTCATCGATGCCGCCAAGTGGATTGCCAGTCTCATATCCACTCCAAAACAAGCACACGAGTAACTCCCCCCGCCACCCTTTTCGGCAACTTGCCTGCTGAAGGGGCATGTCACATGCCATTTGAGTACGAAAGCGTGAAAAATTCTCAGCGGATTTTGTTCTTTTTTCAAGAGGAAACGCAGGCGGAATGGGTTAGCCGAGCTTTTGGGTCAGGATGACTTTTCCGGTGTTTTTCGAGTCTCGCAAAATGGCATGAGCTTCTTCGGCATTTTCCAATGGAAGCATCTTGTAGATGACCGGAGCGATTTGCCCTTGCTCGATACGCGGCCAAATCTCGCTCTCAAGCCGAAAGAGAATATCGCTCTTTTCCTGGTCGGATCTGCTTCTTAGCGTGCTGCCGAAGATTTTCAGTCCGCGCCTGAGGATGGTTCGCAAGGGGAGTTCCGCCCTTTCGCCACCAAGCGTCGAAATGATAACCCAGCGTCCATGTGTGGACATGCATTCCAAGTAGCTTCCTAAGTTTGGTCCCGCTACACAATCCAAGGCGACATCAATCGGATGCTCCTTGAGGACGGAAGCAATATCGGTGGTCTTCCTGTTGATGACCACGTCGGCGCCCAATTGACGCAGGAACTTCGCCTTTTCCTCGCTTCCCACCGAGGTCACGACTTTTGCCCCAATCGCCATGGAAAGGTGTATGGCTGCAATCCCCACTCCACTTGCTCCAGCCTGGATGAACACCGTCTCGCCAGACTTGAGGCCTGCCTCTATGACCAGGTTGAGGTAGGCAGTTGCAAAAACCTCGGGCAAAGCGGCCGCTTGCTCCAAAGGAAGGTTCGCAGGAGCAGGCAAAACCAAGCCCGATGGAACCGCAACACGCTGAGCATACCCACCACCGCCTAACAAGGCGCAAACCTTGTCGCCAACACGCCAATTGCTGCTCGCTGGAGCCTCGCAGATAACCCCGGAAACCTCCAGCCCCATGTACGGAGGCCAGCCAGGCGGCGACGGATACTTCCCCTCGCGCTGAAACAAGTCCGCACGGTTGACACCGGTGGCACATACGTCAATCATCACCTGATCATCGCGCAAAACAGGTTCCGGAACATCAGCCCAAATCAACTGGCGTTGCTCATTGACAACGATTGCTTTCATGAGTTCATCCTCCTTTGGTCTATGGCATTCAACAGCACTTTATGGATATTGAGTTCGTGCTGGTATGAGTATGGATTCGGCAAGCCCTCCCGGACAATCCGGTAGAATTCCAGCAACTGTTTCCCATACCTGTCCCCCAATGGACCGCAATCCACGTTGGTCGTTCCCGCCGGATATGGCCCCTGGGCATGCTTGAGCGTCAGCCGGACAACCAATGGCTGCGTGTAGTAGAGACTGCCCGGTGCCTCGATCGGGCAAAGCTCGGCGGTTCCTTTTGTGCCGCACACGATCAGCCTGCGGTGCTTCATGCCATCGACTTCCTCCACGCTGACTCGGATGGTCGCGGTTGCGATGGGGTATTCGAGCACGGCGAGTCCATTGTCAATCAACCCGTCCTGACGCGTCTCTTGCAGGAATGCAGTCGTTTTCAAAGGCATTCCAAGCATTTGGACCACGAGGTCGATGAGGTACCCTGCAAAGATGTAGAAGGCGCCACCCTTGAATTGCGAGAGCCAGTTTCGGTAGGTCTGGTTGTCCCCGTCGTACCTGCTCATCACCGCATGGATTTCGAAGATATTGCCCAGCCATCCTTGCTTGACTGCATTGAGGATGAACTGGACTGCAGGATTGTACCTGTAGATGTACGCTTGCTGAAAGGCCAGGTTGTTTTTTTGGCAAAGTTCGAGCAAAGTCTCGAAACCGTCGATGGTTTGCCCTGCTGGCTTGTCGAGATGGATATGGAGTTTTCGTTCGGCCGCCTTGATTGCCGTGGGAATGATTCCTGGCTCATCCTTTTCAATGGCGACCGCGTCAAGGTCGGGAATGTTGAGGAGTTCGTCTTCCGAAAGGAATGGAATCCCCTGGTAATGCGAGTAGTTTTTCCGTTGTTCTCGCCAGAAATCATTGTCTTCAGCGACTCCAACGACTTCGAAGTACTCGCCAAGCTTCCTGAGCGAAGCCATCTTGTCGGCGGCGTGGTTGTGTCCAATGCCGAGTTGCGCGATGCGGATTTTCTGTTTCATGGTCTATAGGAGGATATTGTTCAAGGCGTCCAGGGCGATTTTTGTGGTTGCGAGGTCGGTTTGCTCGAAGTTTGCGTTTGGCGTGAATCCATTGGAACAGAAGATCATGTGTCCACCGAGGATTGGATTGACGATTCTGGAAAGTCGTCCCGCCTTTCCGCTGGAATGGTAATGCACGGGAGTCTTGATTTCCTGCTCCAGCACGATCTGCGTCTTGATGGTCTCTGCTAGTTGGAGATAGTTTTGGCAAGGGGTGACGATCTTGATCATGTCAGGCTGCCTTTGCTCGAGGAAGCGCGCCAGATCCAAGACTTGCTGGCAGTCGAGAAAGACACCTGGATGGGTAGAGATAACAACTTCTGCCCCCATGTCGTGGATTTTGTCAATGAGCTTCCGCTGCTTGTCAATGACAGCTTGATCCGTAACGATTTCCTTGGGATTTCCCTTGGTGAACGAGAAGTCGGCAGCCCCGCAGTAATTGTGCTTTGACGGTTCATGGAACGAGTACCCCTGTAGGTCGATTGCCGCGGCTCCTGCGTGGATAGCGTTCATCAGCAGCTCAATTCGTTCTTCCTCCGGGGTTTGGGTATCTTTCCAATCGTAGGAATGGTTGTAGTTGAGCGCGAGGATTGGGAGCGGGCAGGCGTTAACTACGCTTCGTAGCTGGTCAATCGTTCTCTCGCTTTCGTCCATGCATGAAAGATGCAGGTCAATTGCCGTGGCTCCGTGCGTCTTGCAACTCTGGATCTTGGCGATGGAGTCCCTGGCAGTTCGTTCCCTGACAACTCCAATAAGCAGCGCCTGGTTGTGTTTTGCAAAAGATTTTCTCATTGTTTTTGATCCTTTAGGTAAGCATCCATTCGATCGTATGAAGGCTTCGTCCATTCCGGCCAATTGAACTGTATGGGGAACTTTTGGATTTCGTGCTTCAGCCCGTCGTAGAGCGTTCTGAAGCTTTCCTGTTTGAGCCCAGTGGCCGCCAAGATCTTTGAGTTGTCTGAAATCCTTTGGAAAAGTCTTGCGTATTCGAGCTGCCACCTAAGTCCTGGATTGAACTCATTGGCGCCGAGGATCTTGTAGTAGTCTTCCTTGGGAACCCAAACCGCATTGAGGTTGCAGATGTCATGATAGTACTCCGCGATCTCTCCCCAGGTATGGTGTTCCGACGAGCAGACGTTGAAGTCCTCGCCCAATGCCTTGGGATTGAACACAAGCCCGGAAATCATTTCAGCGACATCGCCGCCCCAACTCAAGGTGGCATGCTTGTCCTTGGCCTCGATCGGTACCACAACCGCCTTCCCTTCACGCGCTCGACGAACCGTCAAGTACGCCTCCAAGGTGACCAACTGGAAACGCATGTGGGAAAATGTCGTCGCAGGACGAACAATCGTCCAATTGCTAAAGCCTGACGCGCGCAACGCATTCTCAGCACGAGCCTTGTAGATGCAATAGTCGTCGGAAGCCAGCAACCAAGGATCGTCCGACACGTCGATCAATCGAGGAGACGATTCCTTGAGCGGATGCTCCAAATCGGCAAAGACCCGGCAAGAGGACAAAAATATGTACTGGCCGACGCTTTTCAACGCCAGGGGCAAGTACGTCGCAATCTGGCTGGTCGGATACGTCATGAAGTCAACCATCGCATCGTACTTCCGGGACATCATCTCCAAAAAGAACGCCTGGTTCTTGGCGTCAGCCTTGACATGGGTCACGTTGGGAAACGTCCAGGGTGGATCGTCCAGCGAAACCGTGTCGATTTGATATCCTTTCTTTGCCAGGCTCGGGACGAGGTATTGTCCCATTGCGCCAGTTGCTCCCAATACCAATACTCGTTTGGTCATCTTGTTTTCCTCTTGGTTACTTCCAGATGGAATTGAGCTTATAATGAGTTACGCGAAGATCGATGTGGTTGCTTGCGGTGATTTCCGAGGCGACTTCCCCGGCTTTCGGGAAGGCGATGAACGTCGCGTGAACCAAGCCATCCTCGCTAAAGAGTTCGATGGAATTGTTGTCAATAAACGCGTGAATGTCAATGGCATAGTCCTTTAACGCCAATGGGACCTTGATGTTATCCTTGCTGAGGACTTGCGTTTTGGCATCGTAGTTGAGTTTAGTTCCCCTGAAGTTCAGGCTCAGCGTGTCAGCTTGCCCTAGTTTCGCCTGAATTCTGCATTCGAAGATTCCTTCGTCCGGAAGCTTGATCGAGTTGGTTTTTTCGGCGATCGTAGTCGTTTTGAGCCGTAGGCTTTCGAGTTCCTTGATTGGGGCACGCGCCAACCTGGGACCGTCAGCCCTGGAAACCAACTTGAGTTCCTGCGGCAGAGACATCGCTTGCGAGAAGCCGAGATGGCGCGGCGTCGCGGCAGTAAGCCAATAGATGAGAATCCGCCGCCCCTTGGGAGCGTGGTTGAATGTCTGGCCGGCGTAAAGCCCATGACCGTAAAATCCACTCTGGGGCTGAGTCTCAGGAGTGAACTTGGTTCCGTCAAATGTACCTACAATGTACTGCCCATTCGCACCAAAAACAACCCAACGGGTCTCCGAAGTCCCCTCCAACGCAATCTCGAAAAATTCCGGACATTCGAAAAGCGTACGCGAGCCTTCGACTCCACCTTGGATGACCGAAAGCTTGTCCCAATTCTTAAGGTCCTTCGACGCCCAGAGTTCAATCGTGTGACTGTTTTGCGGCCTGCCGACGTAGAGCGCCATGATCCAACGCTTGCTTTGCGAATGCCAAATGACCTTGGGATCACGATTGCCAGGAGTTTGGCTTTCGAGTACGGGATTGCCAGGATATTTAGTGAAGGTCCGACCGTCAACCGATGACGCCAGGCATTGCGTCGAGCCATTGCCAGTAGCCGTATAGACAAGTACCAGCGGGGCAATCCCGTTTTGTCCGAACCCGGACGTATTGGCGTGGTCAACCACTGCGCTTCCCGAGAACATCGCCCCCATGGGGTCCGGTTCCAAGGCAATGGGGAGTTCCTTCCAATGAACCAAATCTGTGGACACTGCGTGCCCCCAGTGCATGTTTCCCCAGCTAGTGCCGTAGGGATTGTGCTGGAAGAACAGATGGTATTCGTTGTTGTAGAAGGCCAGCCCGTTGGGATCGTTGTTCCAGCCACGGAACGGAGTAAAGTGGATTTGTGCCCGTTCGGCTTCGGAGTACGGCGCTGGATCCAGCTGGAACTCGGTCTTGTCGGAAAGCTTGTAGAGGGCTGCCTGGTCGGTCTCGGAAGGCAACCTGTCAATGTGAAGTTCGAGGTTTTTGCCTTGGTACGGTGCGAGGTCGATGGTTGCATGCCAGTCGGGTTTGTCCGATATCGCCATGGTGAAAGATTTCAGGTTTTTCCCCTCAAGATTCAGGTTGATCCTTGCCTGCCGAGAACCATTGCGGACAGGCAGCAACAGGTACGGCTTGTTGGCTTGGAACGAAAGCTTGATGTCGTACAAGGGAAGCTTGGGTTTTGTATCCGTGGCGACGATGTGGTCGATGTTGATGTGCCCCCAGCCACCCGTGCGTGAATCGACGATTTCAATCCGAGCCTTCTTGCCCAGGAACTCTGATACGTCCCAAAACGCAGGACGCAATTCCTCGCTCCCGCCGCTGACCACATTCGTACCAGTATCTGTGCGTTTGAGATCAAATTTGCCTGGCGTGGTTTCGATCAGGAGATTGATGCAAGTCTCGCCTTTCCAACCACCGCCGCCGATCAGGTATGTGATGTACTTGCGTTGGATATCAAAAACTGGAGATGTAAGCTTGCCAGTCGCACCGTCCATTCCATAGTAGCTATTGACCAGCTGCTTGCCCTGAAAGCCCGAAACAGGCATCTGCGAAGGAAGCGTTCCCGAAGCAGGCTTGGGACCGAAGGCAGTGCCCTCCACTGTCCAGTCCCCGTAATCAGGTCCCTCAAAATCTTCGATGATGATGTCCTGCGCGACTAGCGTCAGGCCCACCAATATGGCTAGCAAGAAAAGGCGATTCATGGTTCATCCAACCTAATGTAAAAATCCAAATCTGATGAAACTAAAAATCATCTAAATTTGCGAAAAATCAAGTGATTTTAACTTAGGAGTTGTTCAAAAATTAAGGCAACAGTTCTGGAATTATTTTGAGCTGCCTTTCCCCTGTGCTGAAAGAAGCGTATGCGCATACGCAACTGACAGGACGGGGGAAAGGCAGCCAAAAGAAACCGGAAATGTAAACTTAATTTTTTAACGGCTCCTTAATATGTATGTGTTTGGTGGTTGACAGCGAAATCGCTCCAAAAACACCTCGAAACCGCCCAAAAAAATCATCACTTTCGTACTCAAAAACCATGTGACATGCGCTTTTTTCAGACGTGATTGGAATTAGCCCCAACGGGGCGTGATATACCCAGCCCAGAGGAAGCGATCCGCCAGGATTGCGCCCCCCTGGGTGGGCATGAAATAGAATTTGGAGCCCTGACAGGGCGAGACATAAGCCTGAAACACAAAAGGTGCCTGAAGGCATGAAAGTATTCATCAAAAGATGTCGAGCAATGCCATTTTTGTTGCTTTTAGCGTTGATTTTGAGACGGTTTCCCGGGCAAAATCCCACCCCATTTTTCCACACTTCCGTATTCAAAAACCATGTGACATACCCCCTAAGTTCGACTTTGGAGAAAATGATTTTTCAAGCGATAGACCAAAAGGAAGACGAAGTGACGAAAAGACTTCGTTTTCGCCAATAAAACCGCTCCGAAAACAAACAAAAAAATCATCACTTTCGTACTCAAAAACCATGTAACATGCCCCTTAAGTTCGACTTTGGAGAATCTGATTTTCCCCAATTCACCATTCACCATTCACCATTCACCATTCACCATTCACCATTCACCATTCACCATTCACCATTCACCATTCACCATTCACCATTCAAAAAAGGCATATCCCAAAATCAAATTTCTTCGTACTTGATTGTGAACATGATTGATGTAAATTCATCAGTTATGGGATGGTCAAGACCTAAATAGCTTTTTTGTGTCGTTTGCAGTCAATAATCAGGATCCACGGATGATGGAAAATAAAGATAATGTTGCTGGTCGATTGGAATGGTTGCGAGGGGAAATTCGCCGCCACGACAGATTGTATTATGTTGAGGCAAAGCCTGAAATCAGCGATTTCGAGTATGATGGATTGTACCGGGAATTGCGTGAACTCGAAAAGGCACATCCCGAACTCGTGACAGAGGATTCTCCAACGCAACGAGTCGCGGGAGAACCCTTGGACGCATTCAAGACCGTACAACATAGCATACCTATGATGAGCCTCGACAATACCTACGACGCAGACGACTTGCGGCGATTCCACGACTATGTCGTCAAGGGATTGGCAGGCAAAAAGCCGCTCTATGTAATCGAGCCGAAAATTGACGGCGTCAGTATCTCGCTCCGCTACGAAAACGGAGTCCTTGTGCAAGCCTTGACACGCGGCAACGGAAAACAAGGCGATGACGTGACCGCGAACATCCGGACGATTCCCTCGGTTCCGCTGCGCCTGTTCGTCGATTCCCCGCCGGAAGTCTTCGAGGCAAGGGGCGAAGTCTTCATGAGCAAATCCGGCTTCTTGAAATTGAACGGATTGCGGATTGCGCGTGGCGAGGACGAGTTCGCAAATGCGAGAAATGCAACGGCGGGAAGCTTGAAGCAATTGGATCCGCGACAAGTCGCCGAACGACCCTTGGACATCCTGTTTTATGCCCAAGGCGATGTCTCCGGCATAGACCTCAAAAGCCAATTGGATCTGCTCGATCTGTTCGATAGCTACGGGCTAAAGCGTCAAGCCTGGTATCGTACCGCCGAAACCTATGACGAACTGCTTGCTGCAATCCAGGACTTGAATACAGTTCGCAATTCGTTTCCGTACGATACCGACGGCGCAGTCATCAAAGTCAATGATTTCGCCCAACGCGAACAACTGGGAATGACTGCACACGCACCAAGTTGGGCAAAAGCATACAAGTACGCACCCGAACAAGCGGAAACAATTCTCAAGACGATCACCATCCAGGTCGGCCGAACCGGCGTCTTGACACCCGTCGCCGAACTGGAACCCGTTGCCTTGGCGGGATCAACAATCGCACGGGCGACCTTGCATAACGAAGACGAAATCCGCCGAAAAGACATCAGGATTGGAGACACGGTCGTGATTGAAAAGGCTGGCGAAGTGATTCCCGCAGTCGTATCCGTAGTCATGTCAAAGCGTCCTGCCGATTCGGTCGAGTTTGACTTCGTGTCTCACATCGACAACAAATGCCCCTCCTGCGGCGGCAAGATCGAGCGAGATTCGCAATTTGTGGCATGGCGCTGCATGAATATTCAATGTCCGGCGCAGGTGGTTCGTCGCCTTGAGTACTTCGCCGCCCGCAATGCATTGGATTTGGAGTCTTTGGGCGGTGTTGTTGCGGAATCCTTGGTCGAGCGAGGGCTTGTTGCCGAACCATTGGATGTCTTCGAGCTGCGCCAAGACCAGCTTGCGGTCCTGAACCTGGGCACCGATGAATCACCCAGGATGTTCGGCGCGAAGAATGCCGCCAAGCTGCTCGCCGCAATCGAGCGCGCAAGAACAAAGCCATTGGCGAGCTGGCTTCAGGCACTGGGCATACCTGATGTCGGTGCAGCGACAGCGTACCACATTGGTCGAGTGCACAAAAACATTCGCGAAGTCGCGACCTCAGGAGTCTTGCGTGGATTGCTGGCGGCAAGCGGAAACCCCGTCCCGGAAGTGCAAGCAGTCAAGGACAAGCCAGTAGAAGACAAGCCGAAACCAAAAGAGCAAAAAGGACAAGTGCTGTTTGACTTTTTCCTCGAGGAACAGCCAAAACCAACTGCCACAAAGGAACTTCCAACCCCAGAAATGACCACGCCAACAAAGTTGGTGGAATTGGGTCTGCTCAAAAGACGAAACGATGGCGAATACGTCACAACCTCGATCGGTCCCAAAACCGCAACCTCGGTGCTGGACTTCTTCGCAAGCCAAATCGGCCAGGATATCTTGCGACGAATGGAGGCGCTGGGCATCGACCCCCAAGGCGGCGAAGATAATGCAACTGAGGCGGAAGGAACCACCGGAAATTCGCTGGCGGGAAAGACCTTCGTACTAACAGGAACGTTGGCGAGCATGGATCGAGATACCGCATCAGCGAAAATTCGTGCATTGGGAGGAAACGTCGCATCATCAGTCAGCCGAAATACCACGTTTTTGGTCGCCGGCGCCAATACCGGCGCAAAGAAAACGGAAAGAGCGGCCGAGCTCGGAGTCCAAGTCATTGATGAGGAGGCATTCCTGGCCATGCTCGGCAATTAGCAGAAACTGACCTTAGGTTTTCCGATGTCACTTCGTTCTGTCATTTTGGGATTTCTCGTAGCTGCGGTGCTTTGCGCCGTCGTTTACTTCAACGATGCCGTCCTGGTGCAGACCATGTGCATCGGGAACCACATTCCGATGACTGTTTTCGGAGGACTTCTGGCGACGGTTCTGTTCTTGAACCCGCTTCTCGGCTGGCTAGCGCGTCGATTCGCAACTCCGTCATGGCTGCACCCGCTCTCGGCACGTGAACTATGCATGATTCTGGCACTTGTCCTGCCCGTTTGCTGCGTACCCTACTCAAGCCTGTTTCGCATGCTCCCCCGCGGCGTGATGCTCCCGCACCATTTCGCGAAAATCGATCCTAGCTGGAAATTGAGCGACGACGACGGAAAAACCTTCTATCCGGCAACAGATCTGCTCCCAAAAAGAATGTTGGCGGATGCCGATTACGACGACGGCAATGCGCTCCTCGCCTTCGTGCAAGGCATGAAATCCCCCGATGGTTCAGCCCATATTTCCCTGTCGGATATCCCCTGGGAAGCCTGGCGAGAACCGCTGACCTTCTGGCTCACAAGCTTCGTGCTGCTATGGCTCGTGCTCGGCGGAATTGCCGTCGCTGTCCATCGACAATGGACCGAAAACGAACACCTGCCCTACCCGATCGTCCAGTTCACACGCGCAATGCTGCCAACCGATGGTGCACGTATCGGTCCGATCTTCAGGAACAAGCTCTTCTGGGGAGCGTTCTTGATCGTGTTTGCCGTTCATATCAACAACTACCTTTGCGTGTACTGGAGCGACTTCATGATCCCGGTCGTCCGAAACATCAACATCTATCCCTTTTCCAAGTTGATGCCTACGTTTATGCGTGGCGGAGGCGGCTCGCTCTTGACGATTCGAATATTCTACACCGCCGTCGCAATCGCCTACCTGGTTCAAACCGATGTCTCGCTGGCCATCGGATGGGGACCGTTCATATTCTGCCTCATCGGAGGCATCCTCACCAAGTACGGATATCCCGTGGCCGACGGAACGCTGCTGGCGCCTCACATCCTCAATGGCTGGGTACTGGGAGGATTCGTTGGATTCTTCTGCATGATGGCATACACGGGAAGACACTATTATTGGGGGGCGATAAAAGCCGCCGCAGGATGCCGAATCCATCCCGACGTGCCAATCTCCGCCGCCTGGGGACTCAGATTGTCCGCCGTCGCCTTTGTCGCCTTCGCGCTCAATCTAGCGATTGTGGGATTGGACTGGCCTTTGGCGCTGATGTATTCCGTCCTGATCGTAATGCTCCTTGTCGTTTTGGGGCGAATCATCGCCGAAACCGGCGCATTCCATCTCTGCCCAGGTCTGTATGCCTGCTCCGTTTTCATCGGATTCATGGGTGAGCAGGCATTGGGTCCTGCCATGATGTTGACGATGGGCATGGTGACTTGCATTATGATGCACGACGTACGGGAAAGCTTCATGCCCTTCATGGTCAACGCCCTGGAAATCACCAGGGTCGGCAAGCTGCCAGCCAAAAGAACCCTGGGGCTGACGGCCCTCGCCATCGTCATGGGACTCTGCATCGCGTGCCCGGTGACGCTCTTCTGGGCGTACGACCGGGGAGTCGATTGGCGAGACGGCACGTCAACCGTCCTCGTCCCACGGCAAGCCTTCCTGCACACGCTCCCTGCTCGACATCGCTTGCAGGCGCAAGGCACCCTTGAACGCTCGATGACCGTCAAGGGATTGGCGCGCTTCGCCCTTGTCAAGCCAAGACCGAGGTATGTGGTTGCGTTTCTATCGACCTTTTTCGGCGTGATGTTGTTCAGTTCGGCACGTCTTCGTTTTACCTGGTGGCCTTTGCATCCCGTGATGTTTTGCCTTTGGCCTCATTACCCTGGGAGAATGATGGCCTGGTCATTTGTCATCGGCGGAACATTGAAGGTCCTGGTAACTCATTATGGCGGAGTGAAATGCCACCAGATGTTGAAGCCTGCCATGTTTGGCTTGATAGCCGGAGACATGTTGGCGGGATTGGTCGTCATTATCAGCGGAGCAATCTACTACTTCGCAACCGGTACCCTACCTAAAACCTACTGGGTCCTACCTGGATAAGCCATACCACAAGGAATCATCCCATGAAAGCCAAACTACTTTCCATTGCACTGACCTCGTCCCTGGTATTGTTCGCCTCAACTTTCCATCTTGACTCCATCAACGGAAACGACGACAATGACGGATTGACTCCCGAAACCGCCTGGAAATCCCTGGAAATGATTGCCAAGGCGGACGTGAAGCCAGGCGATGCCGTGTTGTTCCGAAGAGGTTGCCTGTGGCGAGGCGGCTTCTCGTTGCGTAGCGGCGAACCTGGAAATCCGGTCAGATTCGGAAACTACGGGGAAGGTCCATTGCCAATCATCCAGCAATCAATCGACACCTCAGATCCAAAGCTCTGGGAAGAATGGAAGCCAGGCATCTGGAGGACAATGCCCCCCAAACTAGTTCCCGTTGACATTGCACTGCCCGACTTCAACGCCGATGACTGGACTACGTATAACGAAGCCCCGGCTTCCGTGAAAGGCGTGAATCGCATGGAAGACGGCATCAAGACCTATGCATTGTCCGTAGCCAAGGTGGACAAGTTGGCACGCCAAATCCAGGCCTGGGGACCTCGCGTGCCGGCATTGGCACCTGTCCTGCGACTCACTTTCCGAGCACGAGCCAACCGTCCGCTAAACCTGCCGCCATTCAATGTGATGTACTCAGCCGCTCCATGGACCGTATGCAACGAGGGTACCATGACTTCTCCATTGACCACAGAATGGAAAACATTCACCGTGAACCTACGGCGAATCATACAAATTGAACCCCAACTCCCAATGAAACTGCATCTCAGACTAGGCAAAGCCCTGAAAAAGGGAGATCAACTGGAAATCCAACTGCTCAAAATGGAGTCGAAAACCCGAGAAGGCGGGCTGGAAATCCCAGTCGACGTGGGCAACATCATCTTCGACCATGGCAAAAAACGCTGTGGATGGAAAAAGTGGGAACGGGAACAATTGGAGAACGACGGGGATTTCGTCTTCGCCAGAGACGACTACTCCGTGTATCTCAAGTACCCTGCGAATCCAGGAACGCTCCACTCCTCCATCGAACTTCCGTTGCGCCGACACATCGTCAACCATGGAGATGCCCACGACGTAATCGTTGACGGCCTTGCGGTTCGATACGGAGCAGCCCACGGCTTCGGCGGCACCAACGCCCATCGCATCACGGTTCGAAACTGTGACGTGTACTACATCGGCGGTGGACATCAGTTCACGCGCGATGACAATTTCCACGTCCGCTTCGGCAATGGAATTGAGTATTGGACTACCTGCTCGGATATTTTGGTGGAAAACAACCGGCTATGGGAAATCTACGATGCCGCGCTGACGCCCCAAGGCTACGGCTCGAAGCAGGCAAAGTCCATAGAGCGAAACCTAATCTTCAGAAACAACGTGATTTGGAACTGCGAGTACTCCTTTGAGTACTTCAACCGCTATTACGACGATGCAATCACCGAAAACGTACTCTTCGAAAACAATACATGTATCAACGCCGGCAAAGGCTGGGGAAACTGGCAACGACCCAACAAAAACGGTGGACACCTGATGTTCAACCACAATTCCGCGCAAATCAAAAACTTCACACTCAAAAACAATATCTTCTACGATACATCGCTAACATGCCTGAGAATGAACACCATCGACTGGACGCACATCCTAAAGCTCGAAAACAATCTCTGGGGAACCTCGACGCCAGGAACATCAATCGTCAAACTCGCTAACATGAAAACCCCTGACAAAAACCAATCCCAGACCTGGTATGCGGAATGGACGACTTCCAGAATTTCGTGCAGCAGAAGAACATAGGGCACAGCGACATAGTCGGGATTCCCAAATTCATAGACCCCGAAAACCACGACTATCGCCTAGCCCCCGACTCGCCTGGATACGGACGCAACATCGGCGCAAACTACAAGCCCGATCCAGGAAAGTAACCTCCCCGCAATAAAAGCGCCGTTGCCAACGAGAAATTTTTATTGGCTAATAAACGTAAAGTCATAGTCGTGTCATAGTCGCGTCATATCTTGACAAGCGTCGATGGAACACTTTTGTCCGACCCGTCCGACCTGTCCGACCTATCCGACCCGTCCGACTCGTCTGACCCAGTCCGACCCAGTCCGACCCAGTCCGACCCGTCCGACATGCCCCAGTACCAGAACCTCTAGATCCACCAAGCCCAACACAAACGTCTCATGTCCCATGTCCCAGACTCCAGTCACATAGGTCCCATTTGCCTCATTTGTCCCATAGGTCCCAGTCCCAAAACCTCCAATACCGAATCTAGGAGGCATGTCACATCCATTTTGAGTATGAAAACGTGAAAAACTCAACGCAAATTCTGGGCCGTATTCGTCAGGAAAATGACGACTGCCTCCCTACGAGATCAACACGCAATCTAAAAGGAATTTTGGTTTTGTCCGGTTTGGTATTCATGTGGCATGTCACATCCATTCTGAGTACGAAACCGATGAAAATTTGCATCCGGCTTTGTGCCATCTTTACAGATCTTCTGCCCCCATTTTTTTCAAGAATTGCATTAATTGAATAAATTATATGAAAAATCATAATAAATCATAGGAATTATTATGATTTTCATATGATTTTTATGCTATAGAAAAAATAATAAAAATATTCTAAATATTTATGAAAAAGAATTTGGATATTTAGAAATACGCTCTAAATTTATAGCATCATGTCACAGGGGCAGGGGGCTCCTGTGCCGACTCGATTTTTCAACAGGCAGCAAGAGGAGAGAAATGAATCTACTGAACCGGAAAACCAACCGTTTCCACGATCCTAGGCAAGGGAACTACTTCGTCTTCGCCA
>JAGVUR010000016.1 GCA_019136135.1 Verrucomicrobiota bacterium
ATCCCTGAAAAGGGCAACCCGATGACCGGAGAGCCGGATGCGGGAAATCCGCACGTCCGGTTCGGAGGGAGGGGTGGCGCGCAAGCGCCATCCCTACCCCTATTGCTTAACCCCAGGCTTTAGCCTGGGGATCGGATGCCCCCAAGGCTGGCGCCTTGCAAAGGCGCTACAATCTTTGTTTTCAATCCCAAATGTGCCTTTCACCGTGAGGACTCCAAGGAAAAGGGCTATATTATGACTCGACTGATAGAGTATGAGGCGGAGATGGAAACCATGGGATTGGCAAAGTTGCACATCAAAGGCTAGACATGTTCAGAAACAAAAAGATCGGCGTGCTTGGGACAGTGAATAGCGGGAAAACCGTGCTGCTGACATCGTTGCTGTGGCATCTGTATGAGTTTTCCCCTGGCAGCTTCCATATCGGGAAGGAAAAAAATGCGGAAATCAAGGATGCCAACCCCGTCTATGAATTAGGCGATAGGGATTTCAACTATACTGCCTACAGGAGACAGTTTGTCGAGCAGGGCAGATGGCCGGACAAAACACAGGATTTCGCTATAGCCCGATGTACCTATAACAGAACCGATTCGTTTTGGGAACATGATGTGACCTTCGTTGATATCCCTGGAGAACGTGTGTCGGATGTTTTTATCTGGCAGGCAACAGATTATGCCGACTGGACATGGAAGATAGAACGCTTCTGGTCAGGAGATACAAACATCCTCGCAAGCATGGATGCCTTCAAGAAATGCTGCCAGCAAGTTGAAACAACCTCAGCTTCTGCCTCGGAAAGTTGGGATGATCTCGTTAAGGAGTACAGAAATGGACTAGTTGCCCTTGCTGGCAATTTTTCTCCGTTCATCACGCCCTCGACATTTGTGTTGACAACAGGTGGCGAAACAATGGATGGGCTGTCACGGGAAGACATTGAAAGTCGTCCAATCTGGGCAGAGGGGGATTTCTTTCCGCTTCCGGGCAAATGGCAGAATAGTCGGAACGAAGTACTAAGAAGCATCTATGGGAGATGCGAAAGCAACTTCAAGAAATACAAGAAGACAGTTCTGAAGCCCCTCTATAAAGAGATTGATGAATGCGACAGCTTTGTCGTTTGCGTTGATATTTTCAATATTCTTTCTTCTGGGTTGAGCAGATTCTACCAGGTGAAAGAAGAAATCAATATGTTCTTCCAAATGATTCGCCCAAGCAAGTTTGGTGAAATACTTATAAATGCACAGAAGGCAATGAACTATATTGGGCTTAATTATCTTCTTCCCAACTTTATGCAGACAAAACCGCCAAAGATTGCCTATGTGGCGACTAAATCAGATATGGCGATTCCAGGCAACGGCAAGAATCGGCTTGAAAAGCTGCTGGGTGACTTGGTTCGCAACGTCAATAATTCTTCATACGTCAATAGTAAACTTTTCACCTGCTGCGCTGGAAAAACTTTTGAGTACGATCCTGATTCAAAGCGGATTGTATTCTTGACTGCAAGAGGTGAAAACTATGTGTCCCTTGACAAATGGCCTGAGTTGCCAACTTCGTGGGAAAAATGGGATAAAGATCAGTATCGTGGGTTCCTGTGCGAAGGCATCCCATTGCAAGTTGTGGCAGCCGCTCCGCCGGAACAAAACAACTTGGACAAACTTTTTGACTATATTACGGGAGATGATGATTGAGTAAGATGGACTTTATTTCGCAATATTGGAGGGAATGACAATGTCAGATCAACGAAAAGGTGGCAGCGGCTTCGGTATCCCTACCGCTACGGACTATGAAATCAAGGATTCATCCCAAATCAAAGTAACTTCTCAAGTGCCAGTGCTATCACAAGATTCAGGAGATATTCGGAAGGGCGGTTCAGGATTTGGCATTCCAAAAGCCTCAGGTGATGCTATGGCGTTGGCAGGAGTCGGCAACAATCCAGCGATGGAAGACGTTCCCGATCCCAAATATCCTTTCTTGGAGAAGCAAAGGGCAAAAAAAGCCGCGGCAATCGAGAAGGAATTTGAAGAATTAACAACACAATCAACAATTATAACCGGTCTCCAGAAACTTTATCTTTCGGGACTTGTTATCTTGGCGGCATTCCTTGGTTTTTTCACGATTACGCAGACAACGAACTTCATCGTGCAGCTGAAGGATTCGCCTTCGCTTGTCAAGTACCCCTTGTATGTAGCTGTCGGCGCTTTTGCATCGGTGATTTTCTATTTTATCTTCAGGCTTCTGCTCTCATGGTTCACGCTGAAGCGAAGTCCCCAGGTTTCGCTCGGAATGCTTACAACGCTTTCCAAACGCCGGGACCTTCAGGAGAAATGCTACTGGAAATCGGACGAGGCCTGCAATGATTTGTATGCGATTCTCAATAGCGTAAAAGAGGAGGAGTACAAGAAATCACTGAAAGCAATGCAGGTCACCGAAGAAGATATTTCTGAATTGTTCGCCTCCAGGCAGGAGCTTTGCAAGCGTCATGAGGCTCGCCTGGTCGGAAAGGCGCGCGAATCGTCTCGGGAATGGCTTGAGGCATTTACGGACGATTATCAGACAAAGCTTGATCATTATGCTGAGGAACGCATCAAGTACTACAGCTATCGTGGAGGAATCGCCGCCACAATTTCCCATCTTCCGGCGCTGGATCGCTTCATCGTGCTTTCGGCAATGTTCGGCCTTGTCAAGGATTTGCTTGCGATATACAACATAAGGCCGTCGAGGCTCAACACCTCGATTCTTCTGTCAAAGGTCATCGTCAATACCTTCTGTTCCGGCTATGTCCAAGAAGGAGCAGAGGCATTTGGCGAAGGCATCAACAAGGCCTTGGAGGCATTTAAAGTGACCTTTTCCAGTTTGCCGATTGTCAAGGAGCTGACATCGCGCAGCGTTGAGGCGACAGCGCATGGCTTTTTGATCTACCGCGTGGGGGGCGCCGCCCAGAAAATGCTGGTTCCTGTGGTGAGGAAGTAGTTGAAAGTCTCCAGGACAAGAAACGAAAAAGCTTGCCTAGATTGCCCTTGCGACAATAAGCCGTGCTGAAAAAGTGTGAAGTTATAGCATTGTGATTATCAAGTCGTGCAGTAGATGATTCGCGATTCATAAGGCACCAAGGTTGTCCTAGGACACCTCGACATCATTGACACATACGTGGAAAAGGGCTACATTATGGATCAATTGATGGAGCATGAGGAGGAGATGGAAATTTCAGAATAATTCAACGAGCCATATTGCAACATATATCATAGGTTTTGACAGCGGAGGACACGGCTGATGTCCTGATGTGAGCTTGTACCCAAACTTATACTGAATAACCTTGATTAATGTTGTGTAGGCTTACAAGAAAAAACGATAAATATGCCTAACGAATACTACAGCATTGCTGAGGTAGCAGATATGCTATCCGTCTCAAAAGAGACCTTGAGACGCTGGGATGCCAACGGGAAACTTGTTCCTATCAGGCATCCTATTAACAATTACCGTGTATATCACCTCGATCAATTACAAATATTCGATGAGGCTAGATTGATGTTCAATTCCAGATGGGATGAGGAGATGCTAACGAAACCCAAGTCTCCTTATACTGGCATAGAACTCTTTGCTGGAGCTGGCGGACTTGCCCTTGGTCTTGAAAAAGCAGGTTTCACACATGTGGCGCTCAATGAAATCATGCCCGATGCCTGCAATACACTTCGTGCGAACCGTCCCCAGTGGAACATCCTGGAAGGTGATGTCGCTCAACTATCTTTTGAGGCCTATCGTGGCAAGGTTGACATGGTTTCGGGTGGTTTCCCATGTCAGGCATTTTCATATGCTGGCAAAAAGCTTGGCTTTGAAGATACTCGAGGGACGCTCTTCTATCAATTCGCACGTGTTGTAAAGGAAGTACAGCCCAAAATATTCCTTGGGGAAAATGTACGTGGTCTTTTGGAGCACAATGAAGGGAAGACTTTGGGGACAATCAAGGATGTCATCAATGAATTAGGATACACATTGGTAGAGCCACGTTTCCTTAAGGCAATCTTTTATAGGGTTCCACAAAAACGCGAACGGTTGTTCCTTGTCGGCATAAGAAATGATTTGGCAGATAAAATGACCTTTAACTGGCCATCTCCATATAAAAGAATCCTAACATTAAGGGATGCGCTTAAAGCGGGGGAGCTTTATGAGACCGATGTTCCGGATTCGCCTGGTCAAAAATATCCGCAAAGAAAACGAGAAATCCTTTCGCATGTCCCTCAAGGGGGATACTGGAGAGACTTGCCTTTGGACATGCAAAAAGAGTATATGAAAGGCTCCTTTAATCTGCCAGGCGGAAAAACAGGAATGGCACGGCGCCTGTCATGGGATGAACCAAGCCTGACACTGACTTGTGCTCCGGCGCAAAAGCAAACTGAACGCTGTCATCCGGATGAGACAAGACCGCTTACAACGCGTGAGTATGCACGTATCCAAACATTCCCGGACGATTGGGATTTTGTCGGGAAAATGGATAGCGTATATAAGCAGATCGGCAACGCGGTTCCTGTCAATCTCGCCTATGCCATGGGGCGCGCTCTGGTTAGAATGTTAAATCAACTTTAAGGAGGAGAAAGCAGTGGCATATCTTTCATGGATATCAGATGAGAAACTTTTGAATGCTCTCAAGGAGTTCGCTTCAGCGCTTTCAAGAGGGGACGAGAAAAACGCAAAGAATAGCGGGCGTAATGTGATTGATCCCTTTGCTACTGTCTTTACTCTTTCTTTTTTTAAGATGAGCCATGAGCATTGGGTGCACATGGAAGAATTTCGAAAGAAAGACAAAACATTGACAAATGCCCTTGGAGCATTTCATCAACAGATTCTTGGCAGTGTTGAAGGATGGGAAAATCTTGGGCAAAATGCTGTTGTCGATTTGGTAAATCAAAATCGACAAATTATTGCGGAATTGAAAAACAAGTATAATACAGTAAAAGGTTCTGACAAAATTAACATATACAATGCACTTCACTCGTGCATACATGACAAGGTCAGCCGCTTCCGTGGATACAAGGCCTACTATGTAACCATAATTCCCCAAAAGCCAGAAGGAATCTTGCGTCCCTTTGCTCCATCGGATAACCAGACAGGAACAAAACCAGTAGCCGATCCCGCCATAATGGAAATTGACGGCAAACGCTTTTATGCTTTGGTCACAGGCTGTGAAACAGCATTGGAAGATCTTTTTAAGGTCATTCCAGCCATTCTTGCCTCTTCTGATTTTAATTTGAGTCTCGATGGCAAAAGCAAGGCTGCTGTTGAAAAGATATTTCGAGATGCTTTCAACTAGTTGTTGCTACGCAACGATCTTTATAGTTTCTGTAATAATGCATAACAGATGAGGACGTGTAGCGAGATATCATCGACATGAACTGCTTACATGACAAATGAATACAGAAACAGGGAAATCAATTCTGGTCATCGCTAATTGCAGGCTGGGCGACAGTTTGGTGATGATACCGTCGCTTCAGGCTCTGCGAAAGCATTTTGGCGATGGAACCCGCATCGTTTTGGCCAGTGAAGCCGGCGGTGGCGGATTTGTCGGGGCGAAGGAGATTCTTCAGGGACGTGGCTTGGTTGACGAGTTTGTGCCGATGGATTGCAGCGGCAGTTGGCTGAATCGTGCCTGGAAGCGCTTGCGGTTGTTTATATACTTGCGCCGGTGGCATTGGGATTTGGGAATCGTGCTGATGCCGCCATATCCTCCTCTGACCATGCGCTTGGTGGAGCGATTTCGGCTGTACCTGCGAGCATCCGGTTGCCGGAAAATTCTTGCCCCTGAATCGATCATGCCGATGCGTCGCGATGCCTCCGGTGAATTGGAGCGTATGGAATCCGTCGTCGATGCCATGATGGCGCTTCTAGCTCCCCTTGGCATCCCCGCGCCTGTTGCAGGGGACGCCGACTTTGCGTTGCCGAAGTCGGTTGACCACTTTCCAGCGGATATCCCATCTGGGCGTTATCTCGCCGTTGCCCCTGCTGCCAACATGCGTGCCAAATGTTGGCCTGTGAAGAAGTACAGCGCTGTTTTGCAGAAGCTTCGCCAGGCCTATCCGGAAATAACGCCGATCATCTTTGGTGGGGAGAACGAGCGCGAGATTTGCGAGACTCTCAACGAAGGCATTGATGGGATAGTGATGGTTGGTCGTCCGTTGCTTGAGGTTGAAGCAGTGATGCGGCGTTGTGAGCTTTACCTGGGCAATGATACGGGGTTGATGCACTTGGCGGCTTCGGTGGGCATTCGTTGCCTTGTAATCTTTTCCTTGCGCCTATCTCCCGGAATGTGGGAACCCTATGGCAATGGGCATTGTGTCATGCTGGCAAAAGGCATCGATTGCTCCGGATGCCTGGCAGAAACATGCCCTAAGCCACACCATCCTTGCATGGAGAAAATAAGCCCTGAGGAAGTGTGGGAAAAACTGTCGGAAATGCTGCAGGATGCGTAAGCAGGTTGGCGTCCCGCTGTCAGCCAGTTTCAACTGCGGATTCCTTTTTGACACAGAGTTTTTGCAATGCCGAACATAAGTGTCATGGCACATGCTTTTCGAGTAGGAATCGTTTGTTTCTTTTGCAAAAAACCATGGGCATTTGTTTTTGAGGAAAAACTGGATATATTAACCACATGTTGGGTTGTTTCCCATCACCAAGTGAGAGTAAATGCTTAACTTTAAGGAGGAATCATGAAAAAGTCATTTACCCTTATTGAATTGTTGGTTGTGATCGCAATTATCGCCATTCTCGCCGCGATGCTGTTGCCTGCATTGTCGAAGGCACGGGAAAAGGCAAGGCAGGCTAGTTGCGTTTCGAACCTCAAGCAGGTCAGTCTTGGCATGAGGCAGTACCAAGATGATCACGATGGAACTTTTCACCATACCAGAAACTGGGGAGATGGTGGCTCGTGGGGGCTCAATGCCGCATCATGGACAGCAAATGGATTTGACTATACCAAGCCGGACATGTCCTTGCTAAAGCGGGAACAGCACTACTGGGGCATCATGTACTACCCATACGTTGGCGACAGGAAGGCTTTCGGTTGTGGAAGCGCAGTTGCGGCTGACGGTTACGGATGCAGCGTCGCAGACGCATGCAAATATGCGGCATACGGCATCGCGGGGGAGTACATCGAAGGCAAGCGAGACGTCGCTTACAAAAGACCATCCTCAACGATCTTCTGCGCTGATGCATTCGAACAGCGAATGGACACTGTCTCCAACAACACTAGTAACCAGTGGGCCGACACCCATGCATTGCAAACCCAAAGCCGTAGCAACGCGCAGGTCGACGACATGTGGAGGCACAATGGGCATGCCAATATGGCATGGATGGACGGACACGTCTCAGCACTTAAGCGCACGCATCCGTACTGGGGATCAAGTTACCCACCATGGTATCCGATTAACATCTTCACTGACGGAGACTGGTAACAACACAATTCTAGCTTGATACGGGCATCTAGTAGCTGGCTGACCTTCACAAAGATCATGCTTGCGGAGGTCAGTTTTTTATTGTACGTAGCCACAGTCGATGATTCCATAGGACACTGCGGATTAATGGCGTTTCACAGGTCTTTTGAGTAAAAAATGACTTTTTCCAGAAAAAAGTCTAAGGATACTTGATTTTTGGGAAGAAATTAAGTATAATTGTCACGTATTAAAATTCGTTTTGTATCAAATCAAAGTCAATCCCTAACATTGGAGTAGTCGAGAAGTCATGAAAAAGTTTTTTACGCTCATTGAATTGTTGGTTGTCATTGCGATCATTGCCATTCTCGCGGCGATGCTTTTGCCCGCATTGTCAAAGGCACGGGAAAAGGCAAGGCAGGCCAGCTGCGTTTCGAACCTCAAGCAGGTCGGACTCGGCATGAGGCAGTACCAGGACGACAACGAAGGATCTTTCCACCATACCAGAAACTGGGGGGATGGCGGCTCCTGGGGACTCAATGCCGCATCATGGACAGACAATGGATTTGACTATACCAAGCCGGACATGTCCTTGCTTAAGCGGGAAAGACACTACTGGGGCATCATGTACTATCCCTACGTTGGCGACAGGAAGGCTTTCGGTTGCGGAAGCGCAGTTGCGGCTGACGGTTACGGATGTAGCATAGAAGATGCGTGCAAATATGCGGCATATGGTATCGCGGGAGCGTATATCGAAGGCAAGCGAGACGTTGAATACCAAAGACCGTCCTCAACGATCTTCTGCGCCGATGCATTCGAGCAGCGAATGGATACCGTCAGCCACACGTCTGGCGGTGCGGATACCCATGCCTGCCAAATCCAAGGACGTACTAATGAGCAGGTCAACGACATGTGGAGACACAATAATCATGCCAATATGGCATGGATGGACGGACACGTCTCAGCACTTAAGCGCACGCATCCGTATTGGGGAGCGGGTAAGCCATGGTATCCGATTAACATCTTCACTGACGGAGACTGGTAAAAACAGAATTCTAGCTTGATACAAGCATCCAGCCGACCCCGCAAGACTCGCAAGTCTGCGAAGGTCGGCTTTTTTGTGCTTGCAAGCTAGAACAGGCGTGGTTTCGCCTTATCTGCCTTGAAAGGTTATGTTTTCCCAGGCAAGCATGCCGATGAAATCGGCGAAGTTGATCCACCTTCTGATATGTTCGGGATTTGTCAGGGACGACAGGATTGCGACGATATCGCGCTGGAATTTCGGGAGCAGATCTGCCTTCTTTGCATTTGTCGCCATATTTACATAGTCTTGCGCCAGCATGGTCGATCCGAGCCTCGGAGCCATCACGTCCTCGGCAAACTGTTGGAGCGTGTTCATCGGATTATCGGCGAAGTATCGCAATGCCAGATAGTTGAATTCGACATTTGGGTAGTATGTTGAATCTTCTCCGAATAGGGAGACGGCATTGAATCCCGATGTGTAGCTTAGCCGGCATTGACGGCGGATGCCTTCGACGGCGAAATCTTTTCGCAAGCCGCCACGCCAATGTGTTCCGAGATGCGAGCGCATGACGTTGTTGAACTTGCCCATCAATGGAGGCAGCCGATCGTTTTCATCCCATGAATTATCGGCCAGCCTTTGGTCGCATTTCCATTGGAAAAACGTCGTTTCGGGCATCGTTTCAAAGGGCTTGAAAGAAGGTGGAACGGTAGAGTACAGTTGTTTGAATGCCTCGTCCTTGAAATGGTGGTATGTTTCGCAGATGATCCAGGCATCCTTGTTCCGGTTTCTGACAACAGTCGCCGCATCCGGGTATATTCTTGCCATGTCTTCGACGGACATGTTTTCCTTGATTGCCCCGCTACCTCTTCTTTCCCTGCATTTTTGGCATTGGCAGACTCCATTATCGCCAGATTCCATTTGAATCCCGCCGAGTTCGGGAATGGTTTTGAACAGCCAATCCAGTGAATCGAGTATGTATTCCCTGAGTCGAGGGCTTGACGGGCATCCCTGCGGTTCCCGTATGTTTCCGTAGTACGCATATGGATTTGCCCGAAGCATGTTCCCATTGGCGTCCTTGCCTGCGCAATCGGGGTTTTCCTCAAGGAATTTTGACATTGAGTACGGATTGTTTCCTTCGTAGAAGACTCCGCCGTATGCGAACAATCCAATGATAGCGTAAACCCTGACTCCCTTGTCCATGCCGTAGGCGCAGATTCTCCTGGCTGCTTCGACGCCTCCGTGCCTGTCGCGAAGCATTCCCGCCATTCCAACGGCATTGATGCCATTTTCTGCCGCCCAGTCGATCATCCTTCCATAGTCTTTTTCCAGGTAGTCAGGCTTTTTTGTGTACCCATTGAAGACTCCTGCATTTTGGGATCCCGGGACATTGAGGCACCAGGTCGTGGAATGATCCCAGTTCCAAAATAGCGCGTACGGAATGGATTTTCTCGTTGTAGACATCCTATAACCCTCTGTATGGTGTGACCGGAAAGCTTGACTGGTCGATTCAGCGAATATACGAGCGCTATTCATCTTTTCAAACAATAGGAATCTACATGGAGAGTAAAACTCCAATGGCAAACCTCTTGAGGCAGCATCAAAAAAATGCAGGGATAAAAAAAACAATGGCTGATATGATATTTTGAGACGAAAGTGGTTTATATTATGAGCTTGTTCATAATTTCCCAAAACACCTGTGTTTCTATGTAAAAAAGAGGAAAAATTAGCTAAATCGATGAAAAAGACAATTTCTGAAGCAACAGAGGCTGACATTGCTTTCCTACAAACACTTGAAGAACAATCGTTTCAGCCCTTTCAACGAACCGCACTACGCAACATAAAACATAGCTTAAATAGCGACTCGCAAACCATTTTAATCGCTTCTGGCGAAACAAAAACAACTCAAAAACAGCCGCTCGGAGCAATGGTTTTAATAAAATATAGACACACGTTGCGAATATACTCAATTGCTGTTTTGCCAAAATATCAGAAACACGGGGTTGGCAGCTTTTTGTTGAAACATGCCATGGAGTTTGCGAATCGCAATCAATACTACAGAATTGCGATCGAGGTCGATGCGGATAACGAAAGACTTGTTGCGTGGTACAAAAAACACGGCTTTGAAATTTCCGAGCGAAAAGAAAACTACTATGCTGATGGCAAAGATGCCTTCAAAATGGAGTTGCATACACAGATATATGCCGCAACAAATAGAATCACAAACGTCATTGTCATGAATCATCCCTACAAATGGGATTTTGCCAACATCAATGCCAAGGCAATTACGGTTAAGGAGTATATTTCAAACCCGATTTACAGCACCTATGCAGATTTTAGGATTTTCAACTTGTGTAGTTCCTACGAATATCAAAGTTATGGATACTATGTTTCGCTTTTGGCTACGGCAAGAGGACAAAGAGTCATACCGAACAACGTGACGCTTCGCGACTTCAAAATGGTAAAAGTGGTCCACTCAGTGAGCTGGGAAATTCAAAAGCTTATTGAAACATCACTTAGCAAGGAGACTGGTGACGCATTTTCGCTAGACATCTATTTTGGTCAAACAGCAGCAAAAGAACATAAACTGCTAGCGAGCAAACTATATCAACTCTTTGAAGCACCGCTTTTTAAGGCGAATTTTTTGAAGCATCAACATTGGTTTATCAAAGATATTCAACTCCTGACTTTGAATAAGATCCCAAAAAGCGACATGGAGCTATTGCACTCATTTGCAGAGCAATACTTTAGTAAAAAACGTTTCAACAAAACCAAGCTGAGCAATTTCAAATATGATATTGCAGTGCTGGTAAATCCCGAAGAAAAAACACCGCCATCCTGTCCAAAAGCATTAAAGAAATTCAAAGAGGCCGCAAATCGAAAAGGACTTTATGTTGAGTATATCACAAGGGAAAATATCGACCGATTAAATGAATTTGATGCGCTTTTCATAAGAGAAACAACAGGGGTCAACAATTATACCTACGAATTTTCACGTATGGCTTATGCCGAAGGGCTTATCGTGATCGATGACCCATGGTCAATTCTCAGATGCTCAAACAAAATCTACCAAAACGAGACGTTTAAGAAACATCGAATCCTTACGCCGCAAACAGAGGTGTTGACCAAAAACTTTTTCCAATATGAAATGCTCAATGAGATGAAATTTCCGCTGGTGCTAAAGCAGCCCGACAGTTCATTTTCGTTGGGAGTTGCAAAAGTTGACAATGTCGAGCAAGCCACCAAGGCAATTTCAGAGCTTTTCAAAAAATCCGACATGATCATCTGCCAAGAGTTCCTTTATTCTGAATTCGATTGGCGAATTGGTGTTCTGGACAATAAGCCGCTGTTTGCCTGCAAGTATTTCATGTCGAAAGGACATTGGCAAATTTACAATTGGAAAAGTAAAAAAACGACGGACCGAGCAGGAATGTTTGAAACACTCAACATTGAAGATGTTCCAAAAGCTGTAGTGCAAACCGCGATAAAAGCAGCATCGTTGATTGGAGATGGACTTTATGGCGTTGACCTGAAAATGGTTAACGGGAAAGTCTATGTTGTGGAAGTTAACGACAATCCGAACATCGACAGTGGAGTTGAAGACAAGGTTTTGGGTAATAAGCTTTATGACAAACTTGTGGAATCGTTCTATAATAGAATCGAAATAGCAAAAAATATCCAACGAATTTCGTTTCAATAATAGTAGAGGTGAAAATCTTTCGCCCCTCAATCCCCACCAAAAGACCATTTCCGAAAAACTAGCCAGAAAAAGGCTTGTCACATGGTTTTTGAGTACGAAAGTGACGAATTATGAATGCTGAATGACCCGTCCGACCCGTCCGACTTGTCCCAGAACCTCAACATCCACAAAACCCGACGTCACGTCCCATAGTCTCAGTCCCATGTCCCAGTCCCATAGGTCACATTCGTCCTATGTGTCTCATAGGTCTCAGTCCCAGTCAAAACACCTGTCAAACACCAAATCCTCCAATCCAGCCAGAAAAAGGTATGTCACATACCTTTTAGGTACGAAAGTGTGAAATTTTCGTTTTGGTTTTGGGGTGGTTTTTCGGTGGAAAGGGTCAAGGACGAGGTGTCTTGTTACCTCGTTTCGCCTTTTGTAAAATCCTTCTTTGGCGACATATTACTGGCAAGTCAGAAGCCTATTTTGGGTATCTTTTTGTCAGGAGTATTTAGCATGAAAAGAGTATCGTTGATTTTGTTTGCATCTTTTGTTGTCGTTGCCGGCAACTGGCATTTTCCCTTGTATCTTGACAACGGCGTGCCTTTCCGGAATCGCATTAGCCTGGACATTGAAAATGCTTCGTCCCATGATATCGTGGCGAGTTCCATTCAGGTTTCCGCCAAGGCCTTGGGGTTGGTTGGGTGCCCGGAAAGCCAGATTCGAGTTGTGGAGGACGATGGCCACGAACTCCTTTTCACGATCAGGCCGCAATCATCAGACAAGCGCTTGGCCGAAGATTCCAGCCTGTATATCCCAGCGACCGTGAAGGCAGGAAGCGCCAGCCGAATCTACGTCTATTGGGACAATCCGATCGCATGGAACCTTCCGCAGGAACTGGAAGCCTGGAGAATCTCGTTCCAAGATTCATTCGAGGCGGGGGACGGACAAGTCCCGCCAGAATGGCGTTCAGCATTCACTGGCGAATTCCATGTCAATGAACGCTCGGACGTGGCACGAACTGGAAAACGTTCATTGACTACCATCCTGAAGCCGGGCGCCACGCCAAATTGGGTTCAGTTCTCAAGGGGGATCAGCGTTACCCCGGGAACACGATACAATGTGAAAATCTGGGTCAAGGGACAAGAGATCAAGGGCGGACACGGAGCGGGTTTCTTCCTCCATATCGGTCCGCGCGGAAATACGGGACGAGATCCTATCAACAAATGGAACAATTGGGGAACATTCGATTGGAAACTCATCGAATTCGATGGCGTCATTCCCGACGACGCAGATTACATGAACTTCGGAACCGTGATGCATGGAACCTCCGGGCAAGCCTGGTTTGACGACTTTGAAATCAAGTTGGAAGCTCCAGTGGATCTCAAGGTCAACATCGGAAAACCGGAATCCCTGAAGCCTGAATTGGCAACGCCAACGCCGCAATTTCCTGCTTGGGAAGTTGATAAGGTCGAATGGCCCGAACGACTGACCTTCAGCATCTATAATTTGGAAGAAAATTCGCGCTCCGCAGTCCTCTGCTCATTGCCGGTCAACCTGATTACCCATGCCAACTTCCGCCAGCAAGACTACAAGCTCTTCCTGGACGGGAAGCCAGCCGAGGTGTTCGCCATCAGCGGATTGCTGGTCTTTAATGTCAAGGAAATGATGCCAATGACTCGCTCATTGGGAACGCTCTACCTCGCAAAAGACCGCCAAAATCAAATCGCCAACATCAAGCTCAAGCAGGCATCCGATATCCTCTCTGACATGGAAGCGGAAAATGTTGGAGACGTCGATATAAAATCATACGAAAAACTACTTTACTCCGCATCAAACCTGGTTCAAAATCCAAGTTTTGAAACTGACGAGCACTGGGGTGACGTTTCCCAGAAAACACCCGAAGGCAAGCCCATCACCAGCCTGGAGGAGGGCGGGTTGTTTGGAAAACGCCAGGCAGTCCTGAATATTCCCGACGGTCAATGGAACGGTTTCAGGCAACAGATTTCTGTCACGCAGGGTCGGTCTTACCTCTTTACTGGCTGGATCAATGCCAGTTCAACCGCCGGCATCTGGGTCCATGAATTCAGCAAGAGGGGCAAGGGCAGTTCTTTCAACAACATGAGCGTATCGTCTCCTGGCTCTGGTTGGCGAATGTTCGCCATGACGATCAAGGCGACCAGCCTGGACAGCATTATCGAGCTTCACTTGACTTCCAACCATGGACAGCGTGCCTACGATGGCATTCTTCTGGCGGAGGCATTCTCCCTGACGTCTGCCAAGCTGGAAAGCCAGGCCGACCTGCAGGCTAAGGACGAAGTCCGTGTCCAAAGCATTGCCCCCATCATCAAAGTCTTCCAGGACACGATCCCCAGGGATGAAAACGCATTCCAACTCGCCATGGCGAAGAACGAAGCCGAGTCGCTGCAATTGGCAGTCCGTACCAACAGGGTTTTCGGTGCCAACACGCCTTGTGCCTTCTCGGTCACCCAGCCAGCCAATGCCGCCGGCGCAACCCTGCCAAAGCCAGACTTGGGAGTGGTAGGATTTGTCAAGATCGACTCCGAAAGCCGATACTACGAATTTTCCTCCATTCCGGTCTATGCGATTTGTGTTCCCGAAGGGCAGTGCCCGATCATGTATCCCGATCCGATCATCCCCACCAACGTCTTCAACTTGAAATCGCGGGAAACCACAACCCTCCATGTCCGCTTTAATGCACCAAAAGATGCCATTCCAGGCAAGTACGGCGGCTTCGTTACGATCAGCAACGGCAACGAGGTTTTGCGTAAAATCCCATATGAAATCCAAGTCTGGGACTTCACCCTGCCAGACCAACCGGAAACAACAGCGATCTTCGACGATCGCTACGGAAAAGGCAAGGAGCTGAAGACCTACACCCAAATGGATGGAGCAGAATTCCTGGCGAAATCACGCCTCAGCCTAGATGAAATCCCGGCAAAGCCACATTTCTACATGAAGGATGGCAAGGTCAACGCGGATTTCGAAGCTTTCGATAAAACCGCAAAAATCTGGTTCGAAGAATGGAACATCCCAATCGCATATCTACCGCTTTTCCGAGAGCATTTCGGCTGGGGACATCTGCCGAAGCCATTCCTGGGTATCAAACCCTATCCAGGCAATTATCCGCACGAAGGATGCGACAGAGCAGTGCTTACCCCGGAATACAAAAAAGTCTGCCAGGAAGCACTGAAGCTGATGATGTCGCATATCAGGGAAAAAGGCTGGGAAGATAGGTTTATCCTCTACATTTCCGATGAACCGGCATTCCGAAACAAGGACATCATCAAGCAGATGGTCGCGCTTTGCGACATGTGCCACGAAGCCTGGCCAACCGTCAAAATCTATTCCTCGACATGGTGCTACGTACCTGAATGGCTGGGAAAACTTGATATATGGGGCATCGGCGTGCAGGGGCAAGTCTCCGTAAAAGAGCTGGAGCTCATCAAGAACTCAGGGGCTGAACTCCTGATTACTACGGATGGACAGCAGTGCCTCGATACACCATACAACGCCATTGAACGACTCCTCCCGCTTTACGCATGGAAGTACAATGCACTCGGATACGAATTTTGGGGCGCGGACTGGCTGACGCTCAACCCATTCGAGTGGGGGATCCACAAGCCGCATTTCCAGTCGGGCGCCCCAGGCAAAAGCCAGCGGATCCGATATCCCAATGGAGATGGCTACATTTTCTATCCTGGAAACCTTATCGGGCATGATGGGCCGGTCGCTTCCGTCCGTACCGAAGCCTTGAGAGACGGCATCGAGGACCATTCCTACATCATCATCCTTCAGAAAATCGCCGAAAAGACCCAGGACAAGGATGCCACCCAGCTGCTTGAAGACGTCAAAAAGCTGCTGAACATCCCCAATGCCGGCGGGCGAAAATCGCTCCAACTGCTACCCAATCCCATGGTTCTCCATAATCTCCGACTCCAAATCGGAAGCACGATTCACAAGCACCAATGAAAACCTTGATGGAATTGGTGGGAGGCTACTTGTCACAGGCATTTTTATAGCCTGGTCCTCCAGCCGCAAGATAGCCTCCTGATTCGCCGGTCGACCGTTGGCTTACCCAGAATGCATAGAGGTCGCCTCGGTTCAACCTGATGTCGAACTGAACGACGCGTCCTGCCAGCGTCGCTAGGTCGGCTGTCTTCCATGCGATTGGCGCCTTGACGCTGTTGCCCAGGAAGCCCGTGCAGTTTTCGTGCTCGAAGCCCGGGATGATTTTCCCCGATTCATCCATCACCGCTACGGTCAATCTCGTCCCGACCGTATTGGCGTTCACGAAGAAATGACCGCCGCTGAAACGCACGTTCCTGGTTCGAACATAGCCGCCATGCCATGAGCTGTGCAAGGACGCAAAGCCGTCGCGACGAAGTTTTGCCAAGCCGACCGCGCCATTGGAGTACATGCCGTCGCGACACCAATCTGGCATGTTGGCGCAGGTCTCGTCGCCACCGTAGGCGCTGTAGTAGATCCACAATTCATCTCCGACGACTAAGAGGATTCCTCCAGTTGCTTCCACGTATCCGTTGTCCCAGAAGCCAGGACGGCGATTGGCTCCGATGAACGAGCGGCGATCCGGGCGATGCCAGTGGAAGCCGTCACGCGAGGTTGCCAGGACCAGTTCAGTCAACTTGGGTTGCCCCGTTGCCTGTCCGACGTGGTTCTCGGGACCTCTGAATATCTGGTAGAACCCGACCATCAGGCTTTCGTAGGAGTTGGCGTCCAAGTTGTACAATTGGGCATTCAGCTCATTGCCCTGGTCAAAGCAGTCGGCGCATGCCCAGAATGGCGGATTCGACCAATTGCCTGAGGCCAGGAAGTCGGAGTGCTCCCAATAATATCTGCATCGTCCGATTGTTCCCAGGTACCCTCGAATGCTCTGGATCCATTTTCCCCGGAATCTATTTTTGAACATGGTGCTTCTGTCGTCCATATCGGATGTCAGCACTGGTTTTGACCAATGGATTCCGTCCCTTGACGTCATCATTCGGGCGCCTCTACTGCCCTGTTTATGCATGACTGTATCGACTTCTCGAATCAGCAGCTTATACCTTTGTTCGGGGTTTTCGCATTCGAAATCGATCCATGCCGTTCCCGAATCCGGCCTGATGCTTCCTTCTGGAAAGAGCAGGTTTGTTCCCGGTACGATATCGAGTTCTGGTCTTTCCCAATGCAATCCATCCTTGCTGATCGCGTACGCTTCGTTTCCCGTATAGCTTGACAGGTACCACATTTTAAAGAGTCCATCCAGGTCGTCATACCATATTCCGCCACATTTTGGGATGCAGGTTGGGCCGTAGAGTTCGGATATTTCCCATGGTTTTTCAGGAAAGAACAATGGGTTCATCGGGCATTTTACAGGCTGATGGTAATGAAACGTCAAGTTGGTGTTTGCCACCAGGAAATCGTCAACGAAGAGTTGCCGTCCAAGGTCGATGTCAATCACCTCTGGTTTACGTTCCAGGTAGGGTACCCTCATGGCTTGATTGCGGTCTGCCGGAATGTTCCGTGGAGGCCATTCATCATTCAACTCAATGCCATTGTACAAGCGTTCGCCCATCTCGTGCTCCTTTTTTGAATTGATATTCTCAGCTACATGATTTCAGCAATGGGGATATCCCAAAAAGAATATAGCATCGCCCGCCATTCCTTGCATCTTGTCCACAAAAACAATAAAAAACCAAGGCGAAAATTCACCGATTTCGTACTCAAAAGGGATGTGACATGCCTTTTTCTGGCTGGTTTGGAGAAAATTGGGACATGTCTGACTGGGTTTGACTGGGTCGGACGGGTCGGACGGGTCGGACGGGTCGGACGGGTCGGACTGGGTCTGACAGGTCGGACTGGTCGGACTGGTCGGACTGGTCGGACTGGTCGGACTGGGTCTGACAGGGTCTGACAGGGTCTGACAGGTCGGACAGCACCTTGGGTGGTCGGAAGCACCTTGGGTGGTCGGGAGCACCTTGGGTGGCATGGGAGCACCTTGGGTGGCATGGGAGCACCTTGGGTGGTCGGAGGCACCTTAGGTGGTGTTTGGTCACCTTGGGTGGTCGGAGGCACCTTGGGTGGTCGGAGGCACCTTAGGTGGTATGGGAGCACCTCGGGTGGTCGGGGTCACCTCGGGTGGTCGGGGTCACCTCGGGTGGTCGGGGTCACCTCGGGTGGTCGGGGTCACCTCGGGTGGTCGGGGTCACCTCGGGTGGTCGGGGT